>JBKQTH010000109.1:0-33799 GCA_052143275.1 Ktedonobacterales bacterium | reverse complement strand
CAAAGAGCCCATTGTTCCATGCGCGGTCGATCCAGGTCCTGCTGGCCCGACGAGCCTGCCAGGCCATCCGTAAAGCGCCGGCATAGCAATAGAGCACTGCCGCCAGTCCGCAGATGCCCATCTCAGCCAGCACATTGAGCACGAGGTTCTCGGCGTCTATCTCACGTAAGCCTAATTCCTGGTTGATAATGGGGGCATGCGGCTGCAGGGTGAGGTTGCCGATTCCTACGCCGAAGAGCGGATGGTGAATGAAGGCGTCCCACGCCCACCGCCACGCAGCGACGCGCTCGCTGTAGCCGATAGTCTGCAGAGAAAATATCGAGAAGATGCGTGAGCTGATGACATCGCCCTTCAGGGCCAGTGCCGCGGCCCCCACCGCGATTGCGGCCACTCCGATCAAGCCAAGTCGCTTGCCGCCAAGGAGGTACAGCAGAATGGGGAGGGTGATGGCCAAAGCCACCAACGCGCTTCGTGTGTACGTCATCACCAGAAGGTAGACTCCCAGTATGAGGATGACGAGCCCTGATGCCCGCTCCAACCAGTGAGGATAACTGACGATGCATGCAAGCAGAAATGGCAGCATGATCAGCAGGTACGCGGCGAGCTCATTCGGATAGCGGAAAGTTGATTCAGCGCGCAGCACGGTACTGTAGGGGATGGCGGCCGAGGAGCGATGGATGTTGAGCAGCACCTCCGGGATATCGGGCAGTCCGTTGGTGTAGCCCAGAAGGCCACTGATGAGTACGATGACGAAGCCACCCAGCATGAGTAGGAGCGCGCGACGCCGAATGCCGCGCCTATCGCGGAACCCCCGCGCTAGCACGTAAATGCCCAGGAAGCCCAGGACTTTGAGCCAGTCTTTGATAGCTACCGAGCGGGAGGTCGCGAAGATCACCGAGAGTGAGGCCGCAGCCAGCACCAATCCGAGCGGAAGCAGGTCTCCCCACGTCAATCGGAGTCCCGTGGCGTGGCCCAGCATCCTACCAGCAAGCAGGGTTAGGAGAAGCATTGCCGCCGCCTCCGCGGTCAGCACCTGTGACAGAAAGATACCGTTCTGCCCTGCGGGCAAGGTCAAATAGACGTCCAAAGGAAGGACAGCGACAGTGAGCAGGAAGAGCCACTCGGTAACCAGAACCAGGCTTGCTACAGTCGTGGCGTGCCAATCGCGTTTCGCAGCAGCCCTGATTCCAGCGGGTAATACGTCGGCGGCTCGGGAATGCAACGCCCCACCATCCTTCCCAGCAACTTTACACCTCGCGCAGGTGGCGTCCCTACATGCAGCCTACCGCCGGCCATGTCGTCGGAGCGAGTATAGCGGCCTATGCCTCGCATGTCAATCAACACCGAATGCAGAGGAGGGGAGGACGTTACGGGAGATATTGCCGTACGTCATTCGTACTGATGTGTGCACTGCCAGCCACCTGGCAGGCGATCGGCAGAGCGTTGAACGCTGGAAATGAACTGGGAAATGAGAGGAGCTTGTCCGCGATGCAGTTCATTCTTGCTGCTGTAGGCGTGCTCGTCGGCGTCTGCGCGGTCTCGACCCTGCTACGCATGACACTGCTACGCATGACACTGCTACGCATACAGCGGGTACAGCTCGCACCAGATATCGCTGAGACGAGCCCACCAGAGCGCCCTGGGCACAGTCACTTCGACAACGGCTCACCCGAGCATCTTTCCTGGAGCGTCGCCTCAAGTGTGCCCGCAAATCTGCCAAGGCGCCGCGTCGTCTTCCTGGTGAATGCCCGTGGCTTCGGCGGCGCTATCCAGCATGCTCTGAATATCGCCGACGAGCTGCAGCGTCTGGAGTTGACGGTGCTTTTTGTGGCGCCGCCTGGAGCCCCGATAGTCACCGAGGCCCGAGCGCGCGGCCTTCAGGTCAGGGAGCTCAACCTCGGGCTCAATATCGGCCGCTGGCGCGGATTCCTAGGCACACTCGCCTACCTGAATCCACTGGGTAGACGGCGTTTCACGCGCCAGATTCTGTCGATGGAGTGTGAACAGCCTAGCACGTTCATTTGTCCGTTCCCGCGTGAGCAGTTGCTTACGGCCACTATCAAGCCGCAGTACGATATCAGGAGTGTGTGGGTGGTCCACGCGCCATTTCGTTATCTTCCACATCGCTTGCTGTTCCAGCAGAGATGGATACGCCGGGCCGCGCGCGCCGAGGTCGTGGTCGCGGTCTCCAAGCGTCTAGGCTCTCAGTTACTGCGCGCAGGCGTGCCTGGTAGCCGCCTCGAAATCATCCCAAATGCGGTTGCTCTTCCCCGCCCTGATGCCATTGGGCAGACCCAGCGCGTGCCCTATCTGATAGGCAGTGCCGCCCGCCTGGTAAGGGCCAAGGGAATCCAGTATCTCATCGCGGCCATGCCAGCCATCTTACTGCAGCACCCTCAGGCGCGACTGGCCATCGCCGGAACCGGTAGGTACGAGCGAGCGCTCCGTAGGCAGGTAGCACGGCTCGGTCTTGGCGAACAGGTCACCTTCCTTGGCTACGTGTCCAATCCGCTTCGATTCCTAAGAAGTCTCCAGCTCTTGGCGCATCCCTCCCTTGACGACGTGCTGCCGACCGTGATCCTGGAGGCGCTCAGCGTGGGAACTCCAGTTGTGGCCAGCGCCATCGCCAGCATTCCAGACCAGGTCATTGATGGTGTGACCGGGTTCCTAACGCAGCCAGGGGATGTACCTGGATTGGAGCGCGCAGTCAGCACCCTGCTGGACGATGCCGTGAGGGCCAACACCATGGGCGAAGCTGGTCAGCGTCTGCTGGTGCAGGAATTTCTCTTAGACCGTGCGGGCTATCGGTTCGCACAACTATTGCGTCAGGTGGATGCGCAGCGCGCCCAAGAGCCTGGTCTTACCAGTGACACCATTTCGACAGAGGTACTCTCCACCATCCGCCGCAGGCACCTGCTCAGTGGCTCCGCGGTTGTCTTTGCCAGCAAAGTGGTGAGTGCGCTGGCCACCGCCTGGTGGACCATCCTGGCGGCACGCGTCCTTCTTCCCGCTGATTTTGGAGATCTCGCCATCGCGGTCAGCCTGGTCCAGATTGCAAGTTTACTCACTGATGTTGGTGTGCAGTCAGTCGCCACACGCGAGCTGGCTGGCGCCTCAGAGCGCCAGGTTCGTATCCTGCTAGGCACCGTGATCTATCTCAAGCTCATTCTCGGCATTGCCAGCGTAGGAATGGTCTTCGGCATCACGAGTGTGCTGCCATTCGACGCTGAGGTGAGCAGGCTGATGCTTGTGCTAGGTCCAAGCCTCATCTTCACTGGACTGAGCTCGCTGGCGCTCGCTTTCCGCGTGCGCGGGTCATATGCGTACCTTCTACTAATCTCGCTGGTAAGCGGACTGGCCGGTAGCGCGGCGGCCTATGCCGTCTATCTCTATCACGGCAGCGCCATCATCTTCGCGGCGGTGGATCTCGGAGCGACGGTGATTGCTGGTCTGGTGACGATGGCTGTCGTATTGATTCGATTCCACCCCTCTTTGCGCCCGCGACCGCGCCAGCTCGTGATGCTATTGCGCACAGCGTTTCCGCTGGGACTAGCCGCCATCCTGAACATCATGTACTACCGCATTGATGTCCCATTGCTCGGTCTGCTCACGTCGAGCATCCAGGTAGCCATCTATACTAGCGCGTACCGGTTTCTCGACGTGCTGACCCTCTTGCCGGCATCGTTGCAGGTGGTATCGCTGCCTCATATGTCTGCGCTGTACAAACAAGGCACCAAGGGTCTGACCATTTATGCACAGAGCTATCTCGATCTGGCCCTGATCGTTGGGCCGACTCTAGGACTGGCGCTGAGCTTCTCCGCGCGGCCGGCGCTCCATCTCCTCTACGGTGGCCGGTATGATGCAGCGACACCAACGCTGCAAGTCCTGGCGTGGGCTGGCGCGGTAACCCTGGTAACCAATGTCTTCACTCCGCTGATGATCG
Organism: Ktedonobacterales bacterium; assembly: GCA_052143275.1. GTDB lineage: Bacteria > Chloroflexota > Ktedonobacteria > Ktedonobacterales > JADMIN01 > JAJPKE01. The sequence goes on along the minus strand of JBKQTH010000109.1, from coordinate 29,856 downwards.
CCATCAACAAGTCACGTGCAATGATCTTCGTGACAATGGTCGGACTTGGCGTCAATCTGGGCTTGAATCTGCTGCTGATCCCACGCTTGGGCCCGCTGGGATCAGCTTATGCGACCCTGGTGACCGAGATTGCGGTCATCGCGGTCATGTCGCCGATCTGCTCCAAGACGCTGCGCTGGCGAGTGCAGGTCGAGGTGGTGATCGGTGTCGGAGTCGCGATCGCCATCAGCCAGTGGGCACAGTCGCGCCCCGAGTTTCAGCGCGTGGCATGGCCGCTGTCGCTGCTCTTACTGCTGACCTTGTGGGGTGTGCTTATAGGTATCGTGGTGCTCGCCACGTGGCTGAGTCGCAGTTGGCGAGACTTGCGTGGTAGTCGGGCTGCAGCATAGTCGTCGAGGGCGCGGATCGTCACGCCTTTCAGGCCGCTGAGTAGTTCCGGGGGCCATTTTCGAGTAGCTGGAAGTCTGCTTCAGTCAGTTGTGTCAGCACTGGTGGTGACAGCACGCTGCACCTCACGCATAATGCCCTCTTTGAAACGCGATTCGTTGAACTGCTCAGCATGTGCCCGAATAACGTTCGAGTCAAACTGATCGGGCGAAAAGCGCTGTAGTTCCTCAATAACGGCATCCGCCGATTGTACGGCGAAGAGCTTGCCTGTCACGCCATCTTTCACGGTATCGAGCGCTCCGCTTGCCCCAAACGCGATTACCGCCCTTCCCGAAGCCTGTGCCTCGAGCGCCGCCATGCCGAAATCCTCCTCTCCGCATTGTAGAAATGCGGTGCACTCCGCATAGAGGCGAGCGAGCTCACCATTGGAGACCCGACCGACGAAGTCGACCATCGGGCCAGCCAGTCTTTGCAGACGCTCCAGTTCCGGTCCTCTGCCGACGACCTTCAAGGGCAGCCTCAGACGGGTGCAGGCTTCCACTGCAAGGTCTACCCGCTTGTACGCCAGCAGCTGTGACACAGTCAGAAAATATCTCTGGGAGGGTATGGTATCCGCACGAGCCGGGCGGAACTCACGAATATCAATGAAGGGGTAGACAATTTCGCTGTTGCGGTGATAATACTTCGCGATCCTCGACTGCACGGCGGTGGAGTTTGCTACAAAGTGGGTTACCCGCTGGGCGGCTCGGTAGTCTGAACGGCGCACGTAGGTAAGCACTCTGCTCAACACAGCTCGGCGCAGCTTCGACGGCTGCGCCGCCAGCGTCATCTCATATGCATGCCAGGCATAGCGATTAGGGGTGTGACAGTAGCAGAGGTGTGTACCTGACACCCGTGCTGCGTGACAAAAGCCACTGCTGCTACTAATCACGAGGTCGTATTTGGTGAGATCCAAGCTGCGAGCAACGAAAGGGTACGCCGGCAGAAGCGCACGATAATACCGGCCTGAGAATGGTATGAAACGCATGCGGGATATCTGAACTTTAGGCAAATCCAAATCATGGGGCATGTAGTTCGCTCCACCAACCAAAGCGTAGCAATCAGCACTGGGGAATAACTGCTTCAGTGCCAAAAATATCTTCTCGCCACCTCTGAGGCCAACCCAATAATCGTGAACAAGAGCAATCTTCATATCTTCAAGCATGCGGCGTGACCCTCACAAAAGTGGGCGATGATCGTAACGACAGGAATGCTCGCGAACCTAAGCGTGCCACCTAAACTCATGGTTCACATTCCCGCAAATGCACTCCCTGGTAGATGCGGAACAAGCACTCGACTTCTGCCTCTGTGTCCCGAACTGAGGCAGCTGCGCCATCATCCTCCTCGACAAGGCCAAGAGCCTTGACCACCTGCGTAAAGTGGTCTGAGTGAATCAAATGAATACCGTCAGCACACTGTACTTCCGGTGAGTCTTCGGCGTCTGTCACCAGGACTACGGGTACATCGCAAGCTTGTGCCGCTCCTATCTCTCTCCACATGTCCGAACTGGGTATCGCACCGACGACTGCTCTGGCATCCCCAAGACAGGAAAGCCAGTCGGCAAAGCACTTTACGTATGTTACGCTGTTTGGTACCTCATTTGACTGGTTGGCGAGCAGCGGTTGCAGGTGGCGGCGCAAATTGGAGTAGGCGATGACCGGTAGCGAGTCACGGCCGGCGAGGAGTGGAACAAGAAGTCGAAGCAATGTTGCACCATCTGAGCTTGCGGAGATTTTGGAGGTCTGCGGTTGATTGGCAACTAGCAAGCTTGATCCTATTCGACCACCATTCCCGCCTTCACCAGCAGGCGTGTATCTCCTCCCGATGAGTGATAGGCGGTAGGCTGGGATTTGCAGCATCTCTCTGTACCACCATAGCGTCTGTGGATCAGGACAGACAAGCTGCGTCTCGGGGCGACGATAGAGCTTTGTCCACAGTGATGACTCACCATGACGGACGCTCGCTTTCGAAGCGTCTGTCATGACGTGCGTCACCTGCGAATGAGTCTCGACCAGCACGGGTATGGGTGGATGCAGCCGTGTTTGTGCTGAGGCTGCCAGTTTAAGCGCCAACCGGGGCGGCACATCCGGGCACAGATGAATGACGTTTGGCCGGAAGCGCCGCAGAAGAGTACTCCAGCTGCCCAGTGCGAACGTGAACGCGTTGCGTTGCTGCCGTACGAAGATGTACTCCACACCGGCATTGTCTGCCTCTGCGGCGTGCCTAGGGCTCAAGGCGTCCGGAGGGACGCACACGATGATACTATGGCCGGCGCTGCGAAGGCTCGCGGACAACAGCCGCAGGCGCTTTTGCATCCTTGGGTCGGATGGGGACCAGGTAACCAGCAGAAGGCGCAGATGATCTTTGGAATGGCCGACTCTTGGTCCGTGCGACCGTCTCGTCGGTGTAGACATAGGCATCGGGAGCTCGGGCGATCCACTCACGCGGGCTGTGTCCATGCCCGAATCGCTGCCCGGATCGGCCCAGTTCTTCACCCATCTACCGTTGGCTGTCATGATGGTGCTGTTTTTCTTTGTCCGCTGGCAGACTAACGCCGGTTATAAACTTGATATACGCCCGGTGATTTCCATCGGAGCACCATTATACTGCCCCGGTGCGCCTCAAGACCACCGGGATTGTGCGCCAGAATATCTTAAAGTCGGTCCACAGCGAGCGGGTGTAATAGTATGTGCGATCATACACCACTCGTAATGGATAAGGAAGATTTGAACGGCCATTAATCTGCCAGAGGCCGGTGATGCCTGGTCTCATGCAAAGGCGCAATTGGGCGAATGTGCCGTAGCGCTCAAGTTCTTCCGGCGTTACATAGCGAGGTCCAACCCAGCTCATATCCCCACGCAGAACGTTGATGGCTTGTGGCAACTCATCCAGGCTGGTCTGGCGTAGGAACCCCCCGACTCTGAGAACTCTGGGATCATCCGCGAGCTTGTAATTCTGCAGAAATGCAGCTTTGAACTCAGGATACTGATCAAAGTATACATGGGCATCTCGGTGCATGGTACGGATCTTATATACCTTGAAATGGCGGCCACGGTAACCCACGGCCTCACCACGATAGAGCGGCGGTCCACCGTCTTCGGCAAAGAGCAGGATACTAATGGGGACCAGGATGACCAGCAGGAAGACGAGAGCAATCACCGAGACGACGATGTCGAAAAAGCGCTTGAGGGGCCAATAGAATAGGTGAGGATCCGACCACGCCGCCTGCGCGTCCAGCGCTAATTGCTGGGCTGGTTCGGATTCGTCGAGAGCGAGAGATAACGTAGCGAGCTGCCCAGAGAGGGTATCCTCCTGCCGGCGCGTGGATGCACCTTGGTCTGGTGACGCCGTCCGCGCGGAAAGCACCGTGCCGAAGTGGGTGAGTGCGTCAACAGCCTGTCGACGCCAGCGCCGCCCCGCGCGCACGGCCAGGGCACGTAGCAGCATCAGCCGCTCTCTGGCGCGGGGCTGCACGAGCAGGTGATGCAGGAGCGAATCCGGACGGCGAAAGATGGCCGAAGCCGAAGACCAGGCCGAAATCTCGCGACGCATCGCCGCCGCCCGCCAGAGATCCGTCAGGACGCCGCCCGGAAGAGGCAGCCCCAGCAGACTCTGTGCGCGCTCGAGCGAGACCGCCACTGGAGTTGCCAGGCCCAGTGTGATCGTCCGGTCAACGAATGCCGGCCACTCCCACTCCTCCGGCAGCGTATGCACGAGCTCGGCAATATCGACGAGCCAGATCAGACGACTGGATTGGTGCTGTGCGGCGTAGTGGAAGCAGAGGTAGCGCAGTTCATCGGCGGGCGCGAGCACTCGCATTGGCTGTCCCGCGAACTGGATCGGCGTTGCGCGGCGCCAGAGGTCATCGGCACGCAGACGCGGTAGATAGGCTGGTAGACTAGCCAGCTCCCAGTGTACCTCAATGAGGTCCATGTCGCCGCCATAATAGGCGACTGTATGGTAGACCAGTCCATAGAAGTCCTGCGGATCGTGCTCGCCCGGCAGCGCCTGATAGCCGAGCCCAACCAGAATTCGCCCGATGGCAGGCACATCGGCTCGATGCACCAGGAGATCCAGGTCGGTAATGGGACGCAGGGCCAGCTCGCCATAACAGCGCTCGGCCAGTACCACACCCTTGATCGGCATGACCTCTATGCCGCGCGCGCTGAGAGTCTGAATGATACTTGCCTGTTGGCCGCGCAGGCGGCGGTTGCGGATCCACGACGCGCGATACGCGGAGAGCAAAGATTGGGACACGCGCTCCGGCATCACCGGCAGCAGCCCCGCCGCCGCAGTATGCTTCAATACCAGGCCGTGCATGCCCTGCTCGCCCGCAAGCACGTCCAGCCGTTCCCACTCAGCTGGGCTGATCTGACCGGCGGCAGCACGCAGCTCTCGAAGATCCTCCTCGGAGAGCGTGCGGTGGCCGCAGCGCCACAGGAGGCCTTGTGCAACTGCGTCCGCTCCACCTCCCACACGCTCAGTAACCCCCCTTAGGGTATGGATGTCATGGATTTCATGCATATCATCCAATCCAGTCCGCGTTGTGTGAAGTACAATCCGTAGCACTTTGGCCGTACAGAACCGCTACCGCGCGACCTACTCTCTCGGTAACTTGTAACGTATCAGGCACTTACGGGATAACTCAGTCTCAAAACAGCACAGTGCTTCACCACAGACATTTTTGGCCGTGACGCAGTCAAGTGAGAGCCCGAGAATGCCACGTGGTTGACAAGCGTCCTTTTATTGGCTATAGTTGGACCAGCATTCCGGGCCCACTCCTCTTGCTTCCCTCCGCTCAGCTCTCTGGATGGCAGGAGGATGGACTGTTCGGCGGAAGGCCCTAAGCATCTCTAACTCTCCTTGACGTCGTTACTGCTCACCGCTTTGTTCGTTGCAGGTACGTGAAGAAAGGGTCGCACGTGCGCGACTGGTCTCTGCCAGTTAGCGTGGATTTCGTCAGGTGCAAACGTGCGTACCGAGCTCATGGTCTATTCATTAAAAGAACTCATCACTTGATCGTGCAGCAAGGGAACTAAGGCCCACGAGTGGCGTATGGCCGTCTGTATGGTAACGACGGAAGCTGTGGCAGCTGCCACAGGAGGTATCACGTGGCGCAAGACAACGATACAGGCAACATGTCGGAGCAGCACCCTGCGGAAATACTCAACGATCCATACACCCGGCGGCGGTTCCTACGTGCAGCGGTCGTGGGCACCGCGGGCGTCGCCGGAGCGGCCGGCGTGGCCGGAGCGGTCGTGGCTCGCAGCGGCGGTAAGGCACCGTCCATTTTGAGGCCCGTCCTGGCGGCGCGGGCAGCGCAGACCACCCCTCCAGTTTTTGGCGTCGGGTTCGAGAACGCAGATTACGTGTGTACTACTAACTATAGCGGAGGTGATTACTACTTCATCTTCCTTGCTGAGTACATGACTCCAGGCACCTACACGTTTGACTTGCAACAGAACTTTAACAGCAACGGGGACGGCGAAATCCAAGACTTCGATAGTCCCTCCTCTACGCACCCCTGGGCGTACTATAATACAACCACGTCAATAAATCTGCAGACAGCTGTTCCCGGCACGTTCACCTCTGCTTGCCCATCATTTCCATTAACGCCAAGCAACTCGGTTTCACAACCCGCGTCACCTCCACCGATATATACTGCCACGGGTATTGGACATGCCGATTTGCTGTTCTATGTCCATATGTTTTATGGCAATGGCACGACGATTGTCCCGAGTTCGGGGGATACCACGGTGTTCACGGGCATCCTGACAGGTCCAATATCCAAGACGCTCATGCTGAAGGTCACAGCATCCTGAGGGCAAGTCCAGAAAGGTGCGTTGCCGAGGCCGTCTCCCGGCCTCTCCGCGTAGGGGGAGATGGCCCTGGCCCAAGCACCAGGAAAGCAAAACACAGGAGCAGTCCACCTGATGCCCATGACCCACAGTGCCAGCCGGAGCCGATCCTACACACTCCTTGGCCATGTCGTCACGGTTGTTGGACTCGAGGCAGTCGCGTTGTTACCTGAGCGACTCGACGAGCTGCTGGGTCCGGGCTCTGCCAGCGGCAAGCGGCGAGCCAACAGCCATACCACTCTCATGGTCCACCGCGAGGATGCGGTGTGGCACCTTCGCGATGAGTGCGATGTGCCCCTCTGCCGGCCACTGCAGAATGAGGAGCAGGTGGCGCAGTTTCTGGAATTTCTGGCGTACTCCGCGGCCATCCGCCATGCCGGTATGCCCCTCCTGCTGCACGCAGGCGCAGTGGCACGCCGTGGTGTGGCAGTGCTGCTGCCGAATGCCTCCGGAGCGGGCAAGACTACCCTGACGCTTGCCCTGGCCTCACGCGGGTGGTTGCCGCTGACCGATGACATCTGTCCACTGGTGGAGGTAGATGGTGAGCTGGTAGCGATGGGGTGCCGGCGCTGCTGCCATTTGAGGATGCCCAGCCAGGCTCTCCTAGACTCCGTTGGCATAGCGGTGAAGGGCCCATTGGGGGGTCTGAGTCACTACTATCGCCCGCAGCGCTGGGGGAAACCGGCCCCAGTGCGAGGGATCGTCATCCCACGTTACACCGTGAGTGTGCCAACCAGCCTGGTGCCCATCACCCAGGCGGAGTGCCTTGCCCAATTGGCGGCAATGAATTTCGCCGAGGGGGCCCGCCCTGTGCAGGAGCGGATACGCACCGCGGCTCGATTGGCGGCGCGAGTGCCTGCGTTCACACTGACCTACTCGTTACTTGGCGAGGCTCTTGACGTGTTCGGGACACTGGAGTTACAGCCTAGCCACAGCATCCAGATTCTCAATAGTTGACAAGCGGTACATCCTCCCGTATAGTTGGCGCTAAGACAGTCCACGCTCCGTCCACATGGGGACTTTGGCGGCTGCGAAATGGAACTATGTTTCTGGCAGCGTGGTCTCAGGTGTAGTACCGGTCATGGCCATTTGGTGGCAGGTAGGGTGAGAGCACTGAAATGTCACGAGTGCTCCATCGGATGATTCCGTTTCCCCGCTTTGTTCGTTAGTCACAGTAGAGACAGACTATCGACAGCCACACGGAGTCGTGTCCGTATGGTTGTACGGCAATCGCCATGAGTGGATGAGTTCCCATGCTACTCTCGCACCCGTACTGAACAAGGTGCCTACTCTGGTTGGTTTGGCGGTCCGCAAATTGGCTCGGCGCGGACAAGTGTGGCGTTAGCCACAGGAGATGTACAGTGGCCCAAGACAACGACAACACTACCCAGCAAGTTCCGTCGGACAGACTTAACGACCCACAGAGCCGGAGGCGATTCCTCCGCGCAGCGGTGATTGGTACGGCAGGCGCTGCTGGCGCGGCTGCGGTAGCAGGCGTGGCCATGACCCGGAATGGCGCGAGCTCGCCGTCCATCGTGTCGCACTACGTTGGGGCCGCGCAACAACAAGTGTCGGGTAGCCCCACCACCAATCCCAATGCCACTCCGACCCCGATACCCCCGACCCCGACCGCGACGTCGCTACCGGCACCATCATAACGTAACCTATGCTGCTGAGGGCGAAGGCAACAGCGGTCGCGAGTCCTCGTTCATCTTCTCTGCCGAAGATCTACCGGCAGAGAAGTCTACGTTTCATGACAAAACGGGAGCCGCCAAGCTGATGCACATGGCCCAAAGCACTGCCCAATCTTTTATGATTCTCGGTCATGTCGTCACGGTGCATGGGATCGAGACAGCCGACACGCTTGCGCAGCGCCTGGATGAGCTGCTAGGGCCGAGCACTGTTGCCATCGAGCTACCGTCCAGTCACTCCACGAAGCTCATGCTACATCGCGAGGAATCGGAGTGGCACGTGACCGACGAGAGCTCTGCGGCACTTTGCCCGCCACTGTATGATGAAGCCCAAGTGGCAAGCTGCCTCGAATGGCAGGCGTACACTGCTTCCGTCCGCTATAGTTGTGCCTCTCTTGTGCTACACGCCGGTGCGGTCACACGCCATGGCGGCGCCGTGCTGCTGCCGAACGTCTCCGGCGCAGGCAAAACAACGCTCACGCTTGCCCTTGCTGCGCGTGGGTGGCTGCCGCTGACTGACGACGTGTGTCCCTTGATAGAGCGTGAGGGTGAGCTCGTCGCGGTTGGTTGCCGGCGCGCCTGCCACCTTGCCGTGCCAACTCTAGCGATCCTGCGTGACATAGGGGTCGAGCTGGAAGGTCCAGTGGGCGGCCTAGAGTCCTACTATCGGCCACGGCACTGGGGTGAGCCAGCCGCGGTACGCTCCGTGGTCATCCCGCGCTATGTCGAGAACGCAGCGACCAACTGTGTTCCTATCACGCAAGCGGAGTGCCTTACCCAACTGCTCAACATGGAGTTCGCACAGGAATCTCCCTCTCCAGGTGAGCGGCGACGCCTCGCAGTGAGATTGGCTACCCGGGTGAAGCCCTTCTCGCTGACGTATTCGTCCCTTCCCGAGGCACTTGACATGTTTGAGACACTGGAGGCGCAGCTCGATATTTTCTCGCCTGCAGGCGAGCGGCACTGGTAGTCCACGGTGTTGTTCACTAGGGAGGGTAGTGGATGGTCGAAACCGCGCGTCCTTGTCAGCGTGCCGACATTGAGACGCACATCATGCCGGATGGCACGTGCCTGCTATTCGATCCGGTGGCAAATGAGGGGCGCGCACTCAACGCAGCTGGAGCACTCGTGTGGGACTACTGCGACGGTACTCTGTCAACGGACGAGATTGCCGCCGAGCTAGCCGCGCTCCTTCCCGACGAGCCGCACATGCACGCCGAGACGCTCGCGCTGCTGCAGGAACTCGAGCGAATGGGCTATCTGGTGGCGTCCCAGCACACCACAGATCCGCTGTCGTCGCCAGGGATTGATGTGGCGAAGTGATCCGGCCCGGGCGATCGTGGAAGGCGCATGACCTGAGGGTGGGTGGATGAAGCAGAGCGAGCAATGGGAAGACATGCCCACAGTCCCCATGCCGGCCCCCAGCCAGAGGGTGGAGCGTGGGGACGACCTGGAGGCTGTGTATGATGCTCTAACAGTCCCCATGCTGGCGCCTGGCCCGGGACTGGTACGTGGGGATGCGCACGATGCTGTGTCTGACGCTCCCACAGTCCCCATGCCAGGGCTCGGTGGCAAGACGGCTCGGCCTGGTCTCTATGGCCTGCTCCACCGCCTAAAGCTGCCGGCATCAATACTGAAGACCTCTCGTGGGCTCCGGCTCTTGCTTGTGGTTCTTATCTTGTTCACCTTCGCCGGTCTCAGCATCGGCGGCTGGGTAAACGCGACGGCGCAACTTCAACGGATGCGCACCCTCGCTCACGATGGACTGCAACACCTTGAGGACGTTCGCGCGCTGGTGAGCTTGAATCACATCGACCAAGCGCTCAACAACACCACCTTGAACAAGGTGCAGGCGGAGTTGAGCGCCGCCGAGCAGGACTTTGGCCCGCTACGTCGAATGCTTGCTCAGCCGCAGGGCACGTTTGCGGTCGCCAGCCATCTACCGTGGACAGGCTCCGTGCTGGCATCTGCCGAATATCTCGCTGCTGCCGCAGATGAGCTCTGCTTGGCGGGGGGTGACTTTGCTCAGGATGGCCGGCTCGCGCTGCAGATCTTACAGGGGGGCCTTTTTGCCAGCTCTCACGTGGCTACCGCTTCGACCAGTGGCAGTTCGCCTTCGGCAGGGGACCCTCCCCCGCCGCCCGTGCTCGACACAGCCAGCTACAACCAACTGCGGGCGGGGCTAGCTGCGGGGTTTGCGCATCTACAATCGGCGGTTGGCTATGCACTGCGCGCCGATCTCTCCGTGCTACCAAGCTCACTGGTGAAGCCGCAGCAGGTAGCGGAGGTGCGACAGCTCCTGGCAAAGTGGCCACAGATCCTGACGGTCGTGGGCCAGGTAAACACAGCGCTTGATGTCCTGCCCAACGTGCTCGGCCTGGATAGTCCGAGCAAATACCTGATTGAGCTGATGGATAGCACCGAAATGCGTCCGGGTGGTGGATTCATCGGGAACTATGCCATCATGACCGTCGTGAACGGCAAGATTCAGCCTTTGACCATTAGCGATACCTACTTACTGGATAGTCCCTACCTGGAGAGTCATGGCGATGTGTCGCCGGCGCCACAGCAGTATTCATGGTGGCAGTACAACACGATCTACGGCCTGCGGGACTCGAACCTCTCCGGTGACTTCCCCACCTCGGCCAAACTGGGCATGCAGCAGCTCGTACGCGAAGGTGGTCCCACGGTTCAGGGGGTAATTGCTGTGACGCCGGCGGCCATCGAGGGAGTCATCCACATTCTTGGGCCGATTGCCCTGCCCCAGTATGGCCAGGTCGTCACCGATACTAATCTCGAGCACTTGATCCATCTCTACGAGCTGGTGCCCAGCGAGCAGCCCTTAGCACCATTACCGTCTAGCGAGCAAATCAGCTCGCCTACCAAGCGCTTTACTGCCCTGCTGGGCCAGGCGCTTCTGCAGAAGCTGCACAGTCTCTCACTCTCCGAGCAGATTACCATCGGTAAGGACCTCATCGCCAGTGTGCACTCGAAAGACATTCAGGTATACGTGAGTGATCCCACTGGTGAGGGCCTACTCGCCACGTATCACATTGACGGCGCGTTTCCCAAGGCGCCGGTCGACAGCGTCAGCATCGTTGACGCTAACGTGTCCGGGAATAAAGGCAGCCAGTTTGTTACGGTGGCGGAGTCTGATGACGTGGTGCTGGATAGCCAGGGCACGGCTACCCATCATCTGACGTTGACTTACCGATTCGACGTCACCAATCCAACCGAACTGTATGGTCCAGATTACTACCTTACCTACCTGCGTATCTACGCTCCTGCCACGGCCCAGTTGCTTTCGCTGCAGGGGTTCACGAACTTCAACAGCGACGACCGGATCGGTCGCAGCGACCAGCCAGGATACCAGATGTGGGGCGGTTACTTGCTTATTCAGGACGGCACGTCCTACACGCTGTACCTCTCCTGGCGGGTACCTCATGCTGCGCTACATTTCGCCAACGGACGCTACACCTACGCACTCGAATACACTCACCAGGCAGGGTTGCAGCAGGCGCTCAGCACGGTGGTTGGTGTGCCTGCCTCGTCTCGTCCGGCATATCAGTACACGGGTGATCTGGATGGCGATAAATTGATCTACATCGCCTACAATGGCTGAGTGCAAAAATAGAGGAGATAGCTTGATGGGCGTGCTGATGCTGACGAGCCATGGCTGAGGCTGCAATGAAGTCGAGCAGTTGCTCGATCAACTCGCGACAGAGTATGGCTTCGAGGTCTACCAGCTCGACGCGAACTCACCCGCGGGGCTTCGCCTAGCTCAGGTCAGCGGCTTGCGCCGGTTTCCGGGTATCTACATTGATCTGGAGCTGGTCGCCTGGGGCCGGCCGAGGCCGGAAGCGCTGCGCCACGCGATCGCGCGATACTACGCACGCTGAACGCCACCAAGGTTGGCTCCTCGTGCGTCTCACGGTGACCGGGTGGCGGAGCTCGGAATGTAGCAATTAGAAAGATGCGACCATATCGCCATCGCGCCAGAACTCAATCCGCTGCGACGACGGATTATACGTGAGGTAGACGGCCTCCGTCGGTTCCAGACAGATCTTCTGTCCGGCATTCATGCGCATATGATTATTACCCAGATCTAAACCTACCACCCAATTGCCCTGAATCCAGATAGCCCTGGTTCCCTGTGAGTTCCAGTCGAAGTTCAATCCGGTACCCCAGGTGGACACCGGTCCGGATTGAATGTTGATCCCCTGATCCCCATAGCCGTTGGCAGCCTCGATGTTGGCACCAATGATGCGTCCGGTACCGGCAGATCGACTGGCCTCTACGTTGAGCCCAATGGTAATGCCGGCTCCGTCATCCTGATGCGGCTCGGCATGAATGGCGGTCGCCCAGCCGTCGCCAGTTTGGAACATCGTAGAGTTGATACCGGTGCAATCTCCGGTGGTGTGCGCCGTCCGAAGCTGCACGTAGAGCGGATAGGCATAGCTGTCAGTTGCATCCTGCGAGACCTCATATATAAGGGATAGCAACGCCTGGATAACGACGGGACTAGGTACCTCGGGAGTGAACGTATGACCCAGCTCGCTGGCAAGATGCTGCGTTATTAGCTGCTGGGGGGTGAGGGTGGCATCCGTATGGTTCATGCCGCGTGACCACGTTACGCTACTGTTCAGGGGCGGAAGGGTAGCGGCGAACGTCCCATCGGTGAACGTCACCGACGTTTGCAACGTCTCTCCATCGCTGGCATCTGCGTGTGCTTCTGCCTCCGCGTGCGCTGGCTGAGTCGAGAGAGAAAAGTCGGTGGCTCCCAAAACGGTAAGGCCGGCAGCCAGCATCGCTAATCGCTGCAGCATGCGGCGCCTGCTGGTACTACTTCCGCGAGAATGGACGCCTCGCTTTGATTCCGAACGCGTTAGCAGTGTAGCGACTTGCGCCTGCAGGTCAGCGATTTGTGCTGATTGCCGCTCAACAGTCCGCTGCAATTCCACGATATTGTCGTCTTGCGAGATCGCCATCAAATCTCCCCATCTAGTGCAAAAAGCTGCGTAAATACCGTCGTTTAATCCGCTCACAGGTTATCCTTGATCCGGAGATGGCGCAAGACTTATGGTCCATATGCGTCACCTAGCCGATCAGGGTGGCGGTCAACCCTCCGGAAAGCGTGGCGAGCTGGCGCGCAAGCTGTTGCTCGTTACCGTCGGCCAGCGGCAACTTGGGATTGCGCCGATGCGCTAGTGGGTTGACGGCTGCTACAAAGCCGAAGCGGACCAGATACTCTTCGACCTGTACCGTGGGGAGAGCCGGCGTCCCTGTTGGTGCAACCAGAGTGGCCTCAACCAGGCAGCCCGCGGCTGGGTTGGACCCGGAGATGAAACGTATCGTGGCATAGATCGGGATGTCTTCATTGAAGATATCTTCGGCCGCCAGGCAGCCAGGGTCATCGGTCACCGGCATGCCATCGTCGCCGGTGATAGGTGCCCCCTGCTCTGGGCCGAAGAGTGGCCGCACCTGCCACTGCCGGCTATCCCAGCCGATGCGCAACAGCACTGGCTGGCTGTCTAGAGCGGCTTGACCTGAATCAATGGGCTGGTCGCTGGCGATGGCCCGCCCATCGGAGGTCGCATAGTCCCACATGGAGTGAACTATCGCGAGGGTCAGCCACTCCTCCTTTGTTCCGAGGGTACTGGCGTCCGCCACCCGAACTTGCCAGGGCACAGTACAGAACTGCAGGCACGACATCCCATCGAGAGTGCAGTCACCACTCCCAGCGGCGATAGCGGTGAACTCACTAAACCAGCAGCCCTCTACGGATGTGCCATCCGTCTGCAGCTGCATGTTGAGCGTGGCCTGAAGCGGATTGGTGGCAATGCCGCCTCCAAGGTATGATTCTCCTGGCAGCACGGTATCGCTGAAGCCGGAGAGCGCTGCCTGGGTAGTCTGGATGAGCGCCTGCCGTTCGATGGCGGTGAGGCTGGCGAGCGACTCATGTAGATAGACCACTGCGGTGAGATCCGCAGTGTTGCTGGGCAATGCTTCCAGAGTGACGTCACACGTGGATGCGTTGCCGCTGTCGGGAATAATGAGGGTGCAGCGCTGCGGCTGGAAAGGCTCAGCAGTCCAGGTCAGGGTATGAGTTCCGCGTGCCAGGCGCTGAGGGACCGATACCCCGACTCGCGGCACGCTAATGCGGTGACCGTCTAACGTGACGGCGGTCCAGGGCACATCAGTTTCGATCGCGAGGAGATCAGCGCCCGGCGCCAGCGTGGCGGTGGGGATCGGCATGAGGCCCTGCACCGCGTCCCGTACCTGGCTGCGCAGCGCGGGCACACTGGCCACCAGGACCGCAAGCAAGACAAGAAAGGTGCTGGATCCCAGCGCAATGCGCCAGGTGCGCGCGTGGGGCGAGAGACGCGCTACCGGAAAGCTCTCACCCTCACCATCTAGAGGCAGGTGGCTGATCTCGACTTCAAAGCTCTCCCGGGCGGGATCCTGATTCTGGTCGCTCATTCGTCCGTGCTCCGTCCGGCACTTCGACCTATGGCTTCTTCGGTAAGTGTGTATCTACTCTGTCTCCGCCGACAGGCCGATACGGCGGGCAATCTCGTCAGCGGCGCTGTAGGGATCGAGGTGCCGCTCCACGATCTCGTCGACCAGCTGGCTCCAGTCCTCCGGGCTTAAAGTGGCATCCAGCTTATCGAGCAGCGACTGGTGAAGCAGCGCGAGCATCTCGCTTCGCGCCTGGCGGGCGTGGCGAGCGGCCAGCTGCCCGGTCTCTCGCAGTGAGGCCAGGTGTTCGGCCAGCCTATCGGCCAGCTCGGGAACACCTTCTCCAGTAGTGGCGGAGGTCTTGACGATTGGGACTCGCCAGAGGCGATCCTTGCGCTGCTGATCCAGGCTCATCAACATACGCAGCTCGGCGGAGGTCTGATCGGCTCCGGGCTTATCGGCTTTGTTTACCACAAAGATGTCGGCGATCTCCAGTATGCCGGCTTTGATTGCCTGAATGTCGTCACCCATACCGGGGACCGTTACCACGACTACAGTCTGGGCGGCGCGTACGATCTCCACTTCAGCCTGCCCGGCTCCTACAGTCTCGACGAGTATGGTGTCAAAGCCGGCGGCGTCAAGGGCGCGCACCACATCTCGAGTCGCCCGGGCGAGCCCGCCCAGGCTGCCACGGCTGGCCATGCTCCGGATGAAGACATTGGGGTCGCCGGCCAGCTCCTGCATCCGAATGCGGTCTCCCAGTATGGCGCCGCCGGTAAACGGACTGCTCGGATCCACCGCGATGATACCGACTCGCTGATCTCGCCGGCGTAGCTCGCGCGCCAGCTGCATGACCAGAGTGCTTTTGCCGGCGCCCGGTGAGCCGGTAAGTCCAACTATGTGAGCATGCCCGCCATGGGAGTGCAGCTGCGCCAGGATCGAGCGTGTCTCGGGCGCATTGCTCTCGATCAGGGAAACCACCCGCGCCAGCGCACGCCGATCGCCGGAAAGCAAGCGTTCGACAATGGGGTAGGTGTTGGACATACTAGTCGGCCACCGGGCCTGGCGTGCTTCCCTCCGGTGTCTCCTGGGACACGGCGGTGCTTGAGCTGATGGGCGCGAGATCCTGGTTCAGGCGCTCGGGATCGACGTGGCTGCGAACGTAGTCTATGATAGTGGACATCGGGGTTCCTGGGCCGAAGTTTCCTTGTATCCCCATTTTCTCAATGGCGGGAATGTCCTCATCCGGCAGGATGCCTCCGGCCATAACCAGCACGTCTTCCACACCATTGTCGCGCAGTAACCGCATCACTTTGGGGAAAATGGCCATGTGCGCGCCGGAGAGTATGCTCATGAGAATGGCATCCACATCCTCCTGAATCGCCGCCTCCACGATCATCGGGGGGGTCTGGCGTATGCCGGTATAGATGACTTCCATGCCGGCGTCGCGTAATGCGCGCGCGATAACCTTGGCGCCACGGTCGTGGCCGTCCAGTCCTGGCTTGGCTACCAGCACACGAATCTTGCGTTCTTCCGCCATCTATGCCTCCTCGTCACCATAGGCTTCATCGCCTTCGAGTTCAATTGGGGGGTGTACGCTGCCGACCAGAGTCTTGCTGATGCGAGACCATATGCTTCGCTGCCCCTCCACCGCAGGCTCCGTCTCTTCCACCAGTGGGCGCGATATTGGACGCGTAACCCTTGGGCTAGCCGCTGTCTCCTCCGGTGGTGGCGTCTCTGTCGGTGGCGGAGGAGACGCCACCACCGCCGGCAGTGGTCGAGTGGCCGTCGCCGCTGGAGCAGCTGGAGCGGTTGGAGCGGTTGGAGCGGTTGGAGCGGTTGGAGCAGCGACGGTGGCCCATTCCGCCGACCGCTCCAGCTGCTCCATAGCCCACGTGATGCGTGGGAGCTGTTTGGCCTGTACTGGGCGTGCGTTCACCCGCGGACGGGGAGCGGTGCTCTGGAACACGTCGGTAGCATCGATGTCGGCCTGGGTCTGCCACCACTGTTCGTCGAGCTGCAGCGGCGCGGCACGTGGTTGGCCCAGCCAGCGCATAATGCCGCCTCCGGCCTCTCCCGCCCGGCGCTCGGCGGCCATGGCCATGGCTTCGGCACCGGCCTCGCCATCCCCCTCCAGTACCCTGATTATATCTATGCAGCCGACGATCAGCCCGTTAATCATGACGGTAAGCGCCACGGCGTACGCCGCTGCCAGCGCAAAGACCAGCGCCACCACGTGGGTGAGCACTGGAGGGGGGAAGTGACCAACGGCGATCGATCCGGCGATCTCTACCAGCACAAACCCCACGGCGAGGGAGATGAGGGCGGCACGTGCCATGCGTCGCCAGCAGAGCAACAGGACACCCAGCGCGTGCTTCACCAGGAGCCCAGCCAATTGTATGATTTGATTGCCCACTGCTCCGGTCTCCTCCCCCCACGGATTCAGCTGCACGCAGAACACACATGATACTAAGGCTATTGTATCATGACTCCGAACCCGCAGGCCGGTAAGTTGCGGATAACGGCTCGGACACGTATCACGCACGTCTGTGGTCGGCTTCTCTCTCGCGCTCTGGACCTCGTAATATGACTCAGTCTGGATTGCGCAAGCGCTCCATCGCCTGCTCATGCTCAGTTGCCTGCCAATCCAGCTTCTTCCAGTAGCTCCACAACTCCTGGATGTGCCGCTTGATGATGCCCCGCAACTCCTCTGAGGCCGCGCGTCGCTCGCGGCTACGCGCGTCGGTAACCTCAACCACGACAGCCTGCTGCAGCTCGCGGAGATATTCGAGTGCCGCCTTATGCTCGGTGATCCGCGTGGTACTTGCCGCCTCGACAGCCGTACGCGGCACAAGAAGCGTCGTATTCAACTGGCTGATGTCAGGAGGCCTAGCACCAGGCAGGCTGCCATCTGGCTCAGATTCGGCGCCGTGATCCTGTGGTCTCGTTGGACGATTGGGCATGGTGATTCACCTTCCGGCCGCTCTCAATAGCGCTCATCAGCATGTAGGCCAAGCGCTCATCGGCGAGTGCGGCCGAGACTTCGAATATGATACATCTGTAATGCCCTTCGCACGCTCCCAGTATCCGCCGAACGTGTCCAGCTGGTCAAGAGCAGCGGCACGTTTGTGCAACTGCGCGACACCGGCAACCGTATGCCACTGTGAGCCACCTGAGCCACCTGAGCCCAAGAGACAAAGGCTACGACGACAACGAGAGAGAAAGGCGCACGCAATGGGCTACCAGTACCAAGCCAATCCACCGCAGCTCCTGCCGACCAGCGTTCTAGACGGACAGGCCCCTGGACTAAGCTATCGCATACAGGGCGAGCTCGTCCCGGTGCTGCACGTCTTGCTCGACGGTAGCGTTCCCATTATCTTCGAGCACCATGTTGTTCTCTGGAAAGATCCAGGACTGAACATCGGACTTCACCAGATGAAGGGCGTCTTCAAGCGGGTCATTGCTGGAATGCCGATCTTCCTGACCGAGGCTCGTGGTCCGGGTGAGGTGGCTTTCTCACGGGATGGCGCCGGTCATGTGTTTCCGATTCACCTTCAGCCCGGAGCCGCGATAGAGGTACGGGAGCACCAGTATCTGGCCGCCACCGGCAACCTGGACTATGGATTCTCACGCCAGCAAGGCATTGGCAACATGCTGCTGGGCTCAACTGGCTTCTTCGTCGATCGATTTGCCGCTACCCAGACGGAAGGCGTCGTCTGGCTCCATGGCTACGGCAACGTCTTCGAGAAGGTGCTTGGCCCCGGTGAGCAGATCGATATTGAGCCCGGCGGGTGGATCTATAGGGATGAGAGCGTCCACATGGAGCCCATGGTATACGGCCTCAAGACCGGTATCTTCGGCGGCTCAGGTAACCTGGTCTTCAACCGCTTCACTGGACCGGGACGGGTGGGTATCCAGTCGATGTATCTGCACATGCCTACCGGCGAAGATGACCAATCCAACCGGAGCCCGGCGCCCGGCATAAATCTAGGGAGCATCTTCGGTAACTGACCATCGGCGATTACCCAGCCAGCCGGCTTCACCGGCTGATTCAGCCTACTCAGGCATCCTGGCCGGTAGAGTCAGGTTCGCCTGAGTTAGCGTCAGGGGATGGAGCCGCTGAGCCAGCGGTATCCGGCAGCGGCAGTCCCACGATCTCCATGAGCTTGAGAGCATTGGTTGAGGTGGCCAGTCCGGGGCGAAGCTTGTAATCAAACGACATGATCGGGCGGCCGTCGGCGCCGCGCTCGAACTGCTCGGTAAAATGAACCAGGGTGCTGCTGCGGTTGAACTGCGGCGAGTCGGCCAGCGTCAGGTCATGCGTGGAAACCGCTCCAGTGGCCCCAATCGACAGCAGATAGCCTATGATATGCCGGGCGGCGATCTGGCGCTCACTGGTGTTGGTGCCGTGCAGTATCTCATCCAGGAGGAAGAGCAATATCCGGTCACCTTCAGCCTGGGCTTCGAGAGCGCTGTCCACTACCTGCTTGAGGCGCTGCAGCTCGGCCATATAATAGGAGACGCCTTGCTCCAGTGAATCCTGTACCCGTATGCTGGTGGCCAGAGTAACCGGCGCCAGTCGGAACCACGACGCACAGACCGGACCGCCCGCCTGGGCCAGCACGATATTGGTGCCGATAGCCCGCAGCAGCGTACTCTTTCCTGACATGTTAGAGCCGGTGACCAGCAGGAACGTGCCGGCAGGTCCAATGCTGACGTCATTGCCGACGCATGACTCGTCGGGCAGAAGTGGATGCCCCAGATTGCGAGCCGCCAGGACCGGCAGCAGCGTGCGCTGGTCTTTGCCGCGGCTGCCACTACGACCACCGGCCCCTCTGTTCGTCACTTCGGGAAATACCCAGTCGGGGTGATCGTAGGCCAGGGTTGCCAGCGCGGTATAGGCCTCCAGAGTACCCAGCGCCTCCAGCCAGCTCCGGGCGTATTGCCCGGTGTCCCGCTGCCACCCCTCCAGCATCCACAGGGTGTGGAAGTTCCACAACAGAACCGCTTGTATTAGGGGAAAGATCATGGAACGGCGCAGATCGCCAAATTGCAGGATACGCGCCAGGCGAGACATTTGTTGGTCGGCGCGCTGCCCGCCGGCAGTCAGCTGGTTTACCAGCGCCCGCAGCCTGGGTGCGGTGAAGTTTTGCTGTGACACCAGGGCGAAGAGCTCGCTATACGGCTGGAAAACCCGCTGGCGGTCCGAGACCTCATCCAGAAGCACTTCGACCGGCTTACCGTCTGCCTGGATCACAAGGATACCAATAAGTAGCGGCGCTAGCCACAAAGGATATGGTGCCAGGTGAGTGAGCTGCGCGATCAGCAGGCCGATGGTCAGTACTGGGAGTATGCGGCTGAGCCAGATCAAGACGGGGCGTTTTGACAGCCAGGGGCCGCTCTCGGCCCAGCCCAGGAAGACCTGATAGACGCTTTCGGCGCCGTCGCTCATCAAGCGTCCGCTCAACTCGAAATCATCGCGAAAATCAATCATCGGCGCCAGCTCGGCAACTACCTTTTGCCGCTCGTTTATCTCCGCGGCGCTGGCCGGCTCCAGGAGCCAGTTACGCAGTATGGAGAGTCCATTGCCGGTAGTAGGTGTGCTGAGCAAGTGCTGTAGTGAGGCGCGCCCCAGCAGGTCGAGATCGGTGGCGTAGGGAGGAAGGGGCGCGTCATCATCTTTGGGCTGCCGAAGTGGCAGCGATGCCCAGTCCCGGCTCAGGCGGCTCAAGCCTTCGCTATTGATCTTGCCGTATTCGCGGTAACGTTTCACCTGGAGATTGATCTTGCCGAGCCGTATAAAGGACACTACAAAGGCAACGAATAAGCCCAGCGCCAGGATGAAGAATAGCCAGCTACCGCCAAAGGCGGCCACAAAGAGGCAGAGCACCGATCCGAAGAACAGCATCACATTCCTGCCGCCGGTTTGCTGGCTCAGGCGCGCGTAGTAATCCTGCTGGTGGCCAAATTGGCGGCAGCGCGCCTGGTAGACCGCCTCCGGCCCTTCAGGCATATCCTCCGCCGCTGGCTGGTCCTTTACCACTTCCTGGTCAGGTGCTTGCATGGAACTACCCCTGGCTCTGATCCTGGCGAGGAAGCGTAGTTGCCGACACCAGCAGGAATACGCCGACGACGAAAAGTGCCAGGCTAAAGACGCCTAGCACAAATATCGCGGCCAACCGGCCCACGCCTGGTCCGCCGCCGTTGTTGGACGTTGTTGTCGTGGTGGTCGTTGCCAGGGTAGGTGTCGGAGTCGGCGGCACTGGCGTGGCGGTAGGTGTGGGCGCCACCGTGATCGCAATGATGGCGTTGGCCATCAGCGAGGGCAGCGCGTTGGCCTGGCTGTCGTTGGAGACCAGGTACAGGTAGTAGGAGCCCGTTGACTGCGAGGAAGGAATCTGTACGGTGGCGGTCACCTGCCCATTGCTGCTCGAGGTAATGCCCTGTCCTCCCAGCGCCGGGAGCTGGCTGGCGTTGCTGAGATCGGATGGGCTCTGGACCTGCGTGCTACTCAGGTAGGCTACCAGCGTTACCCCCGAAGGCTCGAAGCCGCTGCCCTGTATCTCAACATACGAGCCGGGATAGTACCCGCTGGTCGGCAGAGTCGGGGTTCCGGCGCCCGGGGTCGGTCCCGCCACCGCCTGCGTGGTGATCGCTGGGCTCTGGGACCCGGCAACGGTAAAGGTGTTCTGCGACTGCACCAGCGAGTTGGACGCGTCCTGCGCGCAGATGTAGTACGTAGTGCCCACCGTGGCCAGTGAACCCGGCCAGGCGAAGGTGTAGGCAAAATTGCCGCTGGTGTCCGTCGGCACGCCGGTGAAGCCAAAGGACTGGAAGCTTGAGCTGCAGCCGCTCTGGTCGGCAAAGCCGATATCATACGTGTCGCTGGCGGTCAGACCAGTTGCGGTAATGGTCACATTGGTTCCCACCGGACCCTGTGGGGAGCCTGAAGAAGGACTGGGGACAATGATCATCAGCGTGCCGCTGCTACCGGCATACGCGGTACTGGCCACCAGAAGCGAGCCGGGTAAGATACCAAGCAGCCCCAAAGTCCCAATCAGGGCCAGCGCCAGAAACATGCCGCATCTCATTCCCATGCCATGGTTTTGACTAGAATTCCACCTGTCGAAGCGTCCCGAACGCTGCATGCCGTTGCCCTCTCAATTCCTCTGCTGTGCTTGGTGGTGCCACGGCGAACTGGATGACACGAGCGAAAATAGACACTGTAGCAATTACTGCAGTAATTATTGCAATTATAGTAACGCAGGACGTGAGCACCAGCGGAACTAGTATAGCACGCCGGTGAGAGGATGCAACAGCGCTCGCATTCGCTGACTGCCCCGTGTTATAATCGCCCATATGCCAAGACCTACAGCCAATGGATCATCTTTGCCGGATCCATCCGATGACATAGAGCGGCTCAGTTCAGCTCTGGAAAGCCTGCTCTTTGTCGCTGGACGCCCTCTGCGGGAAAGCGAGCTGCAGAAGCTGCTCCAGATAGACGAGCGGACGCTGCGCTCAGCGGTTTCGGCGCTGAGCCACGCTTGCCAGCAACCGGGACGCGGGCTACTGGTGCAAAGAACACAGGACCAGGTGCAGTTTGTCTCCGCTCCCGAAAATGCTCGGTTCGTGGCCGCTCTCCTGGGCATGCCGTCTCAAATGAAGCTGACCTCAGCGGCGCTGGAAACGCTGGCGGTAGTTGCCTATCGACAGCCTGTTACCCGGTCTCGGATTGAATTTATTCGTGGCGTCAACAGCGATCGTGCCCTCAGCAGCCTCTTACAGTACGGACTGGTCATTGAAGTTGGCCGTGCGCCTACCGTGGGACGGCCGGTACTCTTTGGCACTACCGCGGATTTCCTGCAACAGTTTGGCCTGAGCAGCCTGGAAGCGCTTCCCCAGCCCACCGCTACGGAGACGGAGGCCCTGGAGGCCGACCGTGCCCTGGCGGCCAGGCGAATCCGGAGAGCGGTCGACATCTCTACCGACGATGAGTGATGTGAATTTCGGGCCTAGTGCGGTGAAGGGGGAGTACTCATGCGACTGGGTCGCCATATGCCGCTTGGCGGTAAGCCGGTGCAGGCGCTCGAGACCGCGCATGAGGTCGGCTGCGACGCCATACAAATCTTCGTCACCAACCCGCGCGGCTGGCAACCGCCGACTCCCAATGCCGAACAGGCTAAAGCCTTTGTCCAGGCCGCGAAACAGCAAGGGATCGAGCCGATCGTAGTCCACGCCGCCTATCTCATCAACCTGGCGTCGCCACGCCAGGATGTATGTACCGAATCCGTCAATCTCCTACGCGCGACCCTGGAACGGGCACGAGACCATGGCGGCAGCAGCGTGGTGTTTCATGTCGGTAGTCATGGCAAAGCCGACGAGGACGCCGGCATAGAGCAGCTCATCCGGGGTCTCAAGCAGGTCCTGGAAGGCTCTCCGGAGCCGGTGATGCTGCTACTCGAAAACGACGTCGGCGGAGGCGGCCAGTTGGGTTGCCGATTCGAGAATCTGGCCCGAGTGCTGGATAGTCTGGACAGCTATCGGGAGAGCCTCGGCGTCTGCCTGGATACCGCACATCTGTGGAGCGCCGGCTTCGACATTGGGACGGCCGAAGGCGCACGAGAGATCCTGGCGAAGGCGGACGAGGCCATCTCGCTGGAGCGGGTCAAAGTGATCCATCTCAATGACACGCGCAAGGCTCTGGGTAGCCATCTGGACAATCACGCTCGCATCGGCGAGGGCATCATACCGAGGGCAGGACTGCAAGCTTTTCTCACCCACCCAAGCCTTGCGGAGACCACCGTACTGCTGGAGACTCCTATCGAAGAAGGAGAGGACGGCCGGCCTGACTGGACGGCCGAGAGCAAACAGATCGCCGGCGCCAGGGAATTGTGCGGGCTTAGGCCCGTGGCAGGCCGCGAGTGAAAGCCAAAGACGTCCAAAAAGACGAAATAAAAGTCTGATCTCGGCGAAATCTGGCGGGGTTCGTTCGTTATACTCAATCGAGCGCACTGCCGTTCGAGCGCACCGGCTTATACCCGGCTGGCCGGACAGCTCACCACGTACGTGACGTGCCGCAAGGCAGGGAGATTATAGGGAGATTATCCAGTTATGCGATCTAAGCTATCTGAGGTAACCAAGCGTCATAACCAATTTCGACACGTGCCCACGGTGCCGCAATGGACCGCCGGCCGCGTATGGCTACTTCCCGGCGGAACCGCCCTTCTGGCAGCGCTGTTGCTGGTGAGTGGGTGCAGCCTGGGAAGCAGTCACTCCACTACCCCAGTCTCGACCAGCTTGACAGCCGCACAGGTCCCCTGGTGCGATACGGTTTCCATAGCGTTTATCGACAATGGGAGCGCCACGGATAGCACGCTTACCGACTGGCAAACGGTGAGTGCGCAGCTTGGATTTACGCCTTATCTGCCAGACAGCTTCCCCAAGGGCACCTGCCTGGTTCTGGCCGGTGGATCCATACATGATCCGGTCTACGGTGGTCACCTGAGTATCACCTGGAATGTAGCTGGGGATACACCTTTGAGTTTTTCGGAGGCACCTAAGCGAGCAAACCTGGGCAATTCGCTGCAATGCGCGCAGAGCTCACAGCAAGCTACCACCTCAATCTGTCTGGGCACGGTGGGGGATACTGGAATCACTGTTGCCTCCAGCCAATCCATCCCTGCGGTACAGGCGGTGTTCAAGACGCTCAAGCCAAACGTTAATTGGGTTCCCGCTGATACCAACCAGCTTCTGGCTTCCCCTACGGCCACCGCGACCGCTTCCAGCTAGGTTGGTTGGTGTCCTACATAATCAATTTGCCGAGGAGGAGCCCGAGAATCACCAGTACCGCCACCGCCACCACCACCACGGGCTCCTCGGCGCTACCCGTCTTGAAGCGCCAGGAACGCTCCGGTGGAAAACCAAAGCGTGTCCGGTTGGGCCAGAGCCAGGGTACTCCGCCCAGGGTCAGGCTGTCAGCTACCAGGTGGAGAAAATACCCAATCAGAAAGCCGGCAAACGCAATTCCCACCCCTGAGTGAAAATTGGCGTCCGGCCCGACGCCGCTCGCCAGCTGCTCGCCGGCTGCTAGGCCCAGCTGGTCGTAGAGGAACAGACCAATGCTGTACTGCGCGGCCCAGATGAGCGCACCTACCACCGCCAGGCCGAAGAGACTGTGAAAGAAGGTGCGGTGGCCGGCAACACGCTGAATTCCTTTGCTTACAAAGCCCGCCCGCATCCCGATGGTGCTTCTCGCGTTGTCGATATCCGGCGCCAGAGCGCCTAGCGCGGCGAATCCATAGAAGACGATTTTGGCCGCCAGGGTATTGGCCAGAGTGCCTGGATCGCTGGGTAGCGGAAAGAGCGGTGGTGTCGTGACATGGAATATGCTCTCCGCCACCACCGCTCCCGCCAGACCGAATACTACGTGAGATGGTCCCCGCAACTGCCACCGTTCCTCTCTTGCTCTTCAGCTCGATCATCGGTTTTTTAAAGCGCTACATTGGATCCGGCTCTTCCACCAGGATGTCGTTACCTTCCATCCGGACCCGGTAAATGGGAAGGTCATCTCGAGCCGGTCCACGCACTACTTTGCCGGTCCGTACATCGAACTGGGCCAGATGCACCGGGCAGGTCAAAATATGATCTTCCAACTCGCCCCGATCGAGCGGCCCGCTTATGTGAGTGCAGTCATCATCCATTGCAAAGATAGTTCCAGCGACGTTGGCAAGGCAGAGTAGTCGTCCGGAGACCTCCACGCGCAGCAACCGGCCGGGGGTGACCTGGCCAAGGTCGGCTACCCTAACGAATCTCCTCACCCTGGCACCTCCCCTCCCTGGTTCAGTCGGCCAGTGCCATCACCAGCAGCACTACTCCAATTAGCGCACAGGCACTGCACCAGACTAGAAGCCGCCCATCGATGCGGCGGCCGGTAGCGTTCGAGCGCCCACGAATGACCACATAGGCGTTGAAAATAGTGCACACAATCACAGCGGCATACGCGATAAGGGTATAGACCTCTAGCACGTCAGCATCACACTCTCCAGCCCGCGGCTCGTAAAAATGGTCGTCGCCAGCCCTACGCGGCGCTTTCCTGGCTATGATTCGCTCTACGCGATGTCTCTAGCACTCGCACTCCTCGAGGTTCACTGGCTAGTGTAGCATATCAGAAATCAGTGCCGCAAAAGGCGAATAACGCCTGGATGCTACTTGAGGTCGTATGGCCTAAAAGTCACCTATCGGAACACAATCGCCACTGGATTCCTACTACAGGAGAAGTGTGAAGCATTGCATAGTCAGACTGTGGCCCAAACATTTACACTCGGTGAGGCCTGGCCACTCTATCCCTACTATGCGTGGAGAGCCTTGTGGGGTATCCAGGCAGGTTAGCGGCGGCGCCGCTTCCTGGAGCAAAGGAGCACGGCGTGTCGACAGTACCCACGGTAAGGCCCGGCAGCAAGGGGGCGCCAAATGCGTACCGGCATGCGGCCACCAGCGAGCCGGATGAAGAACAACCGCAGTTCGAGGCTTTCTTCACCCGCTATGAGCAGCCGCTCTGCGGATATCTGCGACGAATGGTGCCGACAAATGAGGTGGCCGTGGAGTTGGCTCAGGAAGCCTTCTTACGGGCGTGGCAACATTTTGCTGAGCTACAGCTCTACGATAGACCTGAGGCGTGGTTGTACCGTGTGGCCACCAATCTTGCCATCAGCCACCTTAGGCGCCGGAACTCGCTCTGCTTCGCCCAGTTATACACACGTACCACCGATGAGGGCGAACCGGATACCGCCGCCTTTGAGTCCGAGTTTCTTGCCGGTCCTTGCGATATAGAGCAGCAGATCTCCGACAGAGTCCTGATCGAGCAGACGTTCCAGCAACTGGCCCAGCGGCAGCGCGCGGCTCTCATGCTGCGAATGGTCTATGGGCTGAGCTGCGAGGAAATCTCCGGCGCACTCGGCATCTCCGTCGCCAATGTTCGCCAAACTCTCACCCGTGGCCGGGAACGCTTCCGCAAGCTGTATCGAGCCGCATCCTAGTTTCGCTACCGGTAGAGACGACGGGCGCGGTGTCACCAGCTCAGCTCGCGTGAAGGTTGAAGGTCAGCATATCGACGAGCGGCACAAATCCCAGTTCGAGGTACAAATTCCTGGCGGGATTGGGACGCTCGACAAACAGACAGCAGGCATTTCGCTCTGGACTCAGCAGATCGCCTACAGCGTAGGCCAGCAGCTGGGAGGCTATTCCCCGGCCCCGAACCTGTGGCAGGGTGTAGACTCCCATCAGCGTGGGGACATCCTCAAAAAGGCTGGTGTAACAGCCGCCTACCAACCGCCCTCCAGCCACTGCCACATAATACCGAAACCAGCCGCCTTGCTGTTCACGCCAGCGCTCGGTCGCTCTCCGTTTCACGGTCTCGGCCGGCGGATGGGGCTCGTCATAGAAGCAGAGTCGACTGCCGTACTCGTAGTCCACCATCTGCGGTAAGTTGAGTATGGGCGCGATCGTGATGCCTTGGCTGCTCCTGCCGGTGATCTTATCTCCACACGCCATCAGCTGCAGATCCTCGGTCTGGTGGAATCCGGCCGCTAGTAACGCCACCGCCAGCTCGGTTTCGCCGCCACGTTGCGGTACCACCAACCACTGCACCAGTAGCCGCCTCGGCTGAGCGTACTCCAGTACCCGCGCCACCAACTCGGACGACCGGCCGGTTGCCGCACTGGCATAAGCCAGTCGTATCCGGTCCGACTCCATACGGAAGCGCGCCGTTCCTGCCGGCGCGAGACTAGGGCCGGTGTCGCTGTAGCGTACGGCTCTCTGAGTAAGGATGCGCTGTACGACATCGTCGGTATCCATCCAGTGAAAACCACTCTCTCGCGGCGTAAAATCGCCTGTCTGTCGCCCAACTGAATATGGCCAGGCTTTGTGCGTGTCGCAGTCGGATTTGCCCGCAGTCTACCGTCCCCACAACCTGGTTGTCAAGGAATCGGGCCAGAGCAACGTTGACGCCCCGAACCGGGCGTGATATGCTAATCGGGCGCCGGAACCAAGTTACTGGGTGGTTAGCTCAGCCGGCAGAGCGCGTCGTTCACACCGACGAGGTCACTGGTTCGAGTCCAGTACCACCCACCACCCGTCAGACTACATATAGGCCACTCGTCACCGCCCCCTCCTGAGAAGAGATGCCGGCTGGCTTTTTCCATAGTACTCTCATCCAGGTCATACATGTCGACGATTCCATCCTCTTCATCCAGTCCACCCAATCGATCCACCGATCGATTCGATAACTGGTTGAGTAGTCCTCACCACTGGTATGCTGGACACTAACTAGGATCATGAGAGTCATACTAAGGTCATACTAAGGTCACGGGAGCTGCTATGAGCGACAATGATACTGAGTTGCTAGTTGTGCCACATACTCACTGGGATCGGGAATGGTATCTGACATTCCAGCAGTTTCGCATGAAGCTCGTGGACACGCTAGACGCAGTATTGGATACCCTGGATTCCGATCCAGCGTTCAGCTTCTTTATGCTGGATGGTCAGACCATCGTGCTGGAAGATTACCTCGAGATTCGCCCTGAAAATGCATCTCGTCTGCGGTCGCTGGCCTCGCAGGGGCGGCTTCTGGTAGGCCCCTGGTATCTGCAGCCGGATGAGTTCCTGGTGAGCGGCGAGTCTTTGATACGCAACCTCCAGCGAGGAGCGGCGATCTCCCGGATGTATGGCGGAGCCATGCCGGTTGGCTATGTGCCGGATACGTTTGGACATATCGCCCAGCTTCCTCAACTGCTCCGCGGCTTTGGGATCGAAAATGCCGTCTTCTGGCGCGGCGTTGGACCGGAAATCAAGCGGGATGCGTTTACCTGGCGCGCTCCGGATGGCAGTGAAGTACTGGCGGCGTGGCTCTGTGATGACTTCGGCTATGCCAATGCCGCGCTGCTGCCGCTCGACGCCGAGGCGCTGGCCGCCAGAGTTGAACTGATGGCTGGACGTATGCGAAAGTGGGCCGCCGGCAGGCAGACCCTTCTCCTGATGAACGGCAGCGACCACCTGATGCCGCAGGCTGGCCTGCCGGAGGCGATCGAGCTGGCTAATCGGCGGCTGGCGGAGAGCCGGCTCAAGCTGCGTATTGGCACGCTTCCAGAGTACATCTCCGTTCTGCGCGCGACCGAGTTGGAGTTGCCCAACCATACCGGTGAGCTGCGAAGCAGCTACCGAGCTCACCTGCTGCCGGGGGTATATTCGACCCGCATCTGGCTGAAGCAGCACAACGCCGCCGGCGAAGCTCTGCTTACCCGATGGGCTGAGCCGGCTACTTGCTGGGCATGGCTGCTAGGGGAACCCTTCCCCGAGACTCAGCTGGAGCTCGCCTGGAAATTCCTGATGCAGAATCATCCGCACGATAGTATCTGTGGCTGCGGCATCGACCAGGTGCATCGTGAGATGCTGCCGAGATTTGCTCAGAGCCAGCAGATTGCCGGCGAACTAACCGATAGGGCGCTGCGTAGCCTGGCGGCGAAGGTGCCAACTCTCGGCCCACAAAATGGCGTACCCGTGGTGGTCTTTAATGCCTCCAGTGGTCCGCGAACCGAAGTGGTACGCTGTACCGCCCAGACGAAATTTTCAAGGTTCCAGGTGGTAGACTCGACCGAGCGGCCACTGCCTCATCAAGTGATCGCCCACAAGGGCACGGAGCTGGTGGATGAGTCGGTCGACAAGGCCCTGGTGGTGGGTATGCTTGGTCTCATAAGTGAAGGTCGTGCGCTCGGATATAGCATTCTCGAAGCCAACGTCGGTCACGTCCGGGGCGATGGATCGGTCCCGATTGAGGTACTGGTCGCCGAGCACGGCACCCCGAACCTCAACGCCATCGAAGAGTCGCTGGCTCAAATTCGGGAGTACGCGGAGAATGAGCAGGTGACCACGTTCCACATTATCGCGCGCGAGGCTCCGACCATTGAGCTGCTTCTGCTCGCGGAGGATGTGCCATCCTATGGCGGCAAAGTCTTCTTTCTGCAGCCGCTGACATCAGGCGGTCCAGCGGCGGATGGCAGCCGAGCCGGACCTCCGGCCGCCAGCTATCAGACTACACTCCAGGCTGGCTCTACCTGGCTGGAGAACGAGTTCCTGCGAGTTGAGGCCGAAACGGCAAACGGCACGGTTACGCTGCGGGATAAAGTCCACAACATCAGCTACGCCGCCCTCAACCAGTTTATCGACGGCGGAGATGTTGGCGATCTCTACACCTATTGCCCGCCAATACATGACGTGGAGATTTCTTCTCCAGTTGCGCCGGTAACGGTGGAGCTGGTCGAGGCGGGACCGGCGCGCGCCTGCCTGCGCATACGGCAAACGTACCGGCTTCCAGAAAGTTGCAGTGAAGACCGAGCCGGCCGGTCGTCTACATTGGCGCCCTGCGAGAT
>JBKQTH010000108.1:0-32164 GCA_052143275.1 Ktedonobacterales bacterium | reverse complement strand
CCTTCGCATAGAGCGGCATCTGCAGGTTTCCCAGATACCGTACGATTTCTACATGGTCAGGCTGCGTGACGTGAGGAGCGCTGCTGATGGCTTGGTCGAGGAATGCCCAGAAATCCCGATTGCCCTGCCGCAAATCGCCACCACGCAAAAAGAGGTCCCCGCAGCCGCCCCGGTCAGCCGTGACGATCTCGGCGATTTGCGAGCCTGCCCAGAAAATCAGTTGATAGCCAGGACCCGCTACAGCTGGACAGGGGCGGCCTGGCGCGGGTTGTGGCGAGGCCAGCGCGGCCTTGTAGACCTGTTGAGCGGTCTTCTGCCCAACGACGTACAGCATGTCTGGAGCTGGATTTCCCGCGTCGAATGACTCGATCTGGAGCTTGGTCAGATCGGCGCTGTTATGCAGAGCCACAAGCGATTTTGGTGGCTGCTGATTCTGAGGCTGAGCACAGGCTGTGACAAGCAAAGCACAGACCAGTGGGAGCAGCGCGAGTGGGAAAAGGTCGTGTCGTGCCCGCATCATGACATCTCCCTTGATACTGCTAATAAGACGCGAATTTGGGATAAACGGTTCCAGCGACAGCGGGCATACCTGCTGAATGGGTACGTTATCCGATGTGCACGTCGTTGTCAGGCGACCACCCGAGCGAGCTGCAAAGGCGGGTTGTCTAGATCAACATTGAACAGAACGGCCAGGGTATGCATCAAGACTTTGCGCAACAAGCGGTTGGAGAGATGCCACAGATCCCGCGCCCACAGCCGCTTGATACTACAGCGATCGACCAGCTGACCAAAGACGGTGTCGATCCGGTAACGCACGCGACTGAACCGAGCGCTCCAACGTGGCCGCGGATCGCGCTTGGCGCTCCGGTAGGGAGCGAGCAGATCGACGCCGTGCTGTTGCCATTCGGCCGCTACAGCAGGAGACCAATAATTGCGGTCTCCCACCAAGGTGCCCTGGGTGGCCTCCGTCAGCGCCGGCAGTGCCTTGA
The DNA here is from genome assembly GCA_052143275.1 of Ktedonobacterales bacterium. Classification (GTDB taxonomy): domain Bacteria; phylum Chloroflexota; class Ktedonobacteria; order Ktedonobacterales; family JADMIN01; genus JAJPKE01. The sequence continues at coordinate 31,175 of JBKQTH010000108.1, read as the reverse complement.
GTTCGTGCACATTGGCGGCGGCAATGCAGAAGCGGGTGATGACCCCAGGCCATTCCACGCGGATATGCACCCGCAAGCCGTAAAACGTCTGGCGCACCAAGGTATCTTTGCCGAACGCTGCCTCGGCTCGGAAGCGGCGGCAGCGGGGCGCTCGGACAAACTGACAGACGGGCAGCGGGAAACTGTCGATGATGGCAAAGTGCTCGTCATGAGGCACGTCCGTCAGCACCTCCTGCCACAGCCGCTCTTTGAGCCGCCACAGATTGGCCGCTTGGCGCACAAACGTGGTGCGGTGCAGCCGCGAGAGCGCCGGGAAGAAGTGCGAGTAGTGTCGCCGGAAGTAGGCAAACAGAGCACTGTCCTGGGCCAGACCCAGGTATTCTCCCACGACTTCCATGGTCAAGACCTCGCTCTCGGCCAAGATCGGCGCTGGGCCGCGCTCGCGCAGGCGTCGGCCACCGCTCACTTGCGGGATGGCCTCTTCACGGCGGCTTTCACGCGGCAGCGAGACCGGCGGAAAGGGAAGACAGTGAAAACGTGGTTCAGAGGTGTACGAGCACAGCTGCCAGGCACTGCACTCCTGTTGGGATTGCCTCCTCGTTGGTGCTGGCAAAGCCAAAGACCAGACCCCCACGGGCCAGCGGTTCCAGGCTGTACGTGGAGATCGCCATGACGTCTATACCGACCTGTGCGGCAAGTTGGGCCGCGCGCCGATCATCTTTCCCCGGAGGTAGCCAACCGACCAGGTGCATTCCGGCCTCCGGGGCGTGTAGTTCCAGGAGGCCACCTAGTTGGGTGCGCAGCTCGCCGAGCAGGAGATCGCGTCGCCGGAGAAACAGCTGGCGCACCTTACGCAGATGCCGGGAAAAATGTCCCTCCCGCAGAAAGTCGCAGAGCGCCATCTGTTCCAACATGGGCAGGTGTACATCGAGAAAACGCCGCATGGTCAGCAAGGGCGCGATGAGTTCGCCAGGCGCGACCAGGTAGCCGAGGCGCAAGGCTGGAAACAGCACTTTGCTAAAGGTGCCGATATACAGCACCCGCCCGGCCTGGTCAAGCCCTTGAAGGGCCTCTAACGGGCGCCCAGTAAACCGGTATTCGCTATCGTAATCGTCCTCCAGAATCCACGCCCCAGTCTCTTCCGCCCAGTCCAGCAGGGCCAGCCGGCGAGGAAGGCTCATCGTGACTCCCGTGGGGAACTGGTGCGCGGGCGTGGTCGAGACCAGATGCGCCTCCGGACAGAGCTGGCGACCGCTCTCCACCACGAGTCCCTGCGAATCGACCGGAACCGGCACTAGGTGCGCCTCTGCGGCAAGCAAAGCGCCCCGCGCGCCAAAGTAGCCGGGATCCTCCAGCCAGGCGGCTTCTCCGGGACTCAGCAGCGTGCGTACTGCGAGATCAAGCGCCCCCTGTGAGCCGGTGGTCAGGATGATCTGCTCCGGGGTACAGCGAACGCCGCGGGTGATGCCGATCTGGGCAGCGATCGCCTCTCGCAGTGGCAGGTAGCCGGCGGGCGGCTGGTAGTGCGCGAACTCGCGCAGCGACTGCCGCGCACGGCGGGCGATCAATCGTGCCCAGACCTCGTAGGGGAACAAGTCGAGCGCCGGCTCACCGCCGTAAAAGATCCCGCCAGTGCTCCCTGCTCGGCGCGCGGGATACGGTATATCTTTGAGCGGGGGGACACGTGAAGCCAGGTGGCTGAGTGACACCGTACGAGCGTCGGTTCGCGGAGAGGCGGTGCGGAGCAGCTGCTCCTGAGAGTGCGTCGCCGGCAAATCGAGCGCCACCACTGTCCCCTGCCCTTTCTTGCTCTCCAAATACCCTTCCAGCACCAACTGCTCATACGCCAGAATCGTCGTCGTACGCGAGATACCCAGTTCACTGGCCAACGCGCGTGTCGAGGGCAGAGGTGCTCCCCGTTCCAGTTGCCCGGTCAGGATGATTCCCCGCAGGCGCTCATAGAGCTGCTTGTAGAGCGGCACCGGCAACGTCGCGTCGAGTATGATCTCCGGTCGCTTGATTACATTGGAACGTCTGGGCATGATCGCTCTCCAGGTGAGCGGTGGTATCACCAGGGTCACCGCGGTGGCCATGGTCCTAAGTGGTATGGTTACCATAGCAGAAATTGGTTCTTTGAACAAGCCCAGTATGATGCTATTCTTACTACATAGAAACCTCCGTCAAGACAGAAGAGAACTCCACTTGGTGGAAATAGGAGCCGAAGGAGGCACGACTATGAAAACCAGAGTGATCGCATATTGGGTAACTACCACCATCGTCGCGCTCGAGCTGCTGGCCGGCGGTGCGACAGACCTGGTGCACGGACGAGAGATGCTGGTTGCCGGCGACCCTGTCGTCCTGGTCCTAGCGCGCCTCGGCTACCCGGTGTACTTGCTTACCATTCTCGGCTGGTGGAAGGTGCTTGGAGCCATCGTCTTGCTTGCGCCGCGCTTGCCGCGGCTCAAGGAATGGGCCTATGCCGGCACCTTCTTCGAAATGACGGGCGCTTCGGCATCGGCCGCGATACGCGGCGATAGCGCGGATCTCATAGCTCCTCTCGTCTTCGCTATTCTCGCGCTAGCTTCGTGGGCGCTTCGCCCCCAAAGCCGCACCCTCGGAGTCCTCTTTCCCTCCAGAGGCGAAAAAAGAGTGGAGGCATCCTAAACCTGGCCTGGGCATCGATGCGGCGGGCTTCAGCGCGGGCCTGGAAGCCTTCAGCGACTCGCTTCAGAGTCGGTTCCCAACAGCACGTTTCGACCTTGCGGAGAGCCCACAGACGCTCGGCAACGCCATTCGCGCCTATTGGCACTTCGGGCCACCCGAAAACCCGCAGGCAGTCAGCGGGATGGATTTCGTTATCTGGGACAGCGAAAAAGCGAGCGCCCTTCACGCCTTCGTCAACGAGCCGAACTAGTGGTGGGGAGCTCTTTCACGACTCTGCAGGCGTTCCTCGCGGAGAATTCAATGCCGTTTCGACTCCCTCGACCTCGTCGAAGGTGAACTCGACAACCTACCGATGCAATTCTCTCACATTGTTGCCTCATGAAAACTCGCACATTGGGTTGACTAGTTGTAAACCAGTATGCCTCACCTCTAACCGGGTATGGTACCATGGGTTTGGCACCATTCAATAAGAGAGGAGCAGTCTGAGTGCCAAGTGATGATCCTGAGGCTCGTAAGGCAGATCTTCTCGACCGCGTCCGAGCAGCGCATGCGCGATTGGAGTGGGCTCTCGCCGCACTGTCGCCCGAGCAAATGGAAGCTGAGGGCACGGTAGGGGGCTGGTCGGCCAAGGCGACGCTTGGCCATATCACCTGGTGGGAACACGTCCCGCTGCACGCGCTGCGGGGAGAGCCCGACGAAGACATCCTAGCGGGCGAAGAATGGAACACCGACCGCGCCAATGCCGTGCTCTTCGAGCGCAATCAGGCGCGCCCGCTCGACGATGTGCTCACCGCCTTCCGCGCCTCCTACACCGAGATGCTGCGGGAGTTGGAGGTGCTGCCCGCTACGCGGCTGGACGAGACGGGTCCTTACGGCGGTAGCCTATTCGAGGTGATCATGGGCAACACCTACGCCCACTACGACGAGCACACAAATCTGTTGGCTGCGGCCTTCGGGCTCAGAGTAGCGGGAACACCGTGAGGCGATTCTAGACCTATGCACCCTGTCATACTGCCCCTGCAAGGGAGGGCGCGTGAAGCGAGTGCGGCTGGAGATGGTACGCAGGCGATCTCGTTCCCGCCTCTGCCGCGAGAGAGGACGAGGAGACGGACGCGGTTGGTCCTGTTGGGGCGAGGCCAGCCTCGCCCCCTGCCAGTGTCAACGCCGACGCATTTGGAGCTCTCCCGCAGATGAGGTGAACCAGCTTGGAGCAGCGATCGCAAGCTCGGTGATACGATCACCAGAACGCACCGTCCGTCGTCCTTCTCACGTTGCAGGTTCACTATGCTCGAAACTACCATTCTCCCTGATCCGGAACGGTTATTGCTGCGGATGCTGGTCCAGGAGCACGATGGCATCCGCGCGGTGGTGGCACCATCTGCCTCTGAGGCGGTCTGTCCCCTGTGCAGCTACCGATCGGCCCGTGTCCACTCACGCTACACTCGCCAGGTCGCTGATGTGCCCTGGCATGGAGTGCCATTGCGCCTAGAGCTACATCTGCGCCGGTTCTTTTGTGGAACTCCCGCAGATTCGATGAAAACGGCAGCTTTCCACTGAACACCAGCAGATGCCTACGCGCTGCGATGCAGCACTTGCTGCCGAAGGAGATCGAACTTCGCGCGGCCAAAGCCCCAGCGCTTCAAGAGCTTGAGCCGATTCACCTGGCCTTCGGTCTGGCCTTGGCTGTAGTCCCAGACCAGCGCGGCGACCACGGCCTCGTAATCGCGCCGGATGCCGTTCGCAAAGCTGACCAACTCGGGGATCTGGCTGGCAGTGGCTGCCTCCATCCACGCATCCAGCCGAGTGCCCATGTGCTGGCGATCTTGGCCACTAGAGCGGTGCTCGCGTACAAGTTGCCACAAAGCAGTGACGAGCGTCTGGGCTTGGGCGATGGTCGCCGACTCCTGGCACAGCTGGTGGCGATAGGCCCGTTCCTCATCGTCAAGCTCTTCGAGGGACCGGAGCAGGATCCAACGAGTCTGGCGGGGAGAGAACGTTCGCCAACGAGAGCTCCTTGCAGCTGGGAGGCTGTGCGCATCGGTCGTCCGGCGACCGGGACGATGCGGCCCAGTACGCCAAGCCATGAGGTACTGACGTAGGCAGGTAGCGCCGCACGGTGTTGCGGGCCATGCCAACTAGACGCGCCATGGTCTGAATGGAATGTCCCTCCTGCCGCAGGGCAGCCAGGTGCTCATACCGGGCTCGGCGGCGGGATTCGGCTGCCAGGTGCTGCCGCTCGGCACGAGTCGTCGCTGGTCGTGACTCCCGCGCAGCCTCGACCTCCCGCGCAGCCCCGACCTCCTGCGCGGTCTGATCGAGCCGCGCTTGGATCTGGAGTTGACGAGTGACCTGAGATAGGATGTGGTGCTCGCGCGTCAGCAGCCGGTCCAGGGTCATCCCGAGGTTGGCCAGCAAGTGGAAGCGATCCGCTACCTGTACCGCCTGCGGTGACGCCTGCTGAGCGGCGTCCGCATAGGCGCTGCTGCGATCCCGACTGATAAAGCCAATGCCCGGATGGGCACGCAACCACGCAGCAAAAGTCCTGGTCTCCCGGTCGGGCAATAGATCCACCACTTTATGCCGCTCGAGGTCGACCAGGATGGTGCCGTAGTGTATCCCGCGATGGAAGGCGAAATCATCCACTCCTAGCACCCGTGGGGTCGGTGCGGCAGCCGGGACGTACCGGCGCACCAGACGCAGCAGGGTATCAGGACTGGCCGTGGTCTTCACGTCTGCAAGACGTCGAGCCAGACGAGCCCCAGCTTCACCGCCTAGCGCAAAGCCAAGCAGGGTCAGCGCCTCGGTCAGTTGGACCGTGCGGCGAGCATAGGGCTCCACCACACCCGGTAACCGCTCCGCAAAGATCCGGCGGGCACAGGTGGGCTGGTCACAAAAGAGGCTCACCCGCGCATCTGCTGTAGCTGGAAATGTGGAGGCGCGGTGACATGCTTCCTAGAAACACAAGACTCATGAAGTAGACTCTTTCCCACAAGTGACACGGTTGGGGAGGCTACTCGTGGTCCGTTGGGTTAGCTTGTAACACACCTCGCCGCGGATGGTGGATCTGTTCTCCCGTTCGCTGAGGCGACCATGCGCGTACCGCAGGCGCACGATGGCCTGGACGTTCCTGCCACGGCCTGATCAATCCATTAGGCCTAGCAAGGCCAGCGCCTTAACCGCTAGAGAGAAACCCGATCGCCTCTGCTACGCCTTCCCGTGTTTCTCTTCTGTCTGGTATGCTGGTGGAGGGCACCTGCTCTTGTGAAGAGAGGGGTTTTTCATGAATCCTGCTGCATCAGACCGGACCATAGCGCTCTATCCCGATACGCGTAGACTGCTGAGGCAGCTGCAGTTCTATCGGTTGCTCGTCCCCACTCCGGTGGTGGTGGTCAATGACCAGGGTATCGTCTCCCATCCCCCAGGCGGGCTGTGGTTCACCTGGAAGATGGCGATCACCTGGCCCGAGATCGCCGCCATGTACCTCCACACCCTGACGCTCACGGCCAGAAAAGGACCCCAGACGATCCGCATGCTGGCGATCATCCCCAAAGATCCAGAGGCATTCGGACAGCGGCACCACGTGGTGCGTCTGCGCACCTTTCCCCTCTTCATCCTCCTCCCGGCGACTGGGACCCCAGTGTGGATTCCTGAGGCACTCATCGCGCCGGTCTCGCTCGAGGATCTCTTGACCCAGATTCGCACGCGCTTTCAGGCAGAGATTGAGGCCAATGGCATTGAGGTCCGTGAACCGCAGAACACCGAGTACGCGCATCCGGAGCGCCCGGAGCGGCACCCCAGGGACCTGTTTGAAGACCTCGTGCTGGATCGAGAATCCTTTCGCCAGTGGTTGGAACAGCACGAGGGGCCGCTGGTTGGGACCGGACGCACAAATACCTGGCGCGTAGGGGGAGCGTACGGGAATGGCCGCGAGCGGCAGGATGATACCCCCCTGGCCCGGTATCTGGCGGAGGTTCTGGGCTACCCAGTCTTCATTGCGGCTCCGCTCGTCTTCCCGCTGCGCAATGAAGGCCAGCCGATGAAGAGATTGCCTCCCTGGGCCAGAGCATTTGAGAAGCATGTTCAGCTCAAGCCCGAGCAGACGGTCACCAAAGAGGAGGCGCTGGCGGCGCTGGATCAGGTGTAACGAACTGGGGGTCGTCAGCGCTGGGACGAGGCGTCTGTATCCTGGCCCCAGCGCTTCTGTCAACGCCGACGCGTTCCTGACTCACCCGCCCATCTGCTGTAGCTGGAAATGTGGAGGTGGGTGACATGCTTCCTCGAAACGCCAGAGCCCATCGGCGCTCTCGTGCCTTGCTTGCGGTCGTCCTCGTGCCGCTGCCAGAGCACTCTCGCGACGAAGTTGCCTTCACGCAGCCTTCGATCGTCCTGGCATTCGCGCTCGTTGGTACGCAGCTGCATCTTGGCGCCGGCGTAACTGATTCGATGCCCAGAGGGACTGTGATGGACCTGAGATGGGCGCGCCGGCAGCTGTGACGCCGCTGTGAGGCACAGGTGTTAGGGTTGCCAGGATAGGAAAGGAGCAGAGTCATGAGCCTATCTGAGACAGAACCGGTAAACGCCCGCCCAAAGCCGGCGCCGACGGAGGATTCCAGCTGGACGAGTCTGTGCCGAGCCGGCGGGGTCGCCGGCTTGATCGCCGGTGTACTGGTCATCGCCGATATCCTGGTTTTCGTCGTCTGGCCGCCTCCAGGTGGCTTTTCACAATCACCATCCACCGTCATCGATTGCTTCAAGCTCTTTCATACCAACGGGCTCATTGGACTGCTGGATTTTGATCTTCTGGGGATGATCGCCTATGTTTTCATGGTTCCGGTGCTCTTGGCACTCTACGTAACCCTCAGACGAGCGAGCTCCTCGTTCATGGCCATAGCTGTGGCCTTCGCTCTCATGGGGATCGCGGTCTACTTCGCATCGAATACTGCCTTCTCCATGCTCTCCGTCAGCTCCCAATATGCGGCCGCGACCACGGTGGCTCAGCGGGCTCTCTTGCAGGCTGAAGGTGCGGCGCTACTGACGACGTTCTCGCTGTCCGCTTTTGAGCTGAGTTACGCCATCGTGTCCGCCGCGCTGCTGATCATCTCCATCGTGATGTTGCGTAGCGCTCTATTCAACAGAGCAACCGCTGTTGTGGGGATAGTGGCGAATGCAGCTGCGGTACTCGTGGTGGCGCTCTCCGCACCGCTGCCGCTGTTGAGCGGTATTCTCAGCCTCCTTGCCGGAGTGCTGCTAGGAATCTGGGTGTTCCTGATTGGTCGCAGGCTCCTGCTGATTTCCCAGGGCAGGTCGTGAGCCGCACATACCACTAGATAGGGGCCTGAATAGGCCTCTATGGCGCCACCTGGGGCGAGCTGAAGGTAGCCAGATGATCAACATCAATGACGCGCTGGCGCAGCTCAGCCAGGAGCGTCCGGTGTTTCATTCAGAGGCGGATTTTCAGCATGCACTCGCATGGTTGATACATCTGCAGGAGCCTCATGCCTGTATCCGCTTGGAGTACCGTCCATTGCCGGGACCACTCTATCTAGATGTGTGGATACAGAACGACCAGGGAGCGCTGGCTATCGAGCTGAAGTATGCTACACGCCGGCTTGAGGTGGACCACGCCGGCGAGCACTTTGCCCTCAAAAATCGGGCCGCGCAGGATATTACTCGCTACGATTTCGTCAAGGATATTGGCCGCCTTGAGCGCATCGTCGCAGTGCGACCAGGCGTAACAGGCTATGCCATCCTGTTAACCAACGACAGCATCTATTGGACTCGATCTACGCGGGAGAGGACGATGGATGCGGCCTTTCGTCTCCAGGAAGGCGCTAGCCTAAATGGGTCGCTGGGGTGGTCAGTGCAGGCAGCAAAGGGCACGATCGTTAAGCGGGAAGCTGCTCTCCACCTGCGGGGCTCGTACCTCATGTCTTGGCATGACTACTCTACCGTCGGCAGCCATGCAACCGGTGGGCACTTTCGCTTCCTTGCCGTCCCGGTCTATGGCAGCACAGTCTCCCATCGGAGCTAGCGCTGGATTCCCTTGTCCTGCCGTAGCACAGGCGGCACATGTTCCAGGTCATTCCTACATTTGTCATCTTAGGCACGGAGTCTGCAAGGAGACCTGGGAGGAGAGCATACGATAGCCTCTCCGGATCAGGAGCAGTCCGACATGACCAGAATACGAGCCGCCATGCACACGGTGGCCTGCATTGACGAGTATTGTGCCCACTACCGCTCCGTGTTTCACAACGTGCGCCACTTCGAGCAATTCACCCAGCTAGAACTGGGGATGCTCGCGGAGACGAAGCGCAAGTCGCTCCCGCGGCTGGCCAAGACCGTGCAGGGCGACCATCAAGCCTTGCACCATTTACTCGCCAACGCCGAATGGTCGATGGAGGAACTGCGTGTCCTTCGGCTCCAGCTGACGCGTGAGGCCTTAGCTGGACGGCCCTTTGTGCTCTGTATCGATGAGACCGGCGACCGGAAGCAGGGGCACACCACCGACTATGCGGCGTCCCAGTACCTGGGAGGGCTGCACCGCGTGGAGCAAGGGATCGTCTCCGTTAATGCGTACGGAGTCCTCGACCACGTCACCTTTCCCTTGGCCTTTGCCCTCTACAAGCCCAAGACGCGCCTCAAACCCGGTGACCGCTTCCAGACCAAGCCCGAGCTGGCTCTGGCCTTAATCCAGCAGTTGCTCGCCCTCGGGTTCCGCTTCGAAGTCGTCCTGGCCGACACGGTCTATGGCGACAACGCAACCTTTATCAACGCCTTGCACCACCTGGGACTGCGATACGCTGGTCGCCATCCGCTCCAACCATGGGGTCTGGATGGACGCCCGAGAGCGGATCCGCACCACCCCCTGGCGTCCCTTCGAGCGGGTCTTCTCCGATGGGAGCAGTCAAGAGCGCTACCTGCGGGAGACCATCTTTGGCCGACGGCGCCCGATCCGCTATTTCCAGATCACCACTGATCCGGTCCACCTGCCCCCCGAGACCACCTGGCAACTCATGACCAATCTGCCCGGCAAAATCGAGCAGTCAGTGGGCAATACGTTCGGTTTGAGGACGTGGATCGAGTATGGTTTTAAGCAAGCGAAGGATGAGCTGGGATGGGCCGATTTCCGCCTCACCGATGCCCCTAGTATCGAGCGCTGGTGGGAGTTAGTGATGTGTGCCTACCTGTTTGTGAGCTTGCAGGCCCCGGCCTTAGCCCGAGTGTCCACCGTCCCAGCAGCGTCTCCTGCCGCTGCCCTGCAGCATCCGGCCTGGACCGACGATGCCAGCTGGACACACCGACTCCATAACCTCCGGCTGCTCTTACAGCCGTTCGTCTGTACCTGTCTTCTGCTGCCCTGGCTGCGCCTCTATCCCTTGCCCCACCTCACAGCGGGCTTGGCTGATCTCTGTGCGCTCATGAATACCTATCACCCGCTCCACCCAACATGACAAATGTAGGACTACTGCGTCGTTCCTCAATTGAGCTTGCAGTTCAGCAATCGTGATGTGGTCAGTCATCATGAACTAAGGTAGTCAGTCCAAATTGGAATTGACAGCACGTATCGGCTGGTGACGACCACAAAGGCACCTGGACCTCCTCCTAGATGGCGGCGGTCGGCGCTGGCGGCTCAGTCGGCCACGGGGCAGGGGCAATCTAGAGGTAACTTCTACTCGCACGGCTGAGCACGTCATGGTATACTGCGCATCATCCAGCAGAGATCGCGCGTACGCGCCACGTGCACGCCGTGAAGATGAGCCCGCACGTTCTACCTCGCACCGACTGGCTCACGCCGGTCCATACCATCGCTTGCTCCCCTGGAGGAAGGTCACCCCATGGCACAGCTGCCCACCGGCACCGTCACCCTGCTCTTTACTGATATCGAGGGTAGCACCCAGCTGCTGCACTGGCTCGGCCCGGCCTATGCCCAGGCGCTGAGCCTGCACCAGGCGGTGCTGCGCGCCGCGTTCGCCGCCTACGCTGGAGCCGAGGTGGATACGCAGGGCGATGCGTTCTTCGTCGCTTTCCCCAGCGCGCCGCAGGCGGTCGCCTCCGCCGCGGCAGCGACGCGCGTCCTCGCGGAGCAGAGCTGGCCACAGGGCGCCAGTCTGCGGGTGCGCATGGGCCTGCACACGGGCTCCCCCCAGTTGGTGGGTGACCACTACGTTGGACTGGACGTGCACCACGCCGCCCGGATCGCCGCCGCCGGGCACGGCGGGCAGGTGCTGCTGTCGCAGACGACGCGTGACCTGGTGACCCACGCCCTGCCCTCCGGGGTGACGGTCGCCGAGCTGGGCCTGTATCGTCTCAAAGACCTGCAGCAGCCGGAGCGCCTCTACCAGCTGGTCCTGCCGGGCCTGCTGGCTGACTTCCCGCCGCTCAAGACGCTCGACCTGAGTCCGCACAACCTGCCGGTCCAGCCCACCCCCCTGCTCGGCCGTGAGGCGGAACTGGCGGCCATCTCCGCGCTCGTGCGCCAGGACGCCATGCGGCTCCTCACGCTGACGGGGCCGGGCGGTATCGGCAAGACGCGACTCGCGATCCAGGTGGCCGCCGAACTGGTGGAGGCGTTCGACGACGGGGTGTGGTACGTGCGCCTCTCGCGCTTGGTCGACCCGGCCCTGGTGCTGCCCACGATCGCCCAGTCGCTCGATCTCAAAGAGCAGGCAAGCCAGCCGATCGCCGACACGCTGCGCGCACATCTGGCCGAGAAGCGTCTCCTGCTGGTGCTAGACAACTTCGAACAGGTCGCCGCCGCCGCGCCGGAGGTCGCTGGGCTGTTGGAGGCCAGCCCGCGTCTGCATGTGCTGGTGACCAGCCGAGTGCCGCTGCACCTGCGCGGCGAACAAGAATTTCAGGTCGTGCCCCTCGCCCTGCCCGACCCAACCCAGCCGCCAACCCTCGAGGCACTCTCCCAGGCTGCCTCCACCGCCCTGTTCATCGCGCAGGCCCAAGCGGTCACGCCGCGCTTCAGCGTCACGGCGGCCAACGCGCCGGCCATCGCGGGCATTTGCGTACGGCTGGATGGACTCCCGCTGACCCTGGAGTTGGCGGCCTCGCGCGTGAAAGTGCTGCCGCCCGAGGCGCTGCTTACGCGGCTCGAGCGTACCCTCCCCCTGCTCACAGGCGGCGCGCGGGACCTGGAGGAGCGGCAGCAGACGATGCGGGCGACCATCGCCTGGAGCGAGGACCTGCTGGCTCCCCAAGAGCAGGTGCTGTTCCGGCGGCTGGCGGTGTTTGTGGGCGGCTGCACGCTGGAGGCCATCGAGGCGGTCTGCACGGCGCCCGAGGGGGCCGCGCCGCTGGAGCTCGACGTGCTCAATGGGTTGAGCACGCTGGTGGACCAGAGCCTGGCGCAGCCACGGGAGGAAGACGGCGAAGCGCGGTTTGGGATGTTGCAGGTCATCCGCGAGTATGCCCTGGAGCGGCTGGAGGCGAGCGGAGAAGCGGAGGTGCTGCACCGAGCACATGCGGGCTACTACCTCGCGCTGGTCGAGCGGGCAGAACCGGCATTGCGCGGCCCCGAGTCAGGCGCCTGGCTGCTCCGGCTGGAGCGGGAACTCGACAACCTTCGGGCGGCGCTGGGCTGGGCACGCGTGCAGGGCGAGGCGGAGACCGGTCTGCGGCTGGCGGTGGCCCTTGGAGGGTTCTGGGATGCCCGCGGCCACCTGCGCGAAGGACAGGCGTGGGTCGAGGGCCTCCTCGCGCTGGGGACGGACGACGCTTCGCGTGCTGAACAGACGGTGCGCGGCGTATCGGCGGGGGTGCGGGCACGGGCGCTTTCTGCGGCTGGCCGGCTGGCGCTCTGGCAGGGTGATGACGCGCTGGCCGCGCGCCGGTTGGAGGCGGCGGCGACCCTGGGGCGGGAGACAGGGGATGTGCGGACGGTGCAGATCGCGCTGAACAATCTGGGCATCATCGCCGAACAGCAGGGCGACCTGGAGCAGGCGGAGGCGCGCTATGTGGAAAGCCTGGCGCTGGCGCGCGGGGCGGGCAACCAGCGCGGCATCGCCGCCTCGCTGAGTAACCTCGGCGTACTCGCCGTGAGCCGGGGTGACCTGGAGCGGGCAGAAGACTACTTCCAGGAGGCGCTCGCGCTCCATCGTCAGCGGGGCGACCCAAAGGGTATCGCGCTCGCCCTCCTCAACCTGGGAGGTGTGGCGGGGCAACGGGGCGAGGTGGCCCAGGCGGAGACGTTGGGGCGAGAAGGGTTGGCGCTCGTGCGAGACGTGGGCGACCTGCGCTTTTGCGCGGGGGCGCTGGACCTGCTGGCAGGCACAGCCGGAATGGCCGGGCAAGGGAGACGTGCCGCACGGCTGCTCGGGGCGGCGACGGCGCTGCGGGAGACGATTGGCGCCCCGCAACCCGCGCGTGAGCACGATGACACGGAGCAGGCGGTGGCCCCAGCGCGGGCGGCGCTGGGCGAGGAAGGCTGGATGGCGGCGTACGTGGCGGGCCATGCGGTCACACCTGAGCAAGCTATCACCGAGGCGCTGGGCGAGGCACGTGCGCGGGCCGAAGCCCAGAAACGTGGCAGTAGCCCGCCCTGTTATCTGTGACTTTAGCGTTGCCACTCGCTTCAAAAAAGGGAAGAGGTGAAGCAAGATGCTCGAGTACACAACCCGTAAGGCCGACGGGCATACCATGTCGCTTCGGCTTCAGTAGTAGTCTGGTCTAGTACTGCTTTGAGTCCGTGTTGCGAATAGGTTTCTACCCAGGTTTTCCAGCCGAATCGCTGGGTGGTATCCCAACTCCACTTGGACAGCCGAGCATCTCACCAGCCTGGCGCAGCCTGCGGACAAGGGTAGGATCAATCGTCTGCCCATGAGCTTCCGCATAAACCTCCGATGGAGTCACAAGCTCGCTCCCTAAAGGGCGCGAGTATCTGACACCATATCCCTACCATGTGGGCCTGCAGAAAGAGAGGGAGTGACATGTACATTCCGCTGCCTGGCACATCACGCGCAGAAATTGATACCCCAGCTCTGCTCATTGACCTTGATCTAATGGATAGAAACATTACGCTGCTATTTGATCGCGCCCGTGGCAGTGGTGTGACGGTTCGCCCCCATTTGAAGACGGGCAAGACCCCTGCCATAGCCCACCGCCTCTTACACGCTGGAGCGCAAGGCATCTGTGTATCGAAATTAGGTGAAGCCGAGGTTATGGCAGCTGCGGGAATTGAGGATATCCTCATTACCACCGAGGTTGCGGGAGCAGCCAAGATCGCACGTCTCATGGGTCTGCTACGGCGCCATCCAGATGTGAAAGTAGTGGTTGATAGCATTGCGGGGATAGAGGCACTTGCGACGGCGGCAGCCGAGTGGGAAGTGACCGCTCCGGTGCTGGTCGAGATCGATGTCGGCCAGCACCGGAGCGGCACTGGTCCTGGCCAGCCAGCGGTAGCCCTGGCCGAGCACATCGCGAGTGCAGGGTCGCTCCGATTTCTTGGAGTGCAGGGCTACGAGGGGCAGTTACAGCACATTCATGACCCACAAGAGCGTGAACAACTTTGCGCCGTGGCGATGGAGCAACTCACCGCTACAGTAGGTGCCATGCGAACAGGTAACCTTCCTCCCACGATTGTGACCACAGGAGGTACGGGGACCTGGCAGTATTGTGCGAAGTATAGCTCTGCTGGAGTGACGGAGGTACAACCCGGTTCCTTCATTTTCATGGATGTCGACTACCGCAATGCCATAGGCACCGACTACACCACCGCGCTTACGGTGCAGGCAACGGTCATCAGCTGTCCGACGCCCAGTCGGGCAATTATCGATGCTGGCCTCAAGGCCCTCTCCACTGACAGCGGTAACCCTGAGGCAAAAGGGCTCACTGGAGTAACGTACCGGCCAGGGGGCGACGAACACGGCATTCTGACGTGGGACGAAGGCGCCAATCCAGATTTGAAGGTTGGTGACACAGTAGAACTCATACCGAGCCACTGCGACACCACGATCAATCTCTTTGATGACTATTTCGCACTCCGCAGCGGACGCTTGGAAGCAGTGTGGAGCATCGAGGGCCGCGGCAAGAGCCAATAGACCGATCCAGAAGTCTTCTCGAGACACATGCGATGCCCCCAACGGGATGCCGCACCTGAGTACAGGCGAGAGCGAGGAGCGGCAGGAGGGCGCGAGGCGGCGACTCTGATTTTAGTGACGATTCCTCAGAATGAGGAACAGACCCAATGCCGTGCAGGCAAGTGCTACAACAAGCAAGAGAGCGGAATCGAACACCCGGGAGCGATCTTGCACGAATGTTAGGCTCGCTGGTGGCCGTATAGCTGCAGAAGTCGATTTTGGTGGAACCGTGGTAGGAGTCGGTGAGACAGGCGTTGCAGTGGGCAGAGCACTCGTGGTCGTAGGCGCCGGCGTAGCTGCCGCGCTGTCAGCCAGCATATGCGTCTGAACAACGGCCGCATAGGCATCTCCAGACTGAACAGTGCCGCTGAAGTCCTGGATGAGCGAGGAACAGTCGCCCCAGGTATTCCAGGTCCAGGCAGCCCAGCTCACATGCTCAGAGTCCGCCCAGTCCAGGATAACTTGTTCATTGTTGCCGGTACACGTGCTGTCATCATACGTCTCTCCTGTCTCACCCAGCAGCAACGGCACCTTAGCTGCCACTGGATCGAGCGTTGAAACCAGGCAACTGCCGTTGTTCTCGGCACCGCAGCTGTTGTTACCATATATGTGTGCTTCCGCGACTAGCTGGTGATCGGGATCGCTGGGCTCGTAGGACAGCCACTGGGTAAGGTCGTTGGCGTAGTTTATGCCTGGTATGGAGATGACGCCGTTGTAGCCTGCCTGCCGCATCACGGTAACGGCTTGCTGCATCCCGGCTGTATCGTAGGTAGTGGGAATATAGTTGGCGTCATACGGTACTTCACATGTTCCACCATTGAGTAAGCAGTTGGCATCAACGGTGGGCTCACCCCAGGGCGCCAGAATGACATCTGGATCACCGGCGAATGTGCTGGCTAAGGATGCCCACATCGCTGGACTATGATCCTCGTCGGGAGCGCCGGGCTGATAGGTAGCCTGAATGGAGCCCGGAGCTGCCCACATAAGACTGAGTTCCGTGTACATCCCAGCGGCATTAACCTGGTCGACGAGGGTGCGAATGGCCGAAATATAATTGCTGCCGCCATAGGCCGGGTTGACACCATTGATCCCGAGCCAGCAGTCCTCATTGAGCGGTATCCTGACGAGATTGGCACCCCAGGCGGCTATAGCATTCTCACTCGACTGGTCCATGGGACCGTCTTCGATACCCCACCCTTGGATACAGGCGTACTCGGTACCTGAGCGATTGACTCCATGGAGGGTAATAGGCACTCCTCCAGCGAGAAGTTGGTTGCCCCTGACTGAAAGGCCGGGGAGGCCCGCATCGGCGGTACTCGATCGCAGGAGGTCAGGTCTGAAGAGATCCGCACGGGCGGTACTCGGTCGAAGGAGGTCGAGTCCTAGGACCACGGTGATACACAAGACAAGAGACGCGGATACGCTTAGTAACAGGCTACGCTGCATCGGGGCTGATCTCCTCTGTCTGGAGTGACCAGCGGGAGTTAAACCCGCGTACTCTGGGCCACAATCAGATGCTCTGACGTCGAGCCACGGCCACACTTCGCGGCCACTTCTGCTGGCAGGGCTGCCGTCCCTCCCTGTCTTGAACTCCCCGTGCTGCCAGGTGTCCAGCCTAGAGGTTTGGGAGCGTGCTGGGTGGGAATTAAACCTACAATAGGGGACTCTCGTCTCTAACGGGCACAGTGTACCTGGGATGAGATAAGCGCCATCAACCGCGCACCGTTACACAAGTTTTATCTTCTCTATGGCTACCACCCCGCTTACGGCAAATCGAGTCTCTAGCCATATCGGGCTAGTTCACCCGCCTGCCGGTGAAGTTGTCTGGTATCCAGGGCGGCGTAGGCTTGATTCTCCCTCGGAGTAGATGTTGAGGGCGAATTCGGAGCAAAGGTGAGGGGGCTGGATACCTTCTGCGTATCTGCGGTGTTCCTGAGCGACGGTTAGTCGAAGGCGGTTCGCCGAGAGACCTGGATATACCAAGTGCAGCCACATTTACGATATGCTAACTGCTCGTCTGGCATGATCTCTGATTTCTTAGGCTATTCTCTTCTAACTGTCGCTGTAGTAAGCGTGTTTGGCAATGTCGGAAGATAGAGATGATTGTTCTTTCAAGCCGTTTTGTTTCGGTGAGGCGGACTGGGCCGACCTGCATCATCTGACTGGTGAGCTGTGCGGCTCGTCTCCTCCAGCCGTGTGCGCAGCAGGCAGCGTCGATGTGTCCAAGAACAGCAAAGCCTCGGAGGTCTGGCTTCCCTGTGCCACCACGAGGTTACTACCTGCTAGGTCGATCAGGAAATCAAGGTCGTTGCCAGTGAAGGTCGGGAAAGTGACGAAGGTGTGCAGCGCGAGATCCCAGAACACCGGCGAGCCGACAAGCGTAGCATCCCAGTCCCCTCCGGCGCAAGCGATCACCCGAGCATTCGCACCCACAATATCGAGCGCATCGCCGTTGAACGTACCCAGCAGCTGCGGCGGAGTGCCCCCAGACGTGATCTGATCAATGGCGTAGAGGGTGGTCCAGCCAATATCGAGGATAGCGCCGAGCTGAGGGGGCGCCTGGCCGGTTACCTGCCCGGTGAGCACACTTACGTACAGCGTATTGTCCACCACGGTGTACCCCGCACTGCCCTCGCTCGTGAAGCTCCCCAGCTGTGTCACCTGGGTGCCCCCCGAGAGAACATGAATCAGCGCATAAAACGTGGTGGTGCCGACGGATCCGTAGGAATTCGCTAGGGTCGGAGTCTGGTTGGAGGGCACCGCGGCGATGAGCGTGTCGCCCACGATGCTGTACGCTATCTGGGAGCCAGCAACGTACGGTATCTGGGAGCCAGCAACGGAATGGCCGGTGTTAAACGCCTCCAGGGAGGGCAGCAGCGTATGCTGGTTGGTCGCAAGGTTATGCACCCCAAAGGCGGTCGGTGTCCCGTCGCTGTCCAGTATGGCATAGACCAGGTCGGGCCAGGTAATCGCCACCAGTCCTGTCCCTGAATTGGTAGGGCTGGCGGTGAGCGGCGCGATGGTCCCGGTAGCGAGATTGGCCACCATCACCGAGCCAGGGGCACCGTTTGGTGAGGAGAAAATCAGCAGCCCGTGAGTCACCGTAAACAACCCGCCCATCGCGTCGCCAGTCTTCCCCACCTGACGGAGGCGACCGGTTTGCCGGTCATAGGCCCAGTAGCGTATGCCGTCGCTACCAAAGGGTGCCCCTGGCTCGGTGTGATCAATGGCAATGAGAAAACGCCCATCGGTGGTGCAGCACCCTACTGGATCCCCTCCATCACTCACCCCTATAGCCGTAAAGTGTTTCGTCGCGAGATCATAGTAGCCTCCCTGGAGGTTAGGAACAGCCGTTGGATTGCTCGGGGCAATCTCCTCATTACCCAGCAGCATCGTGCCATCTGGTGATACCGAGCTCGGAAAGAAGGTGTGGGTTCCGTCAAGGGTCATGGTGTAGGTGGCAGTGGCGGCATGCGTACCCCAGGCCGTCTGGTAACCCACACTCGGGCTGAAGGTGGGAGGAGTTGGGGCGGGTGTCTCCGTTGGAATGGGGCTACGCGCTATGGCCGTGGCAAGGGTCGTGGAGTAGTCAATGTCCGTCAGGGTAATATGCCATGAACCGCCAGGAAGAAACCGTAAGAAGTAGGATCCAGCCGGGATGTGGAGCGTCTGCGTACCGCTGCTCTCACTGATTCCGCAGATGCCTTTAAAAATCGGCTGCGCATCAGAAGGATAAGAGCCGGCGGCTCCGATATAGATGAGCAGCGATCCACCTCCTGATGCATCGCAGGACCAGGCAAGGGTTTGCTGGGAGCTGGCGAGGATAAATGCTGGCGTTAGCAGCACAGCAGAGACGGTTTGATCGAAGACGACCTTGTTCTGTGTGGTACTGGACGGAGAAGTGGTCGATCCACAGGCGGCAGTTACGATCAACATAATGACGCAAAGCACTGCAAAAGATGCAAGGCCTGGTTTCCATTGCCATACTTTCAGGCCCCGCCGTGGTTGCAGTGCTGTACGGGGATAACTCCCTGGCGCTGGCACTGACTGAGTTGGGGGCTGGTCGCTGTTCACTCGTCACGCCTCCTGTCCATGAAATACCTGCCCCATTGCAGTTAGCTGACAGTGTAGCACAAGGTGACCTTTTAATTTAGGGTATGTTTTGCGATGCTACTCGGGCGAATGGCACTCTCGTACAACAGACGCTACTGTATCTTGGGAGTGTCGGCTGAGCAAGTACAGTGGGGCTGAGAATCACTGCTGAGTAAAAGCAAGGAGAACGTTCTCATGCTCAACGGAACAGCTGGGAATGAGCAGGCATGTCTGCTATATTGGCACTATCACGTGTGGTCTGCTGGAGGGGAAGGTATCTCATCATGGATAGGCGCAGTGCGACCGTCCGGACTTTGCGAGATACTATCCGGTGGCAGGCACGTGTTATTGTCCCAATGCTCCTCGTTCTGGTGGCGACGGCGTCCTGTGGCGCCGGACCATCCTCGAACCGTACGACCAGGATATACTGCGCGTTGCCGTCACACCCGTCCGCCCAAGGTGGCTGTATCACCCAGGACCCCGCTACCGGCATATCGCTGCGGGTGTCCAATGCCTACGCAGATGCTACCAGTACGGTCGTGAAGCTCGAGATCGCCAACACCGCAGGCTTCCCTTTGAGCATCGAGGATCCCAAGCTCGCCCTTCTCCCTGGTGGTGCGTTACAGAGTGGCGGGGGAGAGATTACCGACGTTACCGGAGGCGGCTCCACTAGTTCCACCGCTTTACTGGTCTATGTACCAGTGCCGGCAGCGGATTTTGGACAGATGGTTCAGTTCGTAGCTTCCTGCGGCTTTAGTGGTGTGCTATCGTCTGGCCGCCTTCCGCCTACATCACCACCAGCACCGCCCTGGCTCGGTCAAATAGGTCATCTTATCCTGAGCGTTCCTTTTGAGCTCAGCCCGGTGCGATCGGGAGACTACAGCTACCATCAGGCGCCAGTCATCAAGCAGGGTATTGGCGTTCGAGTACTGTCACTACAGTATTCGTCCACCCACACCGTCTTCTATGGAACCGCCGGTGGGGCAAGTATCGAACTGATCTTCAGCGGACTACCTGCGGATCTGGATCTCCTGTCCTTCGTCCGCCTGGAATCCAACGAGGGCTTCGGCCTGGGCGAGGAGGGAGACTACGGGCCTGGACTACTGGTGCTGCATATCCCGGGTATGACCATCAGCACCCCCGCCTTTACCGTGTTGCAGCCTCCCCAGTGGCAAAGATACCTACAACTGATAAATCCGACGGTTGGTTCCTCTGGCACCGTAGAGTTAGAGGTGTCGTATCAAGGCACAGGCAAACCAACCGGAGAACCAGCTACGTTGTCCATTAGCAAGATCCAGTTCCTCACCGGCGGAATAGATGGAAACAGCGGCAACGTTCCCGTGCTGCCTTCTTATCAGATCACGCTACCCATGACATAACCAGGATCACTGGCTCACAGGTACACAACCAATACGGCGGACTGCTTGGGAGGGGAGAACGCTGGATGGCTGCACCTGCAAGTGAATTACCTACAATTTGCCCGTTGACAGGTCGGGCTAAACACGTCACAATAGTTGCGTACCGTACGGTACGGTTCTGGAGTGGGTAGGGCACAATGGAGCGCAAGAAGGGAGATCGAGCTCAGCAGACGCGCGAGCGAATCCGCGCTGCCGCACGCCGGCTGTTTCTGCAGCAGGGCTATCTGGCGACAAGCACCGACGCCATTCTCGTGGAAGCGGGCATTGCCTCGAAGGAGACACTCTACCGGCACTACGGGAGCAAAGAGGAGCTCTTCGTGGATGTCTTACGCGAGATGACGCTGGAGCAGCCGGAGTTCTCCGAGATGATTTCGGCACTGCCTGCCCCACGCGATCGGCTAGCTCTGCGCAGGAGCCTCACGATGCTCACACGCGCGATTCTGGCGATGATGAGTGAGCCGGAGTACATCGCTCTGGTGCGCATCATGATAGCCGAGGCACCGCGCTTCCCGCAGCTCGGTCCGTTGTTTTTCGCGTCGGTCCCACAGCGGGTGCTTTCCATCATGACGGGGCTGTTGCGTGCGGCACGGGAACGCGGAATCATCGCCGACGTCGATAGTGAGGTGGTGACACGCGTGCTACTCGGCGCACTGCTGACCTATGCCCTACCGCAGATGATGTTTCTGGGTGATGTAGTTCGGATGCCGTCGAACGATTGCGCGGATGCCGTCGTAGAGCTCGTTATGCGGGCCCTCGCCCCAAACGTGCCGGCGCGCTAGTCTCTTCTGGGAGGGTGGCATGGCGACCAGTGGCGCATCGGCGCTAGCCGCTGCCGGCGGGCAAGTCGAGGGCCCGCCAATCGCGGTGGACGCCGTGACTAAGGTATTCGGGAAGGTGCGTGCGCTGGATGGCGTATCGCTGCGCGTTGCTCAAGGGGAAACCTTTGGTCTGATTGGCCCCAATGGGTCAGGCAAAACTACCCTCATCCGTCTGCTCCTTGGGCTGGGCCATGCCACTAGCGGAAGCGTCCGCGTCCTCGGCTGCCCTATGCCCGACCGGCGCGTGGCCGCGCAGATCGGCTATATGACCCAATCCAGCGCGCTCTACAGCGAGCTGAGCGTGCGCGAGAACCTCGCCTTTTTCTCGACGCTTTACGGCCTGCACGGCAAAGCGCTTCAGACCCGACTTGGCGAGACACTGGACCTGGTGGAGCTGACCGAGCGGGCCAGCTCGCCAGTCGCGACGTTGAGCGGTGGCATGCGCCAGCGAGTGTCGCTGGCGTGCGCACTGATCCATCAGCCGAACCTGCTCGTGCTCGACGAGCCGACGGTCGGCATCGACCCCGAGCTGCGACACGCCTTCTGGGACTACTTCGCCCGGCTCAATCAGCGGGGCATCACCATAGTCGTCTCGACCCACCATCTGGACGAGGCAGCACGCTGCAATCGCATCGCGCTGCTGCGCCTCGGTAGGCTGCTGGTAGTTGATAGCCCTGCCGAGTTGAAGCGGCGCTCCGGCGAGGATGACTTCGAGCGAGCATTCCTCTACTTTGCGGAGCGAGATGACACCGTGCCGGCGGCGGCCACTCTGGACTCTAGGGAGAGCTGATATGAGCATGCGATCCGGCCCGCAGAAGACGGTGGAGAAGGCTGCGAGCGCTCCGGTGGCGTTTCAGCGCCCAGGCTTCTCGCTGCGCCGCACGTTTGCCGTCTCGCTACGCATCGTGCGCCAGTTCGTACGTGACCGCCGTTCGATGGCGCTGCTGTTCCTCGCGCCACTGTTGATCATGACACTCCTCAACTTCGTGCTCAACAGCACATCCACCTCTGTGGCGCTGGGGATCGTGCCGCCGCCAGGACAGACAGGCATAACACTTGTGCATCAGATCACAGTGCAGGCGCAGAATCAGGGCGGGCTAGCGATCAAGACTGTCAGCGCGGGTGCTGTCGATGCGACGTTGAAAGACGGTGATGCGGACGGCGTATTGATCTTTCCGTCTGACTTCTTTACAACGATCGCGACCGGCGGGACGCCCCAGCTGACGCTGCGACTGGAGGGCTCAAATCCCACCGTGGCCAAACAGCTCCGTGGGCTCGTCGCACTGCTGGTAGGGTCGCTCGCCCACGTGAGCGGTCCAGCGGCCGGCGGTGAGGCGGCGGTGCCGCAGGTAACGGCAAGCTATCTCTATGGTGGACCGCAGTTCACGCAGACGGACGCGCTGGCCCCACTCTTCCTCGGACTGTTCGCCTTCTTCTTTGTCTTTCTCCTGACCTCGGTGTCCTTCCTACGTGAACGTTCGCAAGGCACCATCGAGCGCCTTATGGTTTCGCCTCTGAGCAAGGCGGAGCTGGTGCTGGGGTATGTCTTCGGATTCCTCCTCTTCGCCATGCTGCAGTCGCTGGTAATCCTGTTATTCGTCCTCTACGTGCTGCGGGTGCACTACCACGGGAACCTGGGGCTGCTCTTCCTGGTTACGCTGGCGCTCACCGTCGGCGGCGTGAACATGGGCATCTTCGCCTCGGCATTTGCCCGCAACGAGTTGCAAGTCATCCAGTTCATTCCGCTGCTGTTGGTGCCGCAAGTGTTGCTGGGCGGTCTGTTCTTCCCAGTGGCCACGCTGCCGCCCGTTCTCAAGCAAATCGCCTATGTGTTGCCGCTGACCTACGCCAACTTCGCGCTGCAAGGGGTAATGCTGAAAGGATTCGGCCTGCCAGACGTCTGGCCGGACCTGGCGGCGCTGGTAGCCTTCGCGGCGCTTATGGTAGTGGCGGCAGCGCTCTCGCTGCGTCAGGAGCGGCTCTAGCACCTGGACTGACTTCGGTCTTCAGGGCGACCTCGACCGTGTAGAGGATCTCATTCATCAGACCTGGGTCACTCCACGTGCCGCATCCCTTGTGAATGCAGGCCGCCGGGTAACAGCCGTGTAAGCACATGTTCCCCCTCCGTAATCCACGATGGCACCGGTGTAAGGCCGCACGGCTATGGTGTCTGCATGACAAGCCGAGCGGCGCGTCCCATCGCCAGGAACCATCATCACGTTCCCCATATCAGGCTTCGATGGACTCGACGTCAACAGGATGAAGCGATGGAGCATGAGACAAAGGACATCTTAAGCGACGTAGCACCTACACGTGATCGCCCAGATGGCAGTCTGCCGGCCGCGCGGCCGGCGCTCGAGCGCCGGCGCGCCTTCGCATGGGTGCCACACCGGTGGGCGCTCGCCCTCATCCTGCTGCTGACTGCCTTCGGCGACTTCTACCAGCTCCAGCGCGAGGGCTTCGCCAATCTCTACTACGCCGCGGCCAT
Source organism: Ktedonobacterales bacterium (assembly GCA_052143275.1). Classification (GTDB taxonomy): domain Bacteria; phylum Chloroflexota; class Ktedonobacteria; order Ktedonobacterales; family JADMIN01; genus JAJPKE01. Next base: position 7,612 of record JBKQTH010000108.1, on the reverse strand, counting down.
CCGCAGCATGCTGGAGAGCTGGCACAACTTCTTCTTCGTCTCGTTCGACCCCGGCGGCTTCGTCAGCGTGGATAAGCCTCCAGTCGGGTTCTGGATCCAGACGGCCAGCGCGAAGCTGCTCGGCTACAGCGGCTTCAGCATACTGCTCCCGGAGGCGCTGGCCGGCATCGCGTCGGTGGGCGTGCTCTATCTGCTGGTGCGGCGGCTCTTCGGCATAGCCCCCGCACTGCTATCGGCGCTCTTCCTGGCCATCACGCCGGTCAGCGTCGTCACCAACCGCTACAACACGATCGATAGCCTCCTGGTGCTGGCGGTGCTGCTGGCCGCCTACGCAGTGAGTCGCGCGGGGGAAACCGGCGGCCTGCGCTGGCTGTTGCTGTGTGCGGTGCTGGTCGGCCTGGGCTTCAATATCAAGATGCTCGAGGCGTACCTAGTCGTGCCGGCCTTCGCGCTGATGTATCTGTTAGCCGCTCCCGTGGGCTGGTGGAAGCGCCTCTGGCATCTGGCAGTCGCGGCCGCGGCGATGGCGGCTCTCTCTCTCTGCTGGGTGCTGGCGGTGGACCTCACGCCAGCCTCGGCCCGGCCCTATGTCGGCTCGAGCGGCAGCAACTCCGAGCTTGCCCTCGCCCTCGGCTACAACGGCGTCGAGCGCCTTGTCGGCAATATCTTCCACATCTCGGCACGGGTGGCGAGTGGCCCGGCGTCGGTCGCCACCCGTGCCGAGATGGAGTATGGCTTCGGAGGGAACGGGGCGGCTGGCGTCCTTCGCCTGCTGAACGCGCAACTCGGCGGGCAGGCGAGCTGGCTGCTCGCACTGGGTATCGTGGGCACGCTAGCGAGCGGCTGGGGATTTCGGCCCGGTGGATGGCTGCCCGCGCTCCCGCTGCGCACCAGGGAGTGGCGGGCATCGGCGGAGGCCCGGGTTGCGGCGCACCTGACGCCGCGACAGGCAGCGCTGGTGCTATGGGGCATGTGGACGCTGACCATGGTGGTGTTCTTCAGCATCGCCGGGTTCTTTCACAGCTACTATCTCTCGATGCTGGCGCCGGGCATCGCGGCACTGGCCGGTATCGGTGTGGTGCTGCTGTGGCGCGACTACCGCAATGCGGCTACATGCAACTGGCATGGTTGGTTGTTGCCAGCAGCGCTGGTCATGACGGCGGTCACGCAAGCCGTGATTCTGACTGACTACTCCGGCTGGAATAGCTGGATGACGCCGCTCATCGTAGGTGGCTCGCTCGTCGTCGCCGGTGTGCTTGTGGCGCTCCGTCTGGCCAACGCGTACGGGATATCGCCCAGCCTGCTCCCCGCATCGGTTGCGCGCCGGACGTACACGCCGGTGGTGGCGGCGACGCTGGGCATCGCGCTCCTGCTGCTCGGACCGGCAACATGGGTTGGCATCTCGCTCGCCAGCACGAGCAGGGGCGAGTCGTTTCCATCGGCTGGCCCATCCGCGAGCCTCGGCGGGTCAGGGAGTTACCCCAGGAGCGCCTCCGGAGGATCCATGCCCGCGGGGTATGGGGGCTTCGCCGGACTGTTCAGTGGCAGCTTGCGGGTGAATAGCGCGCTGCTGCGGTATCTCGAGGGGCATCAGGGCTCGGCGAAGTATCTTTTCGCGACGCAAAGCTCGATGCCGGCCGCCCCCTACATCATCGAGTCCGGCAGGCCAGTGATGGCGCTAGGAGGCTTTGACGGCTCGGACCAGATTCTGACCGTGAGCCAGCTCAAGATGCTAGTCCGTGAGGGACAGGTGCACTATTTCCTGCTCTCGGGCGGCGGCTTCTTTGCTGCGCTAGGCGGCTTGGGCAACGCCCCGCTCGTGCGGTGGGTCAAGGAGCATGGGACGGCCATCACGGTCCGCGGCACGATGTTGTACTACGTGTCGAGCGCGGCGGCCAGCTAGCAACGCAGGCACATCGACACACGTGAAAAGATGAACGGTCATAGTGAGGAAAGGGAAATCCTCGATGGTGTCCGGGATAAGTGTTGCCGCGAAAATGTCCGCATAATGAATTTTTACTGTTATTTGACATGTGCAGTTGCCGGATATCGTAAAGTGTGTCGCATATGGTTCGAATTGGGGATGACCATCAATCTTTTGGGTTTGGAATACCGTCGATCGGTTTGATCGGCGCTACAGGTTCGGGTGATTACGCTCGAGAATGATATTGCCAAGAACGCCGTGATGCGTTAGGTATGCGTTATCCGATCCACAAGCTATTTGAAAAAGGGCAGCACACCATGTACTTCAAGCAGTTCCTCGACGAGCTTCACGGCTGCGCCTCCTACCTTGTGGCTTCGCGCGCTTCTCGGGAAGCAGCGGTGATCGACCCAGCACTCGACATTGCGCCCTATCTCGCAATTCTGGGAGACCGAGATTTCGTGTTGCGCTACGTCATCGACACGCATATCCACGCGGACCACGTTTCCGGGGCGCGCCAGCTTGCCCAGCAGACCTGCGCCGAGCTCTGCCTGCACGAATCTGCCCAGGTTGCCTATCCATTCCATGGTCTGACAGATCAGGAAGTTCTGGCTCTGGGCCAGCTGCGCCTCCGAGTCATGCATACCCCTGGTCATCGCCCCGAGCTTATCTCTATTGAGATCCTCAACCTCGACCGTGGCTACGAGCCCGAAGTCGTGTTGACCGGTGATTCCTTACTGGTGGGAGATGTCGGGCGTCCCGACTTTCATGGAGGCGACCCGGCAGCCCAATATGAGAGCATTCAGAGACTCCTGGCGCTGCCAGATTGGGTTGCCGTGTTTCCTGGGCACTTCGAGGGTCTCTGTGGCAAGAGCATGGAGGGTAGGCCAAGCACCACGATCGGGTTCGAGAGGCGCTGGAATCCTGTAGCACGGCTCGACCATGAGGCATTTATCCCCTCGCTCACTGCTGACATTCCAGAACGACCGCTGAATATGCTCGCCATCGAGGCGACCAATCGGGGAGACAGTGACGCGCCTTGGGCCATGTTGAGAGGCGCCGAGCCGGTCACAGAGATGCCGGTGACCGATCTGCCGGCACTGGATGCCCGTTCGCTTCTGGTCGATGTACGGGAGCCGGAAGAATACGCCGGAGGACATATTCCCGGCGCAATCAACCTTCCACAGGCTGAGCTGGCCACACGACTGGCAGAGATACCGCGTGAGGACATGGTTTATGTGGTCTGTCGCAGCGGGAAGCGCTCGCTGCAGGCGTCGCGATTTCTGCGCCAGCAAAGATACGAACACGTTGTCAATCTTATCGGTGGCACACTGGCTTGGATTCGGACGGGAAAGTCAGTAATAGTTAGCACTACAGCAAGCTAATTCTCCGACGAATGCGGCCGCGTGTCGAAGCTCCATGTGGAGCGCGCTTCCGGTCAGGTCCGCGCGCGGCTGCATCAAACAGCTTGACCAGATTGCCCATGAGCCAAGCGTAAGGGTCTCTTGGCCTCGCTTCTCCTGTCGCAGGACATTGCTTGGTGGCCGACCGCTTGAGCGTACCGCCCAGAAGTTAATACCCCAGATCGCCGGCTTCTCTCTCCTCCTGGGCTGGCTCTGGAGTCGCCAGCGGCAAGGTAAACCAAAACGTCGACCCCTGCCCTGGCGTGCTCCAGACCCCGACCTGCCCCTGATGCTCTTCAATGATGGTCTGACTAATATGCAACCCCAAGCCTAGTCCGACTCCGCTGCCACTCTGGACCACGATCCCCTGCGCTTAGTGGAAACCGGCCCAGATGCGCTCTTGTTCTCCTGGGGGCAGCCCCGGCCCCTCATCGCGCACCCAGACACGTGCTTGCTGGTTGTCCACCTGGAGTCCAACCACAACGGGGCGATCCACGGCTGAATATTTCAGCGCGTTGGTCAGGTAGTTCGTTACGACCTGGCCAATGCGCTGGGCATCGGCCAGCACGGGCACCCGCAGCTCAGGTGGGAATTCCAGCACGATGGTGCGGTCCGGATTGACCCGGCGTTGCTCCAGGGCCGCCTCGCGGACGATGGTAGCAAGGTCCGTCGACGCCAGGTTGAGTTCCATCTTGCCCGCCTGGACACGCGTGACATCCACCAGATCGTTGACCAGCCAGTTCATCCGCTCCTCCTGGTGCTCGGCCTGCGCCACCGGCTCCAGGAGAAGCGCGGCGTCGGTGGTGTCTATCCGCTCGCTCCGGAGCAAGCGGCGAATGCGCCGTTCAACCATCTGCAGGCCGAGTCGCAGGGACGTCAGCGGGTTTCTGAGTTCGTGCCCGGACACGCCCAGGAATGTCTCTATCTGCACCGTGGTCTGGCGCTGAGCCTCTTCCCACTCCCGGCGCAAACGCTCATTGTCCATCACTGTCAAGGCCTGGCGTATGAGCGCCAGCACCAAGAGCCCCAGGCAAATCAGCAGGGGCACTGGGTATGGGAGACCGCTTGGCCGGAGTTCAGCCTGGACGAGCAGCACCGCGCTGGCGAGCAGGGCAGCGGCAACGGGGAAGGTAACCCGGATGCTGGCAACGAGGTCTTGCCGCCGAAGGTTGGGAGGCGGCCTCTCACTCACGTCCGGCGACACGTACTGCGTGAGCTTGAACCGTACCAGGCCGGCCAGCAGGAGCAGCAAGTTGAAGGCCATCCTGAAGAGATCGGGAGGACTGCCCGCCTGGTACGTGGACGTGTTCAGCAGGAGGATGGCTTGCCAGGAATCGGCGACCGCTAAACAGACGAAGGCCGCAACCAGGAGCACCCTGACCGCGCGATCCAGTGCATACTCACTATAGCGGACCAAGATCACCGTCAGGCCAAACGCGACGAGCAGATCTCCCACTGGATAGCCCAGATGCACCAGCTTGCCCAGCAGCGTTTCATGGCTGCTCAGGTAAATGGGGGCCAGCAAGAAGTACCAGGAGAGGGCCAGTGCGGCACCGATCAGGAGGCAGGCGTCCACGAGTACTTCCGACCGCCGAATCGTGGAACGGACCCACGGCGTCACCAGCAACGCCAGGAGATACCAGGGATATGCGAGGAGAAAGAAGAGGTCGGACACAGCAGGGGACGGGACGTGGTTGGGAAAGAGGAACTGATCCTCCACCAGCATCAGGGTCCATCCCAGCGCGTAGCAGAGCAGGCCGGCACTCATCAGCCACCAGAAGTGGGCTAGCACCTGCTCAGACCGCGTGAAGTAAAGACTGACCAGCGCCACCAGGAGTACCGTTAACCAGGCCAGCAGGGTGCTAAGCCAATCGGTGACGGGACCAATCCAAACGGGTTTGAGTACCGTGACCACGAGTTGATAGGCCAGGAGCAGCCCAACCGTCAGGAAGGCGATCCGCAGCACTGGATCACCCCAGAGGCGCTGTGCTGAAAGGGAGCGTGAAGCAACTAAAGGCTTAGGCACAGAAGATGAGCCTGATGGTGGTGGAGGGCGAGACATCATATCAGCAGACCTCCTGTGTGTGGTTAGAGCAGATGCGCTTGCGTCCGCACACGAAAATGAAACGGTGTTTGTAAGCCAACGTGGATGCTTTGGCAGCACACAGGTGCTGCGCGAAACCATCCATTGTCCTGTGGGGCTGCAAACTTCATGCCTGGGAAAAGGGGAGTGGAGGTCCGGGGTTCCCCGTAGCTGGAGAATATGGTTCCGCACGGGCTGTGGCACGAGGCGTTGGTCACCAGCGTCAGCACGAATACAGACCAGACGGTGTCATCTGCTGCGTTGTCTTCGTAGGCAAAATGTCGTAGATGGCATGGCGTCATCACTCTATATAGAAGATTTCCCCATGCGGAAGAAAAGGCAAGTGATGTCCTTTGGGTAGGAGGAACGCGTGCTCGCGGCGCACTTGAACGTGATCACACTGGCCATCAGTAATAATGAGTAATGGGCCATCATTGGGAAAGTCCTTAGCCTGTTCCAGTAGGTCTACTCCCAGCTGTAGGATCGTGCCTCCACGTCCACGCACCCGCACGCGATCGGCCATATCCTCTGGAGCCACATACCCCTCATCGTAGGCAGCGGCATCCGCGAAAACAAGTCTCACAGCCGGCACTTCTCGGGCGATACTGTAGCTCACTATAGCCCCCAGGGCCTTGCCAAGCAGCTCACGATCCATTGATCCTGAGGTATCAAGCAGTACCCCGAACGTGCGACCGTCCTCCCAGTCTGGGGGAAGTACCCACCTCGGACGAGGAATGTCCGGAGTTGCCGACTGATGACGGTTTGGACGCGCATACGAGCGCACCTTCTCTGGAAGCGGAAAGTGATGCTCGAACCAACGGGCAAGCTCAACATCCCACGGAATTGGGGGCTGGCTCAGCGCGCGTATCTCTTCCACCAAATCTGCGGGTAAGAAACCACGCCCCTGCTCTCGATGATAGTCCAATCCCTGGACAAGTGCCCGGCGATAGAAGGCATCCAGGTCCATGCCGTTATGCCGGTCCCACCAGTCCGCTTCTTCACTATCGAGTATATCGCCGGCGCCGATGCCACGAAACGTGCGCAGACGTCGAAGGCGGCGCAGATCAGTCACAATACGGTCGTAAATGGCTTCAGCAGAAAGGCCCTTGAGTTCCGGGTCGTGCAGCAAACCTAGTGACGGCACCTCGCCAACTCGCATCTCAATCAACCAGGCGTTAATCACGTAATCGGTAGCCACGTTCCACAGAAATGGGTCTCGACCCTGACGGCGAACTTCGTGACGCAGACCAACATGGAGCAATTCGTGCGCCAGGACGAAACGGTGCTCTTGAAGACTCAACCCAGCACCTGGACTGATATAGATCTCGTGGGTTCCTGCGTGCACCGCTGCAACGGAAATACCCATACGAACACAAAGCAGAGGATCCTCGATCAGGGTAAACGTTGCAGCGAGCGCGCCAAGCAACGGGTAGCTGCTCATGAACCAGTCGCGCGCCTGCTGCGCAAGTGTCCGGGTGTAGCCCGCACTGGTACCCAAGGTTGGCCGGATGCCGGCAGCGACCTCGACCGCACCAGTGACGGCGAGTGCCAGACCTTCTCCCATGATCCGCGCCCAGCGCGCAGTGCTCTCTTTTAACTTTTCGCCGTTCTCATCGAAGACCAGATCAGCATGTTTGGCCGCCGTACCAAGTTCTTGCAACTCTGCAGGGATACCATCGTCGCAGAAGCGCGCGTAGATCTGTTCCTCAGTGCCAACAGGTAGAGCCGTTCCGCTGACCTCCACATGGAGCGCACGAGCAAACTTGAGTTCATCCAGAAACGTAGCCAGGTAACAATCACATGCGGCGTTCCACTCGTTGGGATGGATTGTGTTCTTGAAATGACCAAACCCAAGATGGAGCAGACAGTGGGCCAGAGCATAGGCCCATTCCGCTGGATCGCCAAGCCTGGTTGGATGGGCGTAGATGTAGCCAGAGCTACTCACGACCGCCCATCCATCACTTGGACAATGCCGACTCTCTTCTCGGATGCACCTGGTCTGACGCCACAACGTCCCCAACAAAGGATGCTGCGCAATCATCTGGCAACCGACCTCGAAGTTTTCACGCGCCTTGGTCTCCAATGCACTGGCCTTGTTGGCGCGATTCCTTTGGTTGCTTCGGCGAGACATCGTCGGGCTATGACTTCTCTTTCTTTACGACCAGACGGGGCAGGTCACGGACAACCTCGGCGAGAAACCATGAC
>JBKQTH010000107.1:0-16965 GCA_052143275.1 Ktedonobacterales bacterium | reverse complement strand
ATCATTTGCACCGTCTGGCTGTGCAAGGCAAACTGTCCCCCATTGGTTGCCTGCTGCAGCTCGTGGCGCTTGGGCCAGCAGTTTCCCTGCTGACGGGCATGGAGGTGCCGGTCACGGCACAGCATCCAGACCTTTGCTGCTTCCAGTTGAGCCTGACGCAGGCGCTCGCGCACGCGTGGCCGCAGCGGCTCCAGCCGAATGATCCGCACCGTTTCCGTTGGTGTGGTGGGAGAGGTGGGGTCCAGGGGTTCCCCAGGTGCTTTGGGAACCTGAGAGGTTGCTTGCGTCATCACCCGTTGCCTCCTTCCACCCGAGTCTAACCGTGATTAGAACGTTTAGTCAAGGAGGCAGTACTCGTGGTGGCAAGCAGCGGCGCTTTCATCCCAATCCCCTCAACGGGATGGGACTTCTCGCGCCGATCATTAAGAAGCTCTAGCCGCCAAAGCGTTCCAGCACCCGGTAAATGGCATCAGTGCCGAAAGCCATGGCCTCGACCGGAAGACGCTCGTCGGCGGCATGAATGAAATCTATGAAGTTCCAGCCCGCCGGTAACCGCATGGGCGTGTAGCCATACGTCTGGATGCCCAGCCTCGAGAAGAAACGCCCATCGGTTACCGCTCCGAGTAGTAGAGGCATGGGGGTGCCCTCAGGATCGAGTTCCTTGAGAATGTCGCCCAGCGTGGCGAAGAGCGCCATATCCGGCTCTTTCGCGGGGTTGGGGTCATGGAGGAGTACTTCAAGCTCAACGTCTTTACCAGCCAAATTGCCCAGTTCGCGCAAAAGGTCGCCTGCGGTATAGCCTGGCAGGATGCGCCCATCCACCGTGATGGTGACCTGGCTCGGTATGACATTATCTTTCTCGCCACCACGCACAACAGTTGCGTTCACCGTGTTGTGGAGCAGTGGGTCGAAGCTCTGACCCTGTTTGCCGATGAGGTCAAGTACTCTGTCGGTCAGGGCCGGTCTGAGTAACTGCCGTAGCACTAGTCCACTGGATTTTGGTAGAGTGCCTGCTAATGTCTCGAGCATCAGGCGGGTCGTCAGTGGGACATGTACCGGCAGCCGATGGTCATTGAGGGTGGAGAGGAAGGAGGCCAGTCGAGCCATCGTACCGTTGCGCGCTGGAAAAGCGGCATGCCCACCCGGTCCAGAGATGGATGCTTGAATGACACAGCACTGCTTTTCTGCGACCATGATCGGATAGAAGCGGTGTCCGCTAAGGGTGTAGCTGAAGCCGCCAAACTCTCCGATGGCGTAACGAATGCCGGTGAACTGCTCCGTATGCTGCTCCACCATGAAGCGTGCACCGTTGTTGCCGCCGGCCTCTTCATCGCTAAGTAGAGCGAGTACTACATCTCCAGGTAGCGCAAGATTATCTATTTTGGCTCGAAGGAACGCCGCGACCATCATGGCAACGCCGGCCTTCATATCTAGCGCACCCCGTCCCCAGATAAAACCGTCATGTTCCTCTGCGGCAAATGGATCATAGCTCCATTGCTGGTGTTCAGTGGTCACTACATCTACATGCCCATAGAGCAAAATGGGAGCGGCGCGGCCTTGACCAGGCAGGCGTGCAACCAGGTTTGGGCGGTTGGCATCTCGAGCAAACAGCGTGCAATCGATGCCCGCTGAAATAAGTAGATCACGGAGATAGTTGATACACGAGACTTCGCTCCCGGGCGGGTTGGTGGTATCGAATCGAATCAGTCTCTGTAGCAACTCAGCTGGTCGCCGATAGATGGTTGCTGCGCTCTCCTCTACCTGCATCGCGTACGCTCCCTTCGGCCTCATGTGCCAGCCTGGCTGTTATTGTTGCCGGTGACTAATGCCTATTTCTTAGCCATTCTTCATTGTGGCGAACAACACAGTGAAACGCAAGAATCACGGTATCATGCCTCTCGTGATACGATTGGAGCGATGCAGTAGCTAGATCGTGAAGATAAAACATTTGCCATCCGCATTGGGAACAAGCGCAGAAAGGGTACCGGAGATATGTTATTGGCTGGTGATATTGGCGGCACAAAGACGAATCTAGCAGTATATGCGCCCGCGGCTGGAAGGCTTGGCGATCCTCGACTGGAAAAGACTTTTCCCAGCGCTGATTATCCAAGCCTAGAGGCAATTATCCAGGAATTCCTTCAACTCTTGGCCGCCCCGATAGATCACGCTGCCTTTGGGGTGGCCGGACCAGTGGTAGAGGGCACGGCGACCATTACCAATCTACCCTGGAGCATGAGCGAAGAGCAACTTAGCACAGCTCTCGACATTCCTTCGGTACAACTGCTCAACGATCTGGCGGCTACCGCCTACTCCGTGCCCTACCTCAACAGCGATGACCTTGCTACCCTCAATGCGGGCGAGCCCGATCCCAAGGGCGCGGTGGCGATCATCGCGCCAGGAACCGGTTTGGGGGAGGCATTTATTACCGTAGATGCGCATGGAGGCTATAGTATTCATCCCTCTGAAGGCGGGCATAGCGACTTTGCCCCCACTACCATTGAGGAGATCGAACTGCTGCGTTATTTACTGGAGCATCGTGGACCGGTGCGGGAGGAGCACCAGCGCTACGCCCATGTCAGCTACGAGCGCATCTGCTCAGGGCGAGGCCTGCCCAATATCTACGCCTTCCTCAAATATAGGGGGAAGGTTGAGCCAGACTGGCTAGCCGCGCTTCTTTCCGGCGACAGCGAGCCGACGCCGATAATCGTGGATGCCGCACTTGATACCGTCCGACCTGCTGACATTTGCCAAGCGACCCTGGATCTCTTCGTAGACATACTTGGTGCCGAGGCCGGTAATCTGGCGCTCAAAGTGTTGGCGACTGGAGGCGTCTATCTGGGTGGAGGTATTCCACCCCGCATTCTCACATACCTGGAGAATGGTCGATTCCGCAGCGCGTTTGAGCGCAAAGGACGCTTTGGACCGCTCCTCAGCAAGATGCCGGTTCATGTCATCCGCAATCCCAAGGCGGCACTGCTGGGTGCTGCCTACGCCGGTCTGGCGAAGCAATCCAGCTAGGCGGTAAGAAAGAACCCCTCACGGACAAAGCTGTTTTCTGCGTCCGCGAGGGGTCTGAAGAAGGCGTGATCACAGCAAATATGGCGCCAGCCAACCCTCACAGCCCCACATCTTCACAACCAGTCGCCGGCCCATGCCTCAACCACACCACCGCTACCGCGATCACAAGAAAGAGTATACCTGAGAGTGGATGTCAATCACATGAATTCCCCACCTACGCTTGATGACGATTTTGTCATAAAGCGCGATGGATACCTCGAAACTGATGCCATTCGGTGACAGTTTTGTCATACAAACGCACACGGCTCATCAGTGCCAGTATTTAACGGGCGAGAGAGAACGGTAAAATGGCGCATTCGGCGCTCCCAAATTTGGTCTGCTAGAATAAAAAGGACGTCACAGCATGGGAGGGAAAGGGACTAATCCATGCGAATAGAGCGTCTGCGTCTCACAGATTTTCGCAATTACGCTCATCTGGACTTGTCGCTCCCTGCTGGTCTCATTGTCTTTAGCGGGCGCAACGCTCAGGGGAAATCGAATATTCTCGAGGCGATTACCCTCTGCACCATGAGCAAGTCATTTCGCACGGCCAGCGAGCGCGAACTGGTACGCTTAGGATCTGTGGGCCATTTTACACGGGTAGAGACCTCGGTAGTGAGGCTGCGTGATCAGGTGCAGGTCGAGGTCGTGGTTGCTGATACTCCTCCGCCTGGCGAGGGTATGCCTTCGCCAGCCTATCCAGCTGGTGGCGCCGGCGACATAATGCCTGCGCCGCCGGCCATACTGCCGCGCAAGCGTATACGCGTCAACGGCGTTCCACGCCGGGCCATGGATTTGGTTGGCCAGATCACGGCGGTAATTTTCTCGCCGTCTGATCTCGATCTCGTGATTGGCTCACCCTCCGAGCGTCGTCGTTTTCTGGATTTGACACTTTGCCAGGTACATCCGTCGTACTGTCGCATGCTGAGCCAGTATCAGAAGGTCCTTCTACAGCGTGCTGCGCTCCTACGCCGCATTCGTGACGAGAAAGAACACCCTCGGGCTCTCCGCTTCTGGGACGAGCAGCTTGCCGCTCTTGCCGCTCCGATTATGCTGGAGCGTGCTCTATTTCTCGAACGGGCAACCAGTGCCGCGGCGAGACTCTATGAGGCGCTGGCTCAGGCTGAGAATGACGACGAGAGTGATCCTCCTCGGGACATAGTAACCGGACCGGGCGATGGGAGTCGCGGTCGCAGCGACCCTGGGAATGGAAGCGGGGTGAGCGCCAAAGTGAGCGGTGATTTGCAGCTGGTGTATCGACCCTCGTATGATGGATCGCTAGCGGTTGGCAGCGGTCCGATAATCACTGATCTGTGTGCTCGACTTGGCGAGTTGCGGCAGCGTGAGATTGCGCAAGGAGCAAATGTTCTAGGTCCACACCGTGACGATCTGGCATTCTTTGCGGGCGGCACTAATGTAGCCACCTATGGTTCTCGGGGACAGCAACGTAGTGTAGCTCTCGCCCTCAAATTGGCTGAACTCGACTACATTGAGCACGAGACTGGAGATCAGCCAATCCTATTACTTGACGATGTATTGAGCGAATTGGATAATCAGCGACGCAGAGACTTGCTGGGTGCGGTTCGCTCCCTCGATCAGGTTCTACTCACTACCACCGATCCCGCCAGCCTTCCCTCCGACGTGCTGGCCTATGCACATGTGTATCGAGTACGGGCCGGTAGAGTCTTTGAACAGTCCTAGAAAGCTGGAGGTGAGGTCAATCTGAATGAGCGAGCAACGCTTGACCGATCAAGTATGGTCTGTCGAACTTCATGGCATCGATCCTGTTTCGGACCAGGACCGGCATGGTAAGCCCGTTGAATTGTTCTGGATCTGGTTTGCCGCTAACATCGGCATTCTGGGTATCGTCTACGGTGCCATCCTCAGTGCGGCCGGCCTGAACCTCTGGCAGAGCGCACTGGTGGCATTCGCCGGTTCAGCCGGTTCGTTTCTGCTCGTCGGAGCCCTGAGCGTTGCTGGAAAGTGGGGTGGGGCCCCTGGTTTGACGCTCTCACGCGCGCCATTTGGTATACGTGGCAATCTAGGGCCAACCCTGCTAAGCTGGGTTAGCCTCGTCGGCTGGGAGACCATCAGCGTTATCACCGCGGCGTATGCCCTGCTTGGACTGCTCGCTATCGCGGGCCTGCCTCCGGATACTCTTTGGACCGTCGTAAGTCTCATCACAATCTCGCTGCTAGTAGTTGCTGCTGGGTTGCTTGGCCATGCGACTCTGGTTTGGATACAGCGTGCGGCTACCTGGATATTTGGTCTTTTGACTCTGGTGATAGTCATCTTTCTGATCGGGAAGACCAGCTGGAATGTGGTGCTGTCTACCAAGCCCGGTCCCTGGGATTCGGGTGTGCTGGCGACTTTTAGCATTATCGCTGCCGGCACCGGTGTTGGATGGATGAATGCGGGGGCCGATTATGCACGCTACCTGCCCCGTCGCTTTAGGGCAAGCAGCATCATCTTCTGGACCACCTTGGGCTCGACGGTGCCGCTCTTTGTGTTGATAGTGGTAGGGGTATTACTCTCCAGCCGGGTTGGGGGACTGGCTTCTTCAACCAATCCAGTGCAGGTTATCGGCAACGCACTACCGTCATGGATGGCGATTCCCTATCTACTCACTGCTATTGGCGGCCTGATTGCCGCCGCCGACCTCTCGATTTATTCGTCCGGTCTGAATTTGCTGGCTATGGGCCTCAAGGTAGAGCGTTACAAGACGGTGATACTTGACGGCATCTTGATGATCGGGGGGGCAGTCCTGGTCATGTTGGTAGCGCAGGACTTCTTTGGACCTTTTGAGAGCTTCCTGCAGCTGCTTGCCGACGGGTTGGCGGCCTGGGGAGCTGTCTTCCTGGTCGATATGCTCATTCGTAGAGGCTACGACGGCCAGGGGCTTATGGAGAGCGGACGCTCCGGCAAATATTATTATACCGGTGGTATCCATTGGTCGGCATGTCTATCCTGGATCCTCGGCATTCTGGTGGGGCTGGCATTTACGACCTCACCCTGGTTTACCGGGCCCTTCGCCCGGGGTATCTTCGCCGCCAGCAGCCTCGGTTATATACTGGGGTTTATCGTTTCCGGGCTCGCCTACTGGTTGTCGGTCTCTGTAGAGCAGTCGTTTCAGTCCACTGGTCGCGATCTGGCTGCCGCCCAGATGGAGGCAAGCCACGTCCGTCGTGAGAAGTCGTGAGCGGCAGCATTGGGTAGCAATTGAACTGGGTGGTTTATGATGATGGTAAGACCCCCGCAGCGTCTCGTGCTGGTTGGCAGTGTGCTGGTCGACATTTTGCTCTATATTGATCAGCTTCCTGAACGTGGTGGTGACATACTGGCAGAGCAAAGTATCATTGCCTCGGGTGGCGGCATGAATGTGCTGGTGGCGGCCAGGCGTCTGGGATTGCCGGTTGCTTATGCTGGGCGAGTGGGTGATGGCGCTATGGGGAGGCAGGTTCTGGCTGACCTGGAGTCCCGGAATATTCCACTGTTGCTGCCAAGGGTGCATGGCGAGGATAGCGGGTTCGACGTTGGTCTCGTTGAGCCCAATGCCGAGCGAAGCTTTATTACCAGTCCAGGGACTGAATCGCGCCTGCTTCCCACAGACTTGGAGGCCATACCCCTATCCGCCGATGATGCGGTCTATGTGTCAGGCTACGAACTCTGCTACCCCATCTCAGGGGCATCGCTGGAAAGCTGGCTTCCAGCGCTTGATTCGCTGATATGGCTGGTCCTCGACCCCGGCCCGCTTGCGGCGGAGATTCCAGCTGGACGCCTGGCGAGAGTGTTGGCACGTACCACGATCTTCACGTCGAATGCCCGAGAAGCTTATCGGCTAACTGGCCGGGAGAGTATGCCAGAGGCCGCCGCAGAGCTTGGGAGATCTATCGCGGCGGGAGGTTGGGCGATTGTACGAGTGGGAGAGCAGGGTTGCTGGGTGGCTGGTGCTGAGGGGACACCACTGCACGTTCCAGGCCGGAAGACTCGAGCAGTGGATACGACCGGAGCTGGCGATGCCCATACCGCGGCCCTCTTGGCAAGACTTGCCGCCGGTGATGCTGTACCGGCGGCGGCACGAATGGCTAATATCGCGGCATCGCTCTCGGTTGAACGGCGCGGACCGGCAACTGGTCCGACTGCCGCTGAGCTCTCGGAGGCACTCCATGAGTGAAAACCAGCCATACCATGCGCTGGCCGGGAAAGTTGTGATTGTAACCGGTGCCAGTCGAGGGATAGGGCGGGCGGTGGCCAGGCTCTTCGCGCATGAAGGCGCAGCGGTGACGCTGGCATCACGTAACCAAGCGGCTCTGGAGGCTCATGTGCAGGAGACCCGGGCGCTGGGTGGCCGGGCACTAGCTGTTGTCACTGATGTCGCCGATGAGGCCAGCGTGCAGACAATGTTTGAACGGTCACGTGCTGCTTTTGGTCCGGTCAATATTCTGGTGAACTCGGCGGGATCGGTGGTCAATGCGCCTTTTGCCGACATGGCTGCCGCCGACTTCGACGCGGTGTTAGGAGTGAACCTGCGCGGAACGTTTCTCTGCTGCCGTGAGGCGTTTCGCGAGATGATTCCGCAACACGACGGAGTCATCATCAATCTGTCATCGCTTTCCGGAGTACCCGGTGTGGAAAAGTTTCCCGGCCTCAGCGCCTACACCACATCAAAATATGGCGTGGCCGGCTTGAGCGAGATCCTCGCGGTAGAGGGGCGTCCCTACAACATACGGGTCATTGCCGTAAGTCCGGGAGCGGTGGATACTGAGATGTTGCGCGAGGCGGCGCCACACCTGAAGGCCGGTATGACGCCGGACGAGCTGGCTCGTATCTTACTGTTCCTGGCTGGGCCGGATGCCCGAGCACTGGGAGGCACCAACCTGCAAATCTTCTCCAACAATTAGCCTGGCAAGCTGCCGGAGGCAAACTCAGGAATATAGCCTTCGACCCCGTCTACATAGGACCAGTTCTGGATGCCATTTTCATCCGTATAGGTCGGGCCTTCATTATAGGCGCTCAGAGTGAAATCCAGCAATGTCGCGTCACCTGCGGTGGCACTATATGGGCAGCTCCAGGGGTCGCTGGTTGTTGAAGGTAGTGCCGCGTACTCGGGATTGTTTGGATCATTGAAGATCGCCGCGCAGAGACTGTTAGGGTTGGGCGAACCGTCGCTATTTAGCGTATCAGGGTATTGTAGCGCTGCCTGCTGGTAATACCAATCAATAGTGTCGATGCCGGGATCCGACAGCGAACTGCCGCCATTGTTACCCCAGTAGCTGTAAAAGCAGCTGAGCCACGCCAGAAATTTGGCTCCCAGGTCGGCATTTCCCGCCAGGGTAGTGGGATCGTAGTTGGTTGTCGAGAGGCCGCACTCCGGCACGCTTTGGCTGTTGAGCCATGGATACGTATAATACTGAATCTGCATCAGGCCGATGCCGCCGTCGCACGAGGTCACATCCTCATGCCATTGGCTTTCCTGCCACGCTACCGCCAGCAGGAGATTGCGTGGCAGCTGGTAGAGGTCGGCGGCAGCGTCGAGAGCGCTGCTAATCTCGGATTGGCTTGGATTGTTGCCGCTGTAATACGGACATTGCTGGCACTCATTGGCAATTAGTAGCGCTGATCCAGTTGTTGCGGTCGTTGCGCTGGTCGCGGTAGCGCCCGCCGTGCCGGTACTGGTCGCAGTTGGCGAAGGCAGCGGTGTGTCAGTCGGAGTCGGTGTAGGAAATGCCGTCGGGGTCGGACAGACCTGAACCGTCGGCGTAGGTGGATTTGGGGGCGCCGTAGGAACCGGCGGCGGCGGCGGTGCCTGTACGACACTGATCGGTTGATTCTGTACGGGAACCGGAGTCACTGTATGTGTCGGCGTAGGCAGAGGTGTCACCGTTGCCAGGGTCGTCGCCGTCGCCGTCGTGGTGGCGGGCACGGTTGTTGGATCACTCGAGACCGTCTGGCGAGGAGACAGTCCGATTATGATGAGCAGGCTTGAGACAATGAGCAGTACACTGACTGCGGCGAGACCAGCGAACATCCAGCGTCGCTGTTTCAGGACCTGTAGGTATTCCATGAGTCGCGCAAATAGATCAGTCATGGTATCCATCCGCAAGACATAATACCACTTACCTATTTCCGGCCAAGGTCGGCGGATAGCTGAGCGTCCGGCGAGAAATCAGCCGCTGCATCCTAAGCCAACAACGAGGGCAAACCAAGTAAAAGGCGCCCTGTTCATGAAAACGGGCAGAGGGCAAGGGTGTAACGTCTTACCTACCGGACTAGATTACTTTGCTACGCTGATGGCTAGCTCCAGCGGAACGCGCGCGTCGCCAGGACCAGCCCGATGACGGTCCACGCCAGCAGGATCAGCACATCCGATTGGACGGCGGCCAGCGAGGCACCATTGTTGATGATCTGGCGCAAGGCGTCGTTGAGGTGGGTCAGCGGCAAGAAATTGATGATGGGCTGCAGGAAGGAAGGTGCACCCGCTACCGAGAAATAGGATCCGCCCAGGAACATCATGGGAAACGAAATGAGGAAGACGATGGATTGCGCTACGTCTTCGCTTCTAGCAAAACTACCCACGATGAAGCCAATCGCCATCATCGCAAGCGCTCCTACGACAACCACTAGCGCGAGCGCGCCCCAATTGCCGTAGACCTGTACCTTGAAGAACAACATCGCAACTGCGAGCAAAACTGCCGCCTGCGCCACCGAGAGAAGCAGCCTGGCCACCATCTGCGCGCTAATCAGCGTGGCAGGGCGCAACGGCGTCGCCGCCAGCCGCTTCATGATTCCCTGCTTGCGCCAGGCTACCAGCGTTATACCCACGGCCAGATTGGCCCACATCAACATAAGCCCGAGCATTCCAGGAGTCAGGAAGTCGATTGTCCCTTGGCGGTGAACACTCACCGCCTGCTCGCTCAAGACGACCGGCATCGGCTTGCCGGTCAGTTGCTGGTTCAGTCCGGCCACGATGCTGGTGACGGCGCTACGGGCAAATCCTAGTGTCGTCGGGTCGCTCTGGTTATAATAGACCTGTATGGTGCCCTGCCCAGCCTGCAGTTCTCGCCCAAAGTTCGCCGGCAGCACCAGCACCACGTCGCGCTGGCCGTTGCGCAGGCTGGTAAGCTGGGCTTGCTCCGTGCCGGTAGATACCACCAGTCCTTGTTGGCGCTTCAACTCCTGTACCACCTGCGCCGCCGCCGGAGAGGTACCTTCATTGGCCACCCCGAGTGCCAGGGTTAAGCCGCCGCCGGAGCCAAAAAGCCAGCCGAAGGCCAGAATCGAGATCAGGCCCAGTCCAAGGCTGGAGAGGATCAGTACGGTATTGCGACGCAAAATGGTCACGCTGGCTACGAGCATATGGGTGAATGCGTTCATGGCAAGCCCTCGAATTCTGAATTTAGGTGACGAGACAAAACTCAGTCGCGCAGGCTGCGACCGGTCAATTTCAAGAAGACATCTTCCAGCGTGGGCGCATGTATCTGCACCTGGCGGAGCGTTACCCCAGAGAGGGCGGCGGCGCGCATCAGCGCAACCAGCGTCGCCTCAGCATCGCCGGAATAGATCACGTTGCGCTCCAGTCCTGCACGCAGGTCCGTAACGCCGGGCAGTGCGCGCACATCATGCTCGCTGAGACCGGTCGCTTCGCCGGTGGCATATTCAATGGTCGTGCTGGAGCCTAGCTGCGTGATAAGTTCCGCTGGAGTGTCTTGCGCGATGATCGCTCCGTGATCCATGATGGCAATGCGGTCGCAGAGCAGCTGCGCCTCATCCATGAAGTGAGTGGTCAGCACGATGGTTTTGCCGCGCCGGCGCAAATTCTGCACGCTTTCCCATAACATGTGGCGGCTCTGGGGGTCGAGACCCGTGGTGGGCTCATCCAGGAAGATGACCTCAGGATCGTTGACCAGAGCCAGAGCCAGAGCCAGCCGCTGCCGCTGCCCACCTGAAAGGGAGCCGGAGAAGGCTCGCTCCTTTTCAGTCAGATTGACTTCTTTCAGAAGATCGGCAACGCGGCGATGAGTAGGAAAGAACCCCCCAAACAACGTGATCGTCTCACCCACAGTCAACTCAGAGAAGAGGGTCGTTGCCTGTAACTGAACGCCAATACGCGCCTGCACCTGGCGACGCTGGCGCCGTACATCCAGCCCCAGCACGTTAATGGTGCCGGTCTCCGGCTGGCGCAGACCCTCGACCATCTCCAGCAGCGTCGTCTTGCCCGCGCCGTTGGGTCCGAGTAACCCAAAAATCTCACCCTGGCGTATGGTGAGGCTGACGTTATTCACCACCGCCTGGCCGCTATAACGTTTCGTCAGGTCGCGCACGACGATGGCGCTCGGTACTTCGACTAGAGTTGCCATCTTGTTCTCCTTCATTTCTGGCTAAGAAGGTGCCACAGCGATCACTGTATCTGTGTCTGGGCGACCTCTGTCCGCTACGGTACACGGGAACAGCGTCCATGCGCCTGTGCCGCCAGTCATGGAGTGGCGATAGATTTCTCTGTGTTACTCGGGTCACGCTTCGGATGGCCTCACCCTCGCAACTGGGATGCCTGGAGTCATGGTTCCCCGCATCCGTTGCCAGTTGTGACTGCTAAGAAGCATGCCGATAGATAGAGGCGCGCTGGACCTGCCTGCAGGTATAATGGAACTGTATAAACAGATGGCACGAATACTTGCGGCGGCGCCGCATAGCAGTTTTCGAGGTTCTGCCGATCATGAGAGACGAGTCGCCACTACTTCCACAAGCCCAATTCGGCGGCAATTACGACTGGATGCTCGAGGTCAGCGCGTATCTCGCTGTGGCCGGTGGCTATCTGCTCGCCATCCTCACTGCCTCCAACCTTACTCTGCTCGGATTCTCGTTGCTTACCGCCGGCAATCTCGCCTGGGTATACGTGTTCCGGAGCGGGCCATCTACCGAGCGAATCTTCTCAGGTGAGTGCTCAAACCGTGAAATTGGTCTGTGGAGCGCCGCTCTGGCGGTGCTGACGTTGCTGTGCCTACAGGCTGTACGCTTCGGTATGGGCTTTGACTGGCTGCTTCCTTTGGCCACTATCGGGGTCTTCAGCGTGATGATGAAACCAAGAGTTGCCGTTGGTCTAAGTTTGGCTATGTGGCTGGGGATGTCGATTTCGCTGCTCGGCCTGGAGAACGGTTGGACGCCCGACTTTACTCAATCTCAGCTGACCTTGTCGCCGGCAGTTGTCTTCACTTTTGCCTTCGCCTTTGTCGTTCGCCAGCAGTATATTGAGCGCCGCCGCGCCGAGGCGCTGGTGACACAGCTCGAAGAGGCGCAGCAACAGTTGCGCCGCTACGCCGGCGAAGTGGAAGAGCTGACGGTTACTCGCGAACGCAACAGCATGGCGCGTGAAATACATGATACTCTTGGCCATTATCTGACCATTCTGGCAGTCAAGCTGGAGACTGCTACCAAACTCGAAGAACGCGGCGACCAGCGTGTGCACGCCGAACTTCTGGAAGCGCGTCGGGTGGCCAGTGAGTGCCTGGTCGAGGTGCGCCGGTCGGTGGCGGCTTTACGCCCGCTACCCCTATCCAGCACGCAACTGAAAGAGGTGCTTCTCCGGTTGGTTCAGGAGTTCGAGGCTAGCGCTCCCGAGACAGAAGTGACGCTTGATGTGGAAGGCTCCACCGATACGCTTAGCGCTGAGATTAGATTGGCGCTGTACCGGTCTGCCCAGGAGTCGCTGACGAATATTCGCAAGCATGCCCATGCCAGCAAGGTCTTGCTGCGTATGCGGATAGAAGCCAGACGGGCGGAACTTCTGATACGTGACAACGGTGTCGGCGCTACCGGGCTCACCCATGAGCCCGGTTTTGGACTCACGGGTATGCACGAGCGAATAGCTCTGCTTGGGGGAGTAGTCACTGCTGGGCCAGAACCAGAGCGTGGCTGGCGTGTCGAAGTAGCGCTGCCCGTTCCAGACCTATCTGGTCAAGATAACCTCAGTGCCAACTTTACTGATAAGACCTCGGCACCTAACGCGCTTGCCCATCACCCTACCAGTCAGCAGATCGCCGCCAGCGGCGACGCTCCGGTACACACGGAGGCACGATGACGATGGATCATTCAGATAGGGCAAGTCAGGTCATTCGTGTCATCCTGGTGGATGACCAGACCTTGCTCCGCGAGAGCTTTCAACGACTGCTTGAGCTTGAGGACGGCATCGAGGTGGTTGGGTCGGCCGGTGACGGATTGGAAGCGCTGGCGTTGGTGGAGCGTCTAAGCCGCGCCGGGCTAGAGCCTCAGGTAGCGCTTATGGATGTACGCATGCCTCGTATGGATGGTGTAGAGGCAACCAGGCAAATGACCTCGCGGTTCCCGGGTGTAGGAGTGCTGATCTTAACCACATTTGATGAAGACGCCTATGTTATTGAAGGCTTGCGTGCTGGGGCCAAAACGTACGTTCTCAAGGATGTCTCAGCTGCGGAACTGGTGGATGCGATACGGGTGGTGCAGCGTGGCGGATCGCCCTTACAGCCATCGGTTGCGGCTAAGGTCGTGGCCCACCTGCAACGAACATCTGAGTCCCACGGACCCACGCAGCACGTTCAGGAATCGCTATCGGCCACGCCGTCTGGGACGGCATCGACCAGTATACATGGCCCCACCAATCTACCGGCCGATGACCTCACCGAGCGGGAGTATGAGATTCTCGGTTACGTGGCACGTGGCGAAAGCAATCGTGAAATCGGCGAGGCGCTCTTCATTACCGAGGGTACCGTGAAGAACCATGTGTCGAGCATTCTTAGCAAGCTAGGTCTACGTGATCGCACGCAGGCGGCTCTTTGGGCAAGGGAGCATGGGCTGGTATAGTGCGGCCCCCAGTCATCCAGTAGCCTGCTCAGCAGTAGGGATAGCGGTGTAGACGATCTGGCCCTTGTGAGTCTGGCGAGAGGCGCGGCCACGGCCACGCAGATACTCGAGATGCGCGAGCGACTCTGCCAGCGCGAACCGGAGGTCATCACCGGTACGGAGCCGTTCGCCGAAGAGCGAATGCGCAATGTCAGCGGCACTCGTACCCGTTGGTGTGGCTGTAGCCAGCAATGTATATATGGTGTCGCTGCGCTCGTGGTGGTGTGCCCGTAGTTCATCCACTCTCTCCGCGAGCGAGGCAAACGGTAGCCGGTGCCCTGGTAGAACCAATCGCACCGGAAGATCTCGTACCCTCTCCAGCCCCCAGAAGTAGTCACCCAGCGGGTTGGGCCGCGAATTGGGATAGTACCCGATATTGGGGGTAATTCCAGGTAGAATGTGATCGCCAGCAATGAAGACATGGTCATCCCGCAGCAGGCAGAGATGCCGATCGGAGTGGCCCGGAGTCCAGATTATCCGGTAGGTATGGTTGCCAAGTTGGAGTTCCGCCCCATCTTCCAGGGTCACTATGCTCTCTGGTGGCGGCAGCTTAAGAATGGCGCGGGTTCGGCTGGGGGAATGGCGCCCGCTAGCCTCCTCCACCGGAGTCATCCCATTAGCGAGGTACATCGCGGAAACCGCGTCGTTGGCTGCCTCCGCCTGCTGGCCCCAGACCTGGTACATGGTCTGCTCTTCACCGGAGAGCATGTAGATGGGAGCGCCGCTCGCGGCGCGAATCAAGCCCGAGAGGCCGATGTGATCAGGGTGACAATGAGTAAGAATCAGGCTGCTAACCTGCTCTAGTGTGATACCCGCGAAATCCAGCCCAGCCAAGAGGGCCGACTCGTCGGTGGAAAGGCCAAGACCCGCGTCGACTAGTGTCCACGCATGGGGGCCGTCAGCCAGCAGGTAGATGTTAGCGGAACGCAAAGCGAATGGCAAAGGTATCGGAATGCGAAAGATACCGTCATCGAGTGATTCAGGTTCGTCATCAGTGGTGAGCACTGGTAATCGGTTATCGTCGGCACGCTGTTGCACAATTCCTCCCACTGACTCCCTCGTCACCAAAAACTCTTTTCACGTGTTCTTGGCAAATTATACGGTATCTCTCCAGTTGCAGCTACTCTGACGGAACTCCAATAAGCTCAGCCCGAAGAGTTCACTTGGCATGGCTCTGGCGCCTCGGCGGATAATCCCTTAAACTAACTCACAGATGGTTGGGTATATCATGTAATAGGATAATCTTTCTTTATTGACTTCATTGCTTCGTTGCAGACAGCAGGAGTAGCCCATGCCGAATTCACACTTGCCGCCAGGTCCAGCTGGATTCCCAGTGGTTGGCAATGTCTTCCAGTTCCGGCGTGATCCACTCACGTTTGTGAGTGGTGTGCAGCGCTCGTTTGGCCGGATGGCAACAATTTATTTGGGCGGCACGCCCATTGTGATGTTCTTTCGACCCGAGCACGTACGGTATTTCCTTGTCGAGCAGGCCCGTAATTTCACCAGTAGCCAGTTCAATCAAAATCTGCGCCGCGTGCTTGGAGACGGGTTACTGACGACGGACGGCGACTTTCACCGGCAGCAGCGTCGCCTGATACAACCTGCGTTCCACAAGCGGCGCGTGGAGAGTTACGCCAGCATTATGGTGCAGCATACCCAGGAGATGCTGGACCAGGAATGGCGGCCGGGTGCACGAGTCGATGTTGCGCAGGCAATGAGAGATTTGACCTTACGTATCGTGGCCAAATCCCTCTTCGATGTGGATCTGAAAGAAGATCATCCGGAACTGGGTGCGTCATTTACCAGTGTCATCGAGAATCCGGTGAGATTACCCTTTTCGGTGCGCGCGCTACCGATTGATCTGCCTTTTACCGCCTATGGCAAGCACATGGACGGATTGCGAACCCTCAATGCGTATGTCTACCAGCTGATTGAGCGCAGGCGTGCCGAGGGACGTGATACTGGTGATGTGCTCTCCATGCTTCTCTCTGCTCAGGAAGATGGAGTCACCATGACGGACCGGCAGATACGTGATCAAACCATGACACTGTTTGCCGCTGGTCATGAGACGACAGCTAACGCTCTGGCCTGGACATTCTATTTACTCTCAGAACATCCAGTTGTTTCCGCCAAACTGGCGGCCGAGCTCCATACGGTACTTCGCGGCCGGCCGTCGTCGGTGGATGACCTACCCAATTTACCCTACCTAGATTGGGTAGTCTCTGAATCTATGAGACTCTATCCTCCGGCCTGGACCCAGGGGCGCCGCGGGATAGACGCATTTGAGTTGGAGGGTTATCATTTCCCCGGCGGAACCACTGTTATGTTCAGTCAATGGGTATTGCATCGCCTGCCGGATATCTGGGGCGACCCGGATGCATTTCGTCCAGAGCGCTGGGATCCACTGAATGAGCAGAAAGTGCCGGCAGGCGCTTATTTCCCATTTGGGGCTGGCCCTCGCATGTGCATAGGCATGCCATTTGCCCAGCTTGAAGCTCGCCTGTTATTAGCAACGATCCTGCAGCGCTACTCGCCAAGGCTGGTTCCGGGATATCCAGTTCAGCCACGCCCACGAGTGACTTTGCGCCCCAAGTATGGTATCCAGATGACGCTGGAGCCGGCCGCTGAGTCCGTCCGGCACGCGGTCACCGTAATGCGCGGCTAGATTAGTAGTGATGCAGACAGAGACGTCGGGTAGCCCATTGAGGCGAGTATGTCGCGCACTGGTTGTACCAATTCGGGCGGTATGTTATACTGGCGCGGTCAGGCTAGACAATTCCGGGGCATGCTGGCCGGGCAGTAGCGGCAAGGGTAGTTTATGGTGCCCAAGCCGGCGACCGGGAGTGGGTCGCGAGACTCGCGCCCCGAATACGAGCGGGGATGTTACATGGGTAAGTACAAGCAGTGGTTGCATCACCAGGAAATTGGGCGGCGTCTGCGCGACCAGATTAATACGCTCGAACAGGAGCGTGCCCGGGTACAGAAGATGGCTCCTAGCCATCCAACGACGCTACCGGAATTGGAGAATCCGCTCAT
>JBKQTH010000106.1:0-10084 GCA_052143275.1 Ktedonobacterales bacterium | reverse complement strand
CAGGCCCAGCGCGGCGAAGCACCAGGCGGCCGCACCCGGCTGACGGGTGCGCAGAAGACACACGGCGACCCAGACCACGACGAGCAGCTGCGGCCACGCCAGCGCAGCGCGCAGCCAGTCCGTGTCCGGCTTGATCCAGGGCGGCTGGAGCAGAATGACGCTCAGCTGGTAGACGAGCAGCAGTGCACACACCACGAACGCACTCAGCAGCAAACGATCGTCGAGAATGCTCTGGAGCAGGGTGCGGCGCGGCGGATCGGCGCGCTTCGCGGAGGTGTCGGTCACACCAGTACCCTACCTTCCCTGCCAGCGGCAGCCCGCCGCTGCCTGAGGGGCCTAACGCACCTCGCGCAGCGGTCTCGGACGAGGACTCCCCACCTCGTGGAGTCACCAGCGGGAGGCCGCACCATCTCGGCTACGCCTGGGAGCGTCGACCGCTTCGGTACGTCCATGTCCCGCGCCAGGAGCCGCGAGATCGCCTTGGGGGTACCGAGAGTGCATGGACCTGCGCCGGTTACCAGAGCGGTACCACGGTACCACAACCTTGAACCGGCGCAATCGGCCGTCACGATGGCATTCGACGCAACTGACTCACTAGCGGGTTTACGGCGGCACGGCTAGCTCGCGGTACGGAGACAGACGGGCACCTGCACTTCGCCTGCGATTGCCTACCTGCTCAATCTCTGGGCCAATCGGTGTCACGCCAGCGATAACCTCGGTCGCCCTCGGTCGCCTTCGCTACCCTCTCAGGCGCCCCCGATGTGGGTAGGCCGGTGCCAACCACACACGCTCTCAGCACCGCGTGACCGATGGGCGCGTGGGTGCGTGGGCGCGACTGGTGCCGGCCTGGAGTGAACGTAGCACCAAGGTGTTACGCAGAACGTACGAGGTGTGACAAATCTAGAACAATTGCCTCGTCTTGCGCCACTCTGGTTCTGCCTGAACAGCCACGATAATAGTTGCCACTGCCTAATTTTTCTCGCCTCAGCGCCTAGATGGGGGTAGCGACGAAGCACCAACATGGACCAGCTCCGTATATACTTTTCAGTTTACCGGCACCATCACTGGCGGCTGTAGCGGAATTCCATCCGGCGACATAACGTGGTCGGTTTACAATGCTGAGTACTTTCCTGCGACTACACTCATGGGAAATGGAGCAAGTATACCTTACACATTTCACTGGTCGACTTCCAGCTACTACATCACGTTTCAGGTATACGATCCAGCCAGTGGGCAGACAGCCATATCGCATATCTCCATATCTGTCCAGCTGTTGATTACATAGACTGAATACCGGCGGACTTTCACATAGGAAGCTTAGCCGCAAGCGTCAGTCCCGGACAGCTGCCCTCTAACCAGCTCGCTGGTGCCGGCACTCTTCCGGGATTGGCACGGCAGCGTGCCGACATCGCTTCCACGTCGGCTTACGGTTCAGCCGATTCTGCTGGCTTGTGGACATAATCGAAGTAGTAATCGACTAGAGTACCTTGCTTCCACTGGGCACGAATCGTGGTGCGGTTTTCAACATGGCGAAGAGCGCGCAGGAGCTAACCCGTAACATTTCTGTCATATCCGTGTTGTAGAGTGCTCACACGCGCGACGGCCACGGCTCGCGCGTAGCATCGCGGGCTGAAGAAGGCCCCTGGAATTGGGCCCTTCGCCGGCACGCAGAACGGGGCGCCTCTGCTCTCTCACGCACAGAATAGCCGTAGTGCCGCCCCTTCTGGACGTAAGACTGAGCAGGTCAACATGTCGCACCGATCCGGAGGGTATCTCAGCATCGACTCTGGTGTGCTCGACGTTCTTCCTGACCAGATCGCCGTGCTGGACCAGTCCGGCACGATCGTGGCCGTGAACGGGGCGTGGAAACGCTTTGCGCACGAGAACGCAGGCGATACCCTCACGAGCGGTGTAGGCCGAAACTACCTGGAAGTGTGTCGTGCGGCATCGAACGAGGAAACCGCGCGTCGCGTGTTGGACGGCCTCCAGGCCATGTTGGCTGGCACCCAGCTGTGCTTCACGCTGGAGTACCCGTGCCATCCTCCTACCAGGCGGCGTTGGTTCCTCCTGCGTGCGATGCCCCTGCCTGGTGATCAACCTGGGGCTGTGGTAATGCACACCGATGTCACCGCACGTAAACTCGCCGAAGAGGAGCAAGCGCGGCTGTTCGAAGCGGCGCAGGCGGCTCGACAAGATGCCACGCAACAGGCGCAGCAATTCCAGGCGGTCTTGGCGGCGATTCCCGATGGCGTCGTCGTGTTTGACGAGCAAGGCCGGATGATTCTGGCGAATGCATTCGATCAGCAGTTGCTCGGAGACGAGGGGACGACCGCCAGATCACCTGAGCCCGTTGAGGGGCGTGCGCGGCGGCTGGAGCTGCAGGATGCCGATGGTGTCCCATTACCCGCGGAGGAAATTCCGGCCGTGCGCGTGCTACATGGTGAGGTGCTGTCGTGCGACCATGCCGTCGATGTGTATGCCCATGCTGCCGACGGGCGAAAGATAGAGCTCAGCGTGACGGGCGCGCCGGTGGACGATGCCGAAGGACGCCGAAGAGGTGGCGTGCTCATCTACCGCGATGTGACCACGGAGCGGCAAGCCGCCCGCCGCATTCAGCAGACGATTGAGTCGGCGCCCGACGCGACGGTGGTGGCCGACCCCACTGGCCGCATCCAGCTTGTTAACCGCCAGACCGAGGAGATATTCGGCTATGCGCGCAGAGAACTCCTCGGCCAGCCGGCGGAGCAGCTCATTCCTGCGGGATTGCATCGTACCCACCAGCGGCACCGTGCGGAGTATGCCGCCGCTCCTCGTGCCCGTCCCATGGGCGCCAGCCTGGCCTTGTTTGGCCGACACCGTGACGGCACCGAGTTTCCAGTGGAAGTGAGGCTTGGCCCGCTCGGCGACACGGACTCATGGACCATCGCCAGTATCCGCGACGTGAGCGAGCTGCAACGCATCCATACGGCACGGCGCGAGGCCGAGCATGCGAACGAGGAATTGCGCCGGCTCCAGGCGCTCACCGATGTGGCACTGGCTCACTTGCGGCTCGACGACCTGCTGTCGGAGCTCCTAGGTCGGGTGCAGAACGTGATGGCGGTAGACACTGTCGCCATCCTGCTCCTGGATGCGCATGAACACTGTCTGCGCGTCCAGGCGGCACGCGGCCTGGACGCGGAAGTCCTCGCGCACCAGCAGGTGCCTATCGACCAGGGCTTTGCAGGTCGGATTGCCGTGAGCCGTGCCCCCCTCGTCGTGGACGACCTCTCCACATTTCCTGGTGTCAGCTCGTTCTTGCCGCAACACGTGCGCTCTGCGTTAGGCGCGCCTTTGCTGCTACAAGACCGCGTGTTGGGGGTCCTCCATGTGGGCACCGCTGAGCCGCACCACTTCACCGAGCCAGATGTGCAGCTCTTACAGCACGCAGCTGAACACATAGCCACCGCTGTCGAGCGTGCCCAGATGTTCGAAGCCGAGCAAACCGCACGCCAGGAGACCCAGGCGGCACTCGATCGTGAGCGTGCGAGCGAGACGCGCTTCAGGCGACTGGTTGAGTCGGGCATCATCGGCATGGTCATCGGGGATACCAAGCAGGTGCTAGAGGCCAACGACGCCTACCTGCAGATGCTTGGCTATACCCACGAGGAATTACTGGCCGGGCGGCTGACCACGGATGCCCTGTTGCCACCAGAGGATATCACTCTCATGGAACGTGCGGTGAACGAGGCGCTGACTGCGGGTGCAGCCGAACCAATCGAGTGCAAATACATCCGCAAAGACGGTAGCCGTCTGCCGGTTCTGGTAGGTCTTGCACTTCTGGAACAAACGCCACCCCGCTTCGTGAGCTTCGTGGTGGATCTGAGCGAACGCAAGCAACTGGAGCACTCACTACTGGAGAGCGAGCGGCTGTTCCGTGCGACGTTTGAGCAGGCCGCAGTAGGCATGGCGCGCGTGGCACCGGATGGGAGATGGCTCGAAGTCAACCGGCGGCTCTGCGAGATCGTGGGCTATCGCCGAGAGGAGCTGATGAAGCATACGTTCCAGGACCTCACTCACCCTGAAGACCTGGAGGACGATCTCGAGTACCTCCGGGAGATGTTGGCAGGGAAGCGCAATCACTTTGCAATTGAAATACGCTTCGTGCGCAAGGGCGGGAGTCTCGTCTGGGCCCAGTTGACCGTCGCGCTGGTCCGCGACGCGGGAGGGAACCCTGAGTATTTCATCTCCGTCGTGGAGGATATCACTGCGCGCAAGCAGGCCGAAGAGGCACTACAGGCCTCGGAAGAGCGACTGAGGTTGTTCGTGGAACACGCCCCAGCGGCCGTTGCCATGTTTGACCGCGAGATGTGCTACCTATCGATGAGCCGCCGGTGGATGCAAGACTTCCATCTCGAAGGCAACCTCCTTGGACGCAGCCACTACGAGGTCTTTCCCGAGTTGCCCGCACGCTGGAGGGCGATCCACCGGCGGTGTCTGGGCGGGGCAGTCGAACAGAGTGATGAAGATCGCTTCGAACGCCTCGACGGGTCGATCCAATGGCTCAGATGGGAAGTCCGCCCCTGGTTTATCCGATCCGGCGAGGTCGGCGGGATCGTCGTCTTCTCAGAAGACATCACCGAGCGCAAACGGCTGGAGCGCGAGCGGGAAGAAGCGAGGGCGAGCGAGTTAGCTGCGCAGGAGGTAGCCCAGCAGATGGACCAGTTCTTCGCGATGGCCTCGCACGACATCCGCTCACCTATCACGGCGGTCTCCGCCAACCTGCAGCTCGCCCGCGCCCGAGCCCAGCGTCTCGTGGGGACCCTGCAGGCGCGGGGTGGGCAGGACGCTGAGCTAACCAAACCGCTCATGACCGCCTTGGACGGTGCCCATGCCAGTATGAGAAGCTTGCTGCGCCTCGTGACGCTGCTCTTCGATGTGGCACGCATCCGCTCGGGTACGTTGCCCGTCACCCTTGTCCGGTGCAACCTCGTGGCGCTGGTTCGCGAGCAAGTCACGGGGCTACAGGCGGCTGCGCCCGATCGCATCATCGAGCTAAATCTCCCTGATCTGCCCGTTATGGTCATGGCGGATGCAGACCGACTAGGACAGATATTGACCAATTATGTGACCAACGCGCTCAAGTATTCCTCTGACGACCAACCAGTGGTGGTGTACCTCGAGGTGAGGGAAGGGCTGGTGACGGTCTCCGTGCAAGACCACGGGCCTGGCTTGCCTTGGGAAGAACAGAGCCGCGTGTGGGAGCTCTATCATCGGGCGCCGGGCGTGAAGACGCAAGGCAGCGTGAGCGCCAACGGCGAGAGCCTGGGTCTGGGGTTACACATCTGCAAGCGCCTGATGGAACTCCACCCCGGCGGCGAGGTGGGAGTGGAGAGCGTGGTCGGCCAGGGCTCCACGTTCTGGTTTCGGCTGCCACTGGCCGCTGACTCAGAGCAAGAAGCCTCCATTGTCGGCACCGACGAGTGAGACTGCCTGCAGGTTATCCAGCGAGAACTATCTCTCAGCAGTTGCGTACTGACGCTGCGAACTCTGATCTTATGGCTCTTCTACTCGTAACTGTAGCTGTAGTATTCAGAAACGGTTTGAAAAGTCTATTATTTGGCACTCATGGACAATGGCAATGCGAGAGCATTTCTGGATCTGGGCCGCCTTTGCAAACCGTTTCTCACATCGCCGCAACGTCTCCGTAATCTCTATCATCTCTGTAATATCTCTGTTATCTCTCCGTCGTATTATGACGCCGGGCGACTAGGGCGCCGCTGGCGGCTCCGCCGCACGGAGCACAGCCGCTGCGTCCAGGACTCAATAATCCAGTCTGCCCATCAGTGCGATGACGCACCTCCCAACCCAGTCGATAGGTGAGCAGCCCAGACAGCGAGAACACGACATGCAGCACGATACTGTCGATACCTTCGATGGCCACCCGACGACCACCGGCTATGATGACGCCGCCCTGCCCACCACGCGGGTCACTTCCCTCTC
Organism: Ktedonobacterales bacterium; assembly: GCA_052143275.1. Lineage (GTDB taxonomy): Bacteria > Chloroflexota > Ktedonobacteria > Ktedonobacterales > JADMIN01 > JAJPKE01. The sequence goes on along the minus strand of JBKQTH010000106.1, from coordinate 4,105 downwards.
CCGCCCTGCCCACGATGCCGATGAGACGCACGATGCGCACGATACGCACGATGCGCCTGCAGACGACTGGATAGAGCGCGACCGGTCTGAAGCGGCTCTCTGCGAGCGGGAACGTCTCTTTCGTACGACGTTCGACCGGGCGCCCATCGGCATCGCCCACGTGGCGCACGATGGGCGCTGGCTGCGCTGCAACCCGCGGCTCTGCGACCTGCTGGGCTACAGCCGCGAAGAGCTCGCACGGCTCAGCATCCAGGACCTCAGCCACCCTGACGACCTCGATGCCGAGCTCGACTGTATCCGGCGCGCGCTGGCGGGCGAGCTGGATGAGTATGAGCTGGAGAAGCGCCACGTCCGCAAGGATGGAGCACTGGTCTGGACCCATCTCACCGTCTCGCTGGTGCGGACCGCGGAGGGGGAGCCAGAGTACTTCATCGTCATGCTGCAGGACATCACCGAGCGCAGGCGTCTGGAAGAGGACCGAGCGCGGCTTCTGGAGTGGGAGCAAGCGACACGCGCCGCCGAGCTGGCGGCGCGCGAGGCGAGTCGGCGGATGGAGGAGTTCCTGGCCACCGCCTCACATGATCTGCGCTCGCCGCTCACCGTCACCCTGGGGTACATCGCCCTCGCGGAACGTCAGACCAAGCGGCTAGCGGCCACGGCTGAGAGCGAGAACCCCGACTTCCTGCGCCAGGTCGCGGACGTGCGCCGGCAGTTGGAGGACGCGGACCAGGGCGCGCACCGGTTGTCACGACTGCTCACCCGGCTCTTCGACACCGCGGCGATCCGCGCGGGCAAGCTGGAGCTCCACCGGGCGCCGTGTGACCTGGCGGCGCTGGTACGCGAGCAGGTGGCGGCGCAGCGCGTGGCGGCACCTGAGCGCTCCGTCACCCTGCACACGCCGCCCGGCGGCGAGCCGATCCCGGTCGAGGCCGACGCCGACCGGATCGGGCAGGTGATCACAAACTACCTGACCAATGCGCTTAAGTACTCGCCGCCGGACCGGCCGGTCGACGTCTTCGTGGAGGCGCGCGGAAGCCGGGCGCGGGTAGCGGTGCGCGACCAGGGGCCAGGCATCCCCAAGGAGGAGCGGGGGCGAATATGGGAGCTGTTCCACCGCGCGCCAGCGGTCGCTGCGAAGGCAGAGTTGCCGGGCGGGATACAGGGCGGCAGCCTGGGGCTGGGGCTGCACATCTGCAAGGCCAGTATCACGGCCCACGGCGGGCGAGTGGGGGTCAAGAGCGCGGTCGGAGAGGGGTCCACCTTCTGGTTCACCCTGCCTCTCTCCGGTCCGAGGTCTGGCCTGGCCAGCGCCGCGCCCTAATATGACAGTTTCAGGTGGGCTGACGTTGGACGTCTGCCACCGTCGTGCCAGCAGAAGTCTCGCGCCGCCCGTAGCTCCGCTTCCTCCAACTCCGCTTGCTTGACACGGTCAGGGCCCCGTGCGATACTCGGACAGTACCGGTGGAAACCGCCTCACTCGCAGGTAGTGCTGTATCCTTTCTAACTTCAGCGCTGATTGGTCAACGCCGCGCGGAGTGGGACTCGCGCCTGGCTGCCGGTGCGTAGGATGGCGCAGATGGCTCGGGACAAACAACAACCACCAGACAAGGTTCAACGTGGCGTTCTCCTCCCAGAACTCAAAGTTTCGGTAGAGTCTATCGTCGAGTTGGCTCCTGACGCGGCGGTGGTGGCCGACACTGCCGGACGTATCATCCTCGTCAACCGGCAGACAGAGGTGCTCTTTGGCTACCCCCGCGAAGAACTGCTCGGCCAGGCTGTCGAAGTACTTCTCCCTGAGCAGTTTCATGCGGTGCACCAGCACCATCGTCGCACCTACGGGGCGGCCCCGCGAACCCGTCCCATGGACGCTAATCTCTCGTTGTTTGGCCGCCACCGCGATGGCCGCGAGTTTCCGGTCGAGGTGCGCCTTAGCCCACTGCCCAGCGAGGATGAAGAGAGCGAATCCCTGGTCATCTACGGCATCCGCGATGTGACTGAGCTGCACCGCGTGCAGGAGGGTTGGGCTGCAGCCGAGAGGGCGCGGGCATCTGCGGAGGCCACCAATCGTGAGTTGCGCTGGTTGCGGTCCCTGGCTGACACCGCCCTCTCACACCTGACGCTGGCGGACCTGCTCCATGAGCTGCTGGGACGCGTCGTAGACATTATGGAAGTGGACGACGCCACCATCCTACTGGCAGATGACACCGGGGAGAGCCAGACGCTGGTTATACGGGCGGCACGGGGGCTAGAGGAGGCCACGCCCAATGTCCGAGTGCCAGCGGGCCAGGGATTCTCCGGCAGCATCGCGGCGAGCCGAGCACCGCTTATCGTGGACGACATCGCCAGGTTCCCGGTGTTCAACTCCTTCCTGCAGCAGAACCTAAGCTCCATGGCGGGGGTGCCGCTCCTGGTCGCAGGGCGCCTGCTGGGGGTCGTGCACGTGGGGACCCGACTCCCCCGCCATTTCACCGACCAAGACGTGCAGCTGCTCCAGCAGGCGGCGGACCGCATTGCGCTCGCCATTGACCGTGCTCAACTCTACGAGGCCGAGCGTACGGCCCGCATGGCTGAACAGCAGGCACGCCAGGAGGCGGAGGTAGCCCTGGCCCGAGCACTGGCGAGCGAGGAGTGGTTCCGCAGGATGGCTGACACGGCCCCTGTCTTACTCTGGGTCTCTGGTGCCGATGCGTTGGTGACGTTCGTCAACGCCCGCTGGCTGGGCTTTACTGGACGGCGCCTCGAGCAGGAGCTGGGCAACGGCTGGGCGGAGGGAGTCCATTCAGACGATTACCTGCGCTGTCTGGAGACGTACTTGACGGCCTTCCGCGCGCGCCAGAGCTTCGTCATGGAATACCGGCTGCGGCGCTTCGATGGAGAGTATCGCTGGCTGGTCGATACCGGTGTTCCACGCTTCGCACAGGACGGATCGTTTGAGGGCTATATTGGCTCGGCCATTGACATTACTGAACGCGAGCAGCTGAAGCAGGAGCGCGAGGCGGCGCAGGCACGTGAGTGGGCTACCTCGTTGGCAGCCCACCAGATGGACGAGTTCTTCGCAGTAGCGGCGCACGACATCCGGACGCCAGTCACGGCAGTGGCGGGCAATGTGCACCTGGCGCAGAGGCGAGCCAGCCGCTTGTCAGCAGTTGTTCAGTCACAGGACAGCAAGGAGGCCAGTACCGCCGCTTCTGTCGTTGACAGCCTCACCGCTGCTCGGGCCAGTGTGGACCGGCTGGTGCGCCTCACCAACTTGCTCTTCGATGTGGCGCAAGCACGCTTCGACAAATTGGAGGTACGGCTTGCCCCATGCGACCTGGCGGCGGTGGTGCGCGAGCAGGTGGCAGCGGCGCACTTCGCCGCGCCCGGCCGCACCATCCATGTGGAGGTGCCTGACCAGGCGGTCACCGTGCTAGGAGATAGCGACCGGCTCGGTCAGGTGCTGGCCAACTTTCTCACAAATGCGCTCAAGTACTCGCCCGATGACCAGAGGATAGACGTGCTCCTGCAGCTGGTCGAGGGCATGGCCGTTGTATCCGTCCGTGACAGAGGGCCGGGCCTACCACCAGAGGAGCAGGCGCATCTATGGGAGTTGTTTCATCGAGTGCCTGGTGTCGAGCTCCAAAGCAGCAGCGGTGGGGATGGTAGTCTAGGACTGGGGCTGCATATCTCCAAGCGCCTGGTTGAGCTGCACCATGGGCACGTCGGTGTGGAAAGCACAAAGGGTCAGGGAGCGACGTTCTGGTTCCGCTTACCGCTGATGGCCGGTGGTGAAAGCAATGCGGATTCCAACTCGTAAGAAATTGTCTAAAAGGGGTCGAGAAGTTAGAAATTTTCTCGCTTTGCCATGGTCCGAGCAATTAACTGGTGGTTTGAACAGGATGAACCAGGCCCCGAGGCAATGGCCGACCATATCCTGTTTGTATTGGAACATGGGTTGCCTCCCTTGCTCTTGACAGGGAAAGGGCATTCCATCCCACCTCACCGGGACCAATAGCAGAGCGCTGACACGTTTAGAGGAGAAGAAAAACATGTCAAACGAACACAAAGAGCAAATATCGCCGAATAACTTATGGAATTCATCTGAAGCTGCTGAGCAGTGGCAGCA
>JBKQTH010000105.1:0-4397 GCA_052143275.1 Ktedonobacterales bacterium | reverse complement strand
GCTCGCCGGCGCGATGGGCCACCTGGGTGGAAGACTCTGTGGCAGGGCTGGCTTCACGTCCAAACCCTTCTGGACGGGGTTCATTTGGCTGCTCAACTCCGTTGGTAATTTGTGTATAAAAGTCAGGATTCAAGCCAGGGGCTTTCTGGCCGATTTACTGTAAACGAGAAGGGCTGTGTTACCCAGTCCGGCCCTTTGGTCCACGTGGCCGGCGGACGCCCTGCGCGCCGGTCACCGGGTACTTACCTCGACTGCTGCGCGCTCTGGGTGCCGCTCCACTAGCGCCTCGCTCACCTCACCGCCCGCAGCTCGGGCTCGACACGCTTGAGCAGGACCGCGTTGGTGGCGACAGTAATGGAGGACGCGCTCATAGCCAGCGCCGGAATGGAAGATCCAGCCGCACCACCAGACCACCGGCGTGGTCAGGACCAGGAGCAGCCAGTTAGCGGGGATGCTAAATGGGGTCGGCAGATGCAGATGGAGCAGGCTGGTGCCGAGCGAGGAGTAGAGGACGATGGGCACCGTCAGTACGAGGGCGACGAAGAAGCGCGTGCGCATGTCCGCTTCCATCGCCTCCGCCATCGCCGGGTCGCTCATATCGTGTGCCATGCCGCCGCGGTACAGCGCATGCTCCCTCGTTGCAGACTCTTCGCCGCGCTCGGCTGTGGCAGGTTGTTCGTGCGCCCCCATCTCGTGACCTGCTGTGGCATGGCCTGCGGTCGCTGCGGCCGTCTCGGGGTGCCGCTCATATTCGGCTCCGGCCTGGAGAAGATCCGTCGCCGTTATGGGCTCACCGCAGGCGAAACCGCAGTCCCGGAGCAGGCCGCGCAGCATGTCTTCGCTCATGTGGCGCTCGTCGAAGGTGACGGTGGACCGTCTGCGTGACGTAGTTGGCGTCGACCTGCAGCACCCCAGGGAGCGCGCCGAGTCGCCGCTCGATCGTCTGTCCGCAAGTGGCAAAGTTGAGGCTGTACACCGGCACGGTAATCGTCGTGGATGTGGTGGAAGCTTGCATACTTCTGTTCCCCGTTGCTTCCTGCCTCTCCTCTGCAGTCGCCCTATATCCCGAGCGCTGGCTGGACAGCCCCCGTGGAATCAAAAGCACCGCGGGCAAGCGGAGAGGCATACACTTGCCCTACTCCACTCACCCGTGCGTTCCACTCCATGTCGAGTACTTGGCGATGCTGTAGCCGGCCTCGTCTAAGGTGCTCGCAACCCGGTCCATGGACACTTGAGCCGGATCGTAGCGGAGCTGAACAGATTTGGTCTCAATATCGGTGATCACGGTCTCGACACCCGGGAGCGCGCCCAGTGCCCCATTGATGGTATTGACGCAGTGCTCACAGCTGATCTCGGGAATGGAGAGTGTGGTTTCCTGTGTTGTTGCCATGAAATGCTCCTGTACTCCTCGTGCTGACTACTGCTCTCTCAGGTCAGCACCCCTGGACGTACGTGTCCAGATTGCACATCTCTATCAGTCGCGGATAGCAGTATCGTCCGCGACTCGCAACGTGTCGTTCTGGCATACCCTTCACATGGATCTATCCCCGTATTCGTGCCTCATGTACGTTCCCGAAGCGCCGTAATCGCAGGGAGTTGCTGACCACGGTGACGGATGAAAACGCCATGGCCGCCGCCGCGAAGATCGGCGCCTTCTGCTGCAGGAAGGGAATCGCCGGAGAGGCGATGGCCATGGGAATGAGCAGCGTGTTATAAGCAAAGGCCCAGAACAGGTTTTGCCGGATCACCCGCATGGTCGCCCGCGACAGCGCAAGCGCAACCGTTATGCTGCGCAAGTTGCCCTTGACCAGCGCCACATCCGCCGCTTCCATGGCGATATCGGTGCCCGTTCCCATCGCAATGCCAATGTCCGCCTGCACGAGAGCCGGCGCGTCATTAATGCCGTCGCCGGCGAAGGCGACCACCTTGCCCGACGTTTGCAGCGCCAGCACCTGAGCCGCCTTATCAGCGGGCAAGACCTCGGCGAACACCCGCTCCAGCGGAATGCCGACCTGGGCCGCCACGGCTTCAGCCGTACCCCGGTTGTCGCCGGTGATCATCCAGACCTCGAGGCCGTCCTGCTGCAGCCGTGCTATGGACTCAGCCGAGCCAATTTTCACGGTATCGGCTACACCCAGCACACCGACTGCCTGGTTATCTACTGCTAGGAGCATTGAGGTCTTGCCTTCACCTGCCCATTCATTCAGCACGGTGGTGAGGTGGGCGACGCTTTCGTCCGTGATGCCTCGACCGGCGAGAAGCGCACGCGTGCCAATGAGGAGGTCGTGACCATCTACGCGTGCGGCTATACCCCCTCCAGGGATGGCATCGAACGTCTCAGGTGAGCCGGCATGCCCAGGCGGCAGCTGGATCCCACGTGTCAGGGCGCCTTCGACGATCGCCCGCGCCAGCGGGTGCTCAGAGACGCTTTCAGCTATAGCCGCAAGCCGCAGCAGCTGGTCTTCCGTATATGGTGACTCCGGCGCCGCGAACGCATCGGTGAGCTCGGGCTTGCCGCGGGTGATGGTGCCGGTCTTATCCAGCAGCACCGTATTGACCGCCTGGAGCCACTCCAGGCTCTCGCCGCCCTTGATCAGGATGCCCTGCTCCGCGCCCTGTCCGGTCCCCACCATGATGGCCGTTGGGGTCGCCAGACCCAGCGCGCACGGGCAGGCCACCACCAGCACGGCGATGCTGGCGACCAGCGCCACGATCCAGGGACTGGTGGCAATGGATCCCGTCTGGGCCACAGGAGGCAGAAATCCAAAGACGTAGCCGGCGATGGTCCAGCCGACAAACGTGAGTGCCGCAATCACCAACACCGCTGGAACGAAGACGCCGGCGACGGTATCGGCCAGCCGCTGGACCCTGGCCTTGGAGCCCTGCGCCTGCTCAACCAGCCGGATGATGCCGGAAAGCATGGTATCGGCGCCTATCCTGGTTGCGCGCATGCGGAGCACGCCCGTCTGATTGACGGTGGCGCCGATCACCGCGTCATCCGCGCTCTTCTCGACCGGGAGGCTTTCGCCGGTGAGCATGGACTCGTCCACCGCGGACGCACCCGCCAGCACAACACCGTCGGTGGGCACCTTTTCACCGGGCCGTACCAGCAGCTCATCGCCAACGACCACCTGGTCAATGGGCAGATCCAACACCTGGCCGCTGCGGAGCACGTGGGCGACGCTGGCACGCAGCCCCGCCAGGCGTCGCAGCGCCTCGCTGGTCTGTCCCTTGGCGCGGGCCTCCAGGTATTTCCCGAGATAAATCAAAGTAATGATGAGCGCTGTCGTATCGTAGAAGGTGACGCTGCCTACCACCTGCGGCGCCACCGTTGCGACCACGCTCATGAGGAAAGCGGCGGTCGACCCCAGGCTGACCAGTACATCCATATTGGCGCCGCCGTGCCGCAAGACCCGCAGCGAGGTCCGGTGAAAGTCCCAGCCGACGTAGCCCCAGACCGGAGCCGTGAGCGCAAGAAGCAACCAGTTCTCACCAGGGAAGCGGTCCATGAAGAACATGGAGAGCAGCACGACCGGCACGGTGAGTGTAATGCCCACGAGAAGCGTGTTCCGTCTGTGGATGAGCTCTCGGGTGCGACGAGCGGCCTCGGTGTCCGCCGGTGCCTCGGCGGTGGCGGTGATCGTCTCCGGCTCCGCAGGCAGCATCTCCTGCGCGCCGTAGCCAGCCAGCGCGAGCGGGCTGGGCGGTGCCCCGGCGATCTGTACCGGACGCGGAGTGAGGGGGGTTGCCCGGTAGCCAACTGCGTCCACTTTCTTGAGCAGATCATCGACTCTCGCAACTGCAGGATCATACTGGACGGTTGCCCGCTCCGTGGCGAGATTCACGCTGGCTGAGGTCACGCCGGGTACCTTGCCGAGCCCCTTTTCAATACGCAGCGCACACGACGCGCAGGTCATCCCCTCCAGCGCGAGCTCCGCAGTAGTGCTGTCCTTTCGAGCCGGCACCTCGACTACCATTGATGGTGCAGAGTGCTGGTCCGGTATCTTCTGCACCTGTTCCTGTAGATCTTCCATGTCGAGCTTCTTTCCAAATAGCGGGTCATCCGATCTCGTTCATCCGATCTCGTTATGTACAAGACCCTACCGGTAGTAGCGTGCGCTACCGATTGCCCGCCAGGTTATAGAGCTGCACGAGTTCCTCGATGACCGCCTCTTCACGCCCCTCTTTGATGCCTTCGGGCACACAGCCATGCAGGTGATTCTCCAGGATCATGGCCTCAAGCTTCTCAATGGCTTTGCGTACGGCGAACGTCTGGCGAAGAATGTCGACGCAGTACTCGTCTTTCTCCACCATTTTGCGAATGCCGCCCAGGTGGCCTTCGATATAGTTCAGGCGTTTGAGAACATCTTGCTTATCGGCACGCATCACACGTCTCC
>JBKQTH010000104.1:0-4106 GCA_052143275.1 Ktedonobacterales bacterium | reverse complement strand
CCTGAATTTTGGCAATGTCTTGTCGGCGCAGCGTGAAAGTTGGCTAGCTATCGACCCCAAGGGCATCATTGGCGAACCAGCCTACGATACAGGAATATTTCTGCGAGATCCAGTGACCCGGATATTGAACACACCGCAACCGGAACGCTTTCTGGCTCGACGCATTGACCAGCTAGCCGAGGAGCTGGGCTTCGACCGGGAACGGATACGCGACTGGGGCTTTGCCCAGGCGGTGCTCTCAGCCTGCTGGTTTCTTGAAGATAACGGTGTCGGCTGGGAGGGGGCGCTGCGCTGCGCCGAGTTGTTGGCTGGGATACGCTGAGCTGGTCTTCACAGCTACCGGAAAATCAGGTAGACTGGCAACGGCGAGCAGTGGCGACGTAGCCTAGTATGACCCTTGCGGTCCGGATAATTGCCGGTTAGGGGAAAAGTGGACAGCATGGCGGCAGAGCATAGTGGTGTAGCGGTGACACGTCTGGTAGCTGGGCTACCGGCAACTGTGCCGTTTGTGGCGCCGGAGGCGATCGAGCGCCAGAGTGGAAAGCCTATCAGGCTCAGGCTCGGCGCCAACGAGAGCGCTTTTGGTCCCTCGCCCCACGCCAAGAAAGCCATGCGAGAGGCTATCGCCGATTCAGCCAACTACGGCGACCCGGAGAACTTTGAGCTGCGCGCCGCGCTGGCGAAGACCCTCGGCACCGCTGTGGATGAGATCACGGTGGGCAGCGGCATAGACGATCTCCTGGGCCTGGTGGTGCGAACCTTTCTGGAGCCAGGCGCAGCCGCAGTAACCTCACTGGGAGCCTACCCGACCTTTAACTTCCATGTGAATGGCTATGGCGGAAAACTCGAACGCATTCCATACAAGGACGACCGCAACGACCTCGAGATGCTGGCCGCCGCCACCAACCGTACCGGTGCGCGGATCGTCTACCTAGCCAATCCCGACAATCCCAGCGGCTCCTGGCACACGTCCAGCGAGATCGCAGCGTTCCGACAGACACTGCCAGGTAATTGCCTACTCTTGCTTGATGAAGCGTACTACGACTTTGCGCCCGTCGATGCCATTCCTCCCCTTGACCCCGAAGACCGCGGAGTCATACGGCTGCGGACCTTCTCAAAGGCTCATGGCATGGCTGGACTCCGCATCGGCTATGCTATAGCTCCGGCCGAGACCAACAGCGCTTTTGACAAGGTTCGGCTACACTTCGGCGTCAATCGAATCGCCCAAGCCGGAGCGCTCGCCTCGCTGGCGGATACGCGCTATCTACAGAGTGTCGTCACCGCAGTGACTGAGGGAAGGAGCGACTACGCGGAAGTCGCCGCCGAGCTGGGACTTGCAGCGCTGCCCTCGGCCACTAACTTTGTAAGTATTGACGTGGGTGGCCCGAGACGCGCCCGGGCGTTGCTGGCGGCGCTAGCCGAACGGGGCGTCTTCATTCGTATGCCCGGCGCACCGCCGCTGGACCGCTGTGTCCGGGTAACCGTGGGTACTCCGCCGGAACGCAGGCTTTTCGCCGAAATCTTGCGCCAGGTCTGGCCGGAGATCGCGGATCTGCCACCAGGGTAAAATCAGAGTCAGGAACAGACTGGAGCTTGGCCTAGTAGCCGGCAGCCTGGCCGTCGCCGCGCTTATCGCTGGCGGCAATATACCCACCGTCGGGTAAGCGCCAGATGATCTGGCCGCGACCAGCCCAATTGACCTTCGGATCCATCTCCACCTGATGTCCGCGCTCTTGCAACCCAGCGATAATGGTCTGGTCGCAGGGCTCAAGTTTAACCAAGCGATCGCCCCACCAGGACCAGCGCGGGATATCCAGGCTGGTCTGAGGGTCCATGTGATAATCGATGGTATTCACGATGGTCTGGACATGTCCTTGCGGCTGCATATGGCCGCCCATGACGCCAAACGACCCAATCGCTTCACCGTTTTGGGAGAGAAACCCCGGAATGATGGTATGGAATGGGCGTTTCTCCGGTGCTAGAGAGTTGGGATGCGCTGGGTCCAGCGAGAATGCGCGGCCCCGATTCTGCAAGGCGATACCGGTACCCGGCACCACGATGTGGGAGCCGAATGGGTCATAGGTAGACTGTATATAGCTCACCATCATGCCGGATTCGTCCGCGGTGCAGAGGTAGACCGTGTCGCTTTCGGCGGGATTGCCCGGCTCGGGGCGGAGCGCCTGTTCGCCTATCAGGGCGCGACGGTGGGCAGCATACGATTTCGAGAGTAGCTCCGCTACCGGTATGGCCACTCCGCCGTACTCGGGGTCGGCGATGTAGCGGTGGGCGTCGACAAAAGCCAGCTTCATAGCTTCCAGCTGAAGATGGTAGCTGCGGGTGGACTCTCGAGGTATAGCGGGGCCAAGATCAAAGCCCTCGAGAATATTGAGGGCAAGCAACGCCGCCAGTCCCTGCCCATTGGGCGGCATCTCCCAAACGTCGTAACCCCGGTAATTAGTGCTGATCGGGTCTACCCAGGAGCTGGTATGGCGCGCAAAATCATCCACAGTGAGGAAGCCGCCGGAACGCTCGGCCCACTCAACACACCGCTCAGCCAGTTCCCCGAGATAGAAGGCCTCAGCTCCAGTCTCGGCTATCACGCGGAGACTGCGCGCCATCTCTGGGCTCCGCCAGAGCTCGCCTACTCGCGGAGCCCGCCCTTCTGGAGCTAACAGCGGTAAGAATGCCGAAAACTCCTTGCCTGCCAGCTGGGAATGGGTCTCTTCGACAGACAGGCGCCAGTTCCAGCGAGAGATGGGCGAGACCGGATAGCCATGTTCGGCATATTCGATGGCTGCCTCGAAGAGCGTCTCGAAGGGTAGCTTGCCAAAGCGCTGATGAAGATCTCGCCAGGCCGCGGGCGCACCCGGCACGGTCACCGTAAGCCAGCCATAGTCAGGCATGGTCTGGTGAAAGCCATGGCTACCGGCCACATCCAAAGTGAGCCCTACTGGGGAACGCCCCGATCCATTCAAGCCGTGCAGCTGGGCGCCATCCCAGACCAGAGCAAAGGCATCACCACCCATCCCATTGGCAGCCGGCTCCACCACAGTCAGGGTTATGGCGGTGGCCAGCGCGGCATCCACCGCATTCCCTCCACGCCTGAGCACTTCAACTCCGGCCTGTGCAGCTAGCGGCTGGCTGGTAGCCACTGCCCCATGCGGCGCCAGTATGGGCTGGTGCTTACCTGGGAACGATAGACTATCGAGATCAATGTGCAGCAGTTGATTTTGCTCCAATCCCTAATCAGGTAGGTGATTACCGTCACCTTGTTCAAAGCAAGCGGCCATTAACTCGATGAGCGCAGAAGATGGAGCCGAAGCAGGTTCACGGCGGTGAGGGCCGCTCGCCACTTAATTTCGGAGCGTGAGCCACGAAAGAGCTGGCTGGTGTCGCTCATGCGTTCTCTACTTCCGATGGCGATGTGCACGGTGCCGACCGGCTTATCCTCCTGCTGGGCCGGTCCAGCGACCCCGGTGATGCCGATACCGATGTCGGCGCCCAGACGTTCGCGAATGGCTTGAGCCATGGCCCGGGCCGTCTCGACGCTGACGGATCCATGGGTCTCGATGATCTCCGCCGGCACACCCCACTGAACCTTCAACTTGGTCGCGTAGGCGATGAGGCCGCCCATGAAGGCCGCCGAGCTGCCGGGGACATCGGTGAGCGTGCTGGCGAGCAGACCACCGGTGCAGGATTCCATGGCGGCCAGGGTAAGGTCGCGGTCGATCAGTAGCTGGAGCGCTACGCTTGCCGGTGTGTCCTGATCTATGCCGAAGACATGCTGTCCGAGTATACGCCGTGCCTGCTCGTCGATATCGTCGACCAGTCTCTCGGCTTCTTCCCTGGTCCGGGCCTTGGCGCTGATGCGCACATCCACTGCATCGGTTTTGGCGTAGGTGGCAACCGTAGGGTTGCTGCTGTGTATCAGGGATTCCAGACGCTGCTCGACACTGGACTCTCCCAGGCCGGCAACCCGCAGCGTGCGGGTGAAGAGAACCGCGCCACCGGCGCGTTCACCGAGACGGGGTACCACCTCATGTTCCCACATACGCTTCATCTCATGAGGAACACCCGGCATAGCCACGATGAGCTTGCCATCTCGC
>JBKQTH010000103.1:0-6445 GCA_052143275.1 Ktedonobacterales bacterium | reverse complement strand
AGGAGCACCTCTGGGAACGCTTTCATCGGGTCGAAGGGATCGAAGCCCAGGGTGGCAGCGGGGTCGGACTGGGCCTGGGGTTGCATATTAGCCGGACCATCATCGAACGACATGATGGGCAGGTTGGGGTCCAGAGTACACCAGGACAGGGGTCGACGTTTTGGTTCATCCTGCCGCTGGCGACTTCAGAGCTGGCCCGCACGTGACGGGCGGCAGTCATGAGGTGCTGAACAGAAGTGAAACATGCCTTCCTGGCTCCGGTTCCGGGCGTGGGGGGAGGGTATCCCACTGGCTGGCGTAGGAGTCCCATTTCTCCAAGAAGACGCTACGGAGGGAATGGCGGCGGAGTCTGCCCTCTGGTGAGCCCATAGTGGCAGGAATAGTTGGAGACGGTCCCACTCAGGGTCGGAGAAGTTGCCCCGGATAGGTGGTACTCATGCCGTTTCATCAACAGTGCCATCTAACTCCTTCGGGAGGGCTCGTGCGTCTTTCTCTCTCTCTAATGCCTCGAAGAGAGCCTTGAAAGTGCCAGTGCCGAACCCACGGGCCCCCCTGCGCTGAATCACCTCGAAAAAGAGTGATGGACGGTCTTGGGCAATGCGAGTGAAAATCTGCAGCAGATAACCCTCATCGTCGCCATCTACTAGAATACCTAGCTGGGCCAATCTATCTAGATTGGGGATCTTGTCGAGATAGTTTTCACCTTTGATGGGATGGCCGCTTGGCCCGAGCGTGCCATAACCCCTGGCGGTGAGATCACGCAAACGGTCCTCTAGATCAGTATAATAGCGAACCGGTCGTGGCAAGAATTGAACGCCCTGTGCCATCAACTGACTTACTGATGCGACGATGTCGTCGGTGCGCATGGCGATATGCTGTACACCTGGACCCTCATTGTAGTAAAGGTACTCGTCGATCTGGGACTTCTTTTTGTTCTTGCCGTAGGCTGGCTCGTTGATCGGAAATTTAACGTACCCATTGCCGTTCTGCATCACCTTCGACATTAACGCAGCGTACTCAGTCTTAATATGCTCGTCATCAAAGTGATCACTGAGCTTGAAGCCCATTACGTCTTCGTAAAACTCTACCCAATAGTTCATTTTACCTAGCTCGACATTGCCAACCGCATGGTCGATACGCATCAGGCCAGCGTGCGCTGGACGCGGACCAGCCTGGTAAACTTGCTCTACGAAACCGGGCAGGAAGGGGCCGTTGTAGCCTTTCCGCTCGATAAAGCTGTGAACAACATCGCCGTACGTCTTGATTGCCGAACGCTTGATAATCCCATGGCCGCTCTTATCCTTAATGGTTACGGGCTCAAGCACACCGACCGCACCTCGCTTAGTAGTCTCCTCGTAGGCAGAGGTAGCATCGGGCACCGTAAGAGCAATATCCCGCACTCCGTCGCCATGCTTGCAGACCCACTCGGCAATGGGGCTGGAAGAGTGGAGTGGTGAGGTGAGCACGAAACGGATATCACCGCTCTGCAACAGATAGCTTGTATGGTCAAGCACACCTGTTTCTAGCCCGGCATACGCTACAATCTCCATGCCGAACGCTTGGCTGTAGTAGAACGCTGCCTGCTTTGCGTTACTGACATAGAACTCGATATGATCCCAGTCAATAATTGGAAGAAAATCTTCAGCCATTGGTTTCTCCTCGTCAAAGCTCTCGCCTAGCTTCTTGGTCGAATGTACGCCCTATACGAACCTGAGCTGACCTTCATGTCGGTAGTTCTGCCGGTATGCTCCGGCCCAGTTTCGCAGGCACAGTAGCGTGAAACCTAACGTAAATCATCAGTAGAGCTGACTATGTTCCCTTTTGCTCTGCCAGAGTACAAAAGTACAAACGCGTACCTAGCGATCAGAGAGTTCTGCCACTTCTGACTGCATAAGGACTTGGCCCCCTTTGTCTCTTCAGCAGGATACGTGCTCAATGAGAATATACACTACCAAACATGTTTACTACAGGAACGCTTGCGAGCAAAAGGGCCATCAAATCAGAGTTAGCAGCGAGCGAGATATGCGCAGCACGAGATATGCGCAGCACGAGATATGCGCAGCACGAGATATGCGCAGCACGAGATATGCGCAGCACGAGATATGCGCAGCGCGAGATATGCGCAGCGCGAGATATGCGCAGCACGAGATATGCGCAGCACGAGATATGCGCAGCACGAGATATGCGCAGCACGAGATATGCGCAGCACGAGATATGCGCAGCACGAGATATGCGCAGCACAGAAGGTGCCCGTGTCACGCCGTTTGCACACTCATGTCTACCGTACTCTATTTATGATTCGCTGCAGTACTCGCAAATGCACAGGCCAGAGTAAACGAGCAGATTCAACGCCACAAGGCTTCCTGACGGAATTGCCCTTGGAGAATACCAGCTACGAATCCGAATCCGGCCCCCAGCGCAATATAGATGATCAACGTGAGCATGGAACCGGCTACAGCATTGAGGAACATGAGGTAATGAAAACCGCCATCGGCTAAGCGCTTATCTGCTCGCAATGTGTTTATCGTCGTGCCATAGAGAAATCCTTGATTCACAATGAGAGTGGTAATCTCAACGATACTTACCATAAGCGCCGCAATGAATCCTGCTGCGGCGGCAGAGCTCAATCTCGCGTCAGTTCTGGCCGTTCTCAAGCCAGCAAGAAAGAAGAGTACCAACGCTACAATCAACGACGCCAGGTTAAGCAATGCGAGCGGCGTGAAGGCGCTACCTATGGTTATAAGAGCAACTGTAGTTCCAGTTATATCTTGTATGAACGCACTCACGATGTAGACAACCGCGGTGATGGCTCCGAAAAGCAAGCCGTTACGAACCGCTGCCGAGGCTCTTCTCTCAGTAGATGGAGATGCCTGCATATGCCTCACCTGTCTGCCCTGTCTGCCAACGATGGCGTTCAATGCGGCTATTTTGTGACGAACCAGACGGCACTCAGATAGTAGTCCGTACATCGGATGTATGCAATCCTTCCTATAGCCATAGACTCCCCACCTTCCGCATGCCACTTAAGCACCGACGCACCCGGGCAGGCTGATCTACTCGCTGGGAGAGTGCACCGTCTCAGGTGGGCTGCCGGCTTCGAGCGCGTCTAATCCGTAACCACTCTCGAGGAGCTCTGCCAAGCGCCCACCGAACCGTGCCGCTGGAGCGCCATCCACGACATCGTGATCGAAGCTGACCGTGATACTGAGGTACTCGCGGATCGCGATCTTCCCGGCGACGACCCCCGGCCGCGTGGCGATGCCGCCGACGGTCACGTCGAGCGTGTTCCAGGTCTGAGGAATGCCCCAGCCTCCCCGGCCTGTGGCGAACATGCCGACGGCCGTCACGCCGATGGTGCCGCCGATCTGTGTCCAGAGCGTGGGGAGATGCGCTGCCAGGCGGATCAGCAGGCGCCGTGCGAACCGCGGCAGCGCATCGTAGAGGCGCACTAAGGTGAACTCTGAGTCGCGCCGGTTCGAGGCGCGTTGCGCCGCGCGCACCTCCGCATGGATAGCGAGCACGGATTTGGTCTCCGCCGCCCGCACGATGTGGTAGACCACCTCGCTTTGGCCGTGCCGCTCGCGGTCGACGAAGACCGTGACATCAACGTCATGAAAGACCAGCAGGCGGCGGCCCTGGCGATATGCTTGCACAGTCGGGTGCTCCTTTACCGCTCGGGCGACGCACGTAACCACCCAGGCAGTAAAGGAGAGCTCCTCGCCCGTCCGCGTGCGATAGGCCTGGAGCAGCGCGCGCGGGTAGGTGACATCTACCTCTGCGAGTCCATGGATCACATGCTTTCGTTGGATAAGCTCTAGGTCTTGTGCAGCCCGTCGTCCTCTCGAGTAGGGAAGCACACTGTAGCGGCGCGGGCGCCTCGCGAACATTCTTAATACCCTCCTCGCTAGGTACCGGCCACTCCGCGTTTGGCGTTCGTTCCGGAGAATCGCCCCTGGATCGCGGGCAGCCAATTGGTATGCAGGGATGTCGCGCCGCGTCATGCCAGGATTCCAGGCGCGTCAGGGCGAGGGCGCGGCAGCAGGTGTCGGCTGGTACAGCGCCTCGAATTGCGCGCGGTAGCGCTCGACGATTTCACTGCGCCGGATCTTCGAGGTAGGTGTCAGCTGTTTATTCTCGACCGTAAAGTCCTTCGCAAGGATGCCATAGTGCCTGACCTGCTCGAAGTGCGCCAGTTGCTGGTTCACCTGCGCGAGATGCCCGTCCAGCTCAGCGCGCAAGGCCGGTGAACTGGCAAGCTCATGCACGTCGTGGTACGCCAGGCCCTTGGCGCTCGCCCAGGCTCGGACCGCTGGCCACTCCAGCGTCAACAGCGCGACGAGATAGGGTTTGCGATCGCCGTAGACGCACGACTGCGCGACCAGCGGGATACGGTTGAGCAGCGCTTCGACCTGTTGGGGGGCGATCTTCTCGCCGCCGGCGGTGTCAATCAGGTCCTTTTTGCGACCCCGGATGGTTAGGAAGCCATCCGCGTCGAGCGCGCCGATGTCGCCGGTGTGGAACCACCCTTCGGTGTCAAACGCTTCGGCTGTGGCCAGGGGATTGTTGTGGTAGCGTGGGAAGACACACGGCCCCCGGATCAGGATCTCGCCGTCTTCCCCTATGCGAAGTTCATGGCCAGGATAGGGCTTGCCCACAGTACCGATGCGGAAACAGTCCACCTGGTTGAAGGTGAATGCCCCGCCGGTCTCCGTCAGCCCCCACCCCTCCAGAAGCGGCATGCCGGCCGCATGGAAGGACTCGACAATATCGGGATCGAGCGGCGCCCCACCGCTGAAGGCGAACTGGAGCCGTCCGCCGAAGGCCGCGCGAACGCGGCGGAAGATGAGTACATCGGCAAGGACCAATTGCAGGCGCAGGTTCACCGGCAGGTTGCGCCTCGCCTGCTGCAAGCCCACTGACGCGTGTCCTACCTGCTCTGCCCATCGAAAGGTCGTCTGCTGGATCGTTGAAGCAGTTCCTACCTGTCTGCGAAGCGACGCGTAGGCTTTTTCATAGACGAGGGGCACGCCTACCATAACATTCGGCTTCACCCGCGGCAGATCACGGGTCAAATTGACCAGCGAGGGCTCGATGACCATCTCTGAGCCGATCGCAAAGCCCAAGAGCTGCTCCAGTCTGCCGAGCACGTGCGAGAGAGGCAGAAACAAGAGATCCACGATACCCGGGGTTACGGTCATCAGCAGGGTGTATGCCCCGGCGAGTTGCGCCAGGAGCGTGCGGTGGGTGAGGACAACACCCTTGGGCGCGCCAGTTGTGCCCGACGTGTAGATCAGTGCGGCCGTGTCATCCGGCTGAATGTCGGCGGCGCGCTCCGCCGCGAAGGCATCAGCCTCCTCAGCGGAGCGCGCGCCAAGCTCCATGAGCTCCGCGAACGAGATCACAACAGCGTCAGGTGATACCTGCGCATCGTCTAGCAGAATCAGTCGCGTTAACTGTGGCAGTCCCTCACGGATGCCGACGAGTTTCTCATACTGTGTTGCATCTTCGAGAAAGAGAAAGCGAACGCCTGCGTCACGCAGGAGAAATGCGGTCATCTTAGGAGTAAGCGAGGGGTAGATGGGAGTCATCATGCCACCCAGGCCCGTGATCGCCCAATCGGCGACCACCCACTCCCAGCGCGTGTGACTCAGGATGCCAATGGCATCACCAGGGTGGGCGCCGAGCGCATCCAGGCCACTCATCACCCGGTTGACGAGGCATTGGTTCTGCCGGTAAGTCACCGCGTGCCACCGCTGTCCTTGCGGCTGGCGCCAACGCACCGCATCGCCAAACTGGGCTGTGCAGTTGCGGAAGAGTTGCGCAAGGTTCGTCGTCTCGCCAGGTAGGGCAGCTACAGTCTGCGGTCGCATGATTGATGTGCCTCGTCAACGTGAATCTGGCCCTCACCGGCCATACATGGCCGGTGAGGGCACCAATCTTCTGGAGACGTTCAGCATGTGCTATGCCACAGGAACCAAACACTCGGCTTCAAGTCGCTTGCACGTGAGATTGGAAATCACTCACCTACCGGACACAGGCAGCATCATGGCTGCAATCATCTGTACAGCACCGCGCCCCCGTAGGTCCCCACAGCGCAAGTTGGCGGTCAGGACACAGCTTCCGACGCATTCGTTGCAGATCGTGACCGGCCGCTCGCTGCCTATGGTATGCCCGGCTCGCCATGGAAGCTGGCACTCGTCCTCGGTATAGGTCCATGCTTGGCCTCTTGCCGATCCTCGAAACACGCCCTATAGACTGCCCCTGTGGCCGACGTAACGAGCGCAGCGGGCGCGTACACTTACACCCCAGGCTTATACCCCTGACTTTTATACACAAATTACCAACGGAGTTGAGCAGCCAAATGAACCCCGTCCAGAAGGGTTTGGACGTGAAGCCAGCCCTGCCACAGAGTCTTCCACCCAGGTGGCCCATCGCGCCGGCGAGC
>JBKQTH010000102.1:0-13761 GCA_052143275.1 Ktedonobacterales bacterium | reverse complement strand
TGGGCTATGGGAGTGATTCCCGTCTGGAGAACACGTATCGCTGGCTGCTCGGCAAACAGGATCGGTATGGCCGCTGGACGCTGGAAAACTCGCTCAGCTCGAAGATGTGGATCGACATCGAGCAGAGGGGTAAGCCGAGCAAATGGATCACGTTGCGTGCGCTGCGCGCGCTGAAGGATCGGGCCAGTTCCGTGGCCGAGACCCACATGTGACTCGTGCTCTCATTCAAGCTCACGCCACACCAGGTGGAAGGCGGCCGGTTGGAGAGCCGATGTGTCTGTGTGCCGACGTATCCGTTGCTGTGCTCCAGGGGAAACCATTCAGGCAAAGCTTGGGGAGATTGGCTGGCCGGCGGTGGCGACACGCGTGGCTGTGACCTATGCAGCCAGCATTGTGGTCGCCCTCGCAGCACAACAGGCGGGGCGTCCTGATCTCATCCGTTCACCGAAACAGGTGCTGGCGTACCTGTGGGAACCTCATGGTTGGCATCCGTAACGCTATTCGTTACGCTCGCGAGACGGGCGTATGGTACCCTACCACGTGAAGATATCCGTTGGCCTGTCCAGAAAGAAGGCGAGCGATGAGCCAATCAGTTGCCGTGCCCCCATCTGCCGGGCGTCCCAAGGGTCCGGGTGTCGACGAGACGCGCTTGCATGGGCACTGGCTCACCCTGGCGCGAATCGGTTGGGTGACGGTGACACTGACGCTGGTGGTCCTGAACGTTCTCGCCTTCCGAGATCTGTACGGCGCATACTTCACCTACACTCCACAGGTACTGCACACGCTGCACCAGATAGGCCTCTCACCTACGCTCTACAGTGTGGCTGGGATCCTACTCAACACTGTGGTATTTCAGGTGGTCTTTCTGCTGCTGGGGCTGCTGCTCTTCTTGCGCCGCTCGGACGATCGCATGGCCCTCTTTTGCGCATTTACGCTCGTGACCTTCGGCAGCGCAGTCACCTTATTTAATTTCAGCAGCGGGGATGTTGTGCCGACACTGGCAGCCAATCCCATCTTGCATGTGGTCAGCCTCGTGCTCTTTGGGGTGGGTGAGACGTCCTTCGTGGTCTTCTTCTATCTCTTTCCTTCGGGGCGGTTTGTGCCGCTCTGGACGCGCTGGGCCGCTTTGGTAGTGGCGATCTACTATCTGGCGGTGGTCTTCTTTCCGGCAATGGCCTCCAATGCCGGAGGACCCTTCACCTACGTGATTCCCGTCTATCTGCTGACGGCAGTGATGGCGCAAATCTATCGCTATCGGCGCATTTCTACACCCAAGGAGCAGCAACAGACCAAATGGGTGGTCTTTGGCTTTGTGCTGGCGATCCTGATAATCGTTCTGAACGTACCACTGGGGTTCCTGCTGCCCACATCGGTCAAAGATAATCAGGTGCTGGCAAATCTGAATCCGCTTTTCCCGGTGGGCTTGCTGCTGATCCCCATCTTTATCGTGATCGCCATTCTGCGCTCGCAGCTGTGGGACATTGACACCATCATCAACAAGGCGCTGGTCTATGGCTCTCTGACCGCCATCCTGGCTGCGCTCTACGCGGGTCTCATCATTGGCTTGGAGAGCGTTGCTGGGCTGGTCACCCGACAAGCTTCTGACCCCGTCGTGCTGGTGATCTCCACGCTGGCCACCTTTGTGCTCTTCACGCCTTTACGGCAGCGCATCCAAGCGCTCATTGACCGCCGCTTCTATCGCCGGAAGTATGATGCGGAGAAGACGCTCGCGGCCTTCAGCGAGACGCTGCGGAATGAAGTAGATCTGAGCGAACTGCGCGCACACGTGCTGGCGGTGGTCAACGAGACGATGCAGCCCGCATCGGTCTCGCTGTGGCTGGCCCAGCCGGAACGGCACCCCCAAGATCTGGCCTACCACTTGGAAGCGCACGGTCAGGAGGCCGGCAGGCCGAGCCGAGACTGAGCAGGTACATGCATACGAAGAGACTGTTTTTGGGTCAGATCTGGTGACCAGCCAGGGACATCTACCAATCCTTGCAAACAGGTTATGAAATGCTCTCTCTGTCTGTTAACGAGATACAAGGGACTACAGTTGTACCGAACAGCCGCGACCGCCATCTACCTACGTCGGTCGGCGCCCTCTGGGGCGCGAGAGACAGGTAGACAGCGGTCGCGGACTTTAGAACGAATAAGCACAGAGTCAGAACGAATAGTCGTAGAGCACGTAGTCGATGACGATATTGTAGCCATAGGTGACTACGAGCACCTTCACGTAATGGCCGCCATCTGTGTGCACCGCCCATACGTCGCCGTTGACGAGCTTGTTCGTCGAGTCATCGTTGCCGTCGATCGGCGTGTTACTGTACGAGAGTCCATGAAGCTGCACGGCGGTGACGTCGGCGAAGTTGGTCACCCCAATGTTGGCGATCGTCGCGCCGTTCACAGGGGCCATCGAGCGCTCCGTGAGTGTCAGCTGATCCCACCATACATCCGTATTGTCTACCAGGTCGAAGTCGTACTCGTACGTGCCTTTGATGGTGATGTTGTTGAAGACCAGCGGCGTGATGCAGAGCCGTAGATTATAGGTCACTACTGAGCCGACGGCGGTGACGGACTCTAATGAGATGTAGCGGGTGGCCTGGAAGCTCGGGTGAGCGGTGCCCTTGAACCAGCAATAGGGATCGCCGCAGCCGGAGCTGGTAGTGCCGTTATAGGGGAAGGTCGAGGATTGGGCAAAGCCGGTGGGAGGCAGTCCAGAGGCAAAGTACGAGCGAATGGCACTGGTGGTGGTGGCGCTGGTGCATGCGCTGATGATGCGGAACTGGTAGCTGTTGTCCTCAAAGGTTTGCTGAACAAAGCCGACGGTGTGCGCCGGAAAACTGACCTCGCTGAAGTTCGAGCCGGTACTGATGGCGCCAGCACTGCCGAAGCCGGAGACCTGGGCGCAGCTCGTGATGGGAGCTGGCGTGGGAGATGGAGTGGGCGTCGGTGGGCTTGCTGTCGTCGCGGTCGCCGCGGCAGTCACCGTCGGCAAGCTCGTCGGATTGATTGCCACGGTACCTGAAGTAGTGCCGCAGGCGCTTAGTAACACGATAAAGCAGAGTGTGGTGATGGCGAGGATACGCGGGAACTGGTGTGGAAAGCGCATGAGATACGCTCCTTTGAGACTGTCCCGATCGGAGGAGGAGCACATTGCTCCACCCGCCCGATGCGATGCATAGAGGGACATTAGGGGCTGATATGCGAGCAGTGTACAGCGAGAAAGGCAGAAGGCGCTGTGACAGGCTGCACAGAGATGTAGTTCTGTCGCGCACACTCCCCTAGCGCGGAAGGCCCCGCGGATTCACATCCGGGAGAGTGGTTCAGTATCCCACGGCTGAGTTGACGGGATAGCTGGTACCGGTGGGAGCACCACGGCCTCCTGACTCTTCCGAGAGCCAGTAGTCACTACGAGCGTACAGTTCTCGGTACTCTCCACACGACTACCAGACGCTGACTATCGTATATTGGTGTGCCCAGTGCCTGAGATACTTCTGCCAGTTGCTGCGCACTGATGGGCTGATTATCTACCGAGATGAACATTACCCTGCCTACTCCCATCACGGGGAGATAGCGGCGGAGCGCTTCATCAGTCTGCTTGTCGTTGGTATCGGATAGGAACGCCTCATTGACTTTGAAGGATGGGCTCGACGCCATCGTAGGGACTGGACCGTAGATGTTGGATGTCACCAGCCCATAATTATTCGACGCCGCTAGAACGCCCATGACCACGCTAAAGCCAGCTTCATTATGATCATAGAGAACAAGCGTTGGCTCATGCGCAATGTACTGCGAAACGACCTGGTCGCGGCGAAGGATACTCACTGCCGACGGCATGAGGCTGCTATAAGTAGGAAGAAGCGGTAGCCAGAGCAGTGCCACCAGTGCCAGCGCGCCGATAGTGGCTACTAGAGAAATGTTGAGCTTGACGGAGCGAAGCTGGCGAGGCATCTGCCTAACCGACTCATCCGCGCCCCAGACCACAAGGATAATTGCCAGGTATGCCACATACAAAGTGAGGCGGGTAGGTAACAGGTCACGAACAAGAGGGATCCGAAGCATCAAACTCCAGGGCAGCGGCACAGGCTCCAGCGTGCCATCGATGTGCAGTACTGGGCCAAGCGACAATATAGCCAGAGACACCGATGCGTACGTGAGGATGCGAGTCTTCGGCTCGCGCCAGTTACGTATGGCGTATATGGTGAACAGAGCTATAAATGGAATCGAGAGATAACCATCCGACTCCACCAGATTACCGGTAAAGTGTGCCACTATGGCCATCGTAGCCTGATTGTGGATGAGGTAGAGCTGAGATGGAACGATGGCGCCAAGCAAGTCGTTGGAGTAGTCAACTGACAGAAACGCTAGATCAAATGGTTGCTGCGCCTGTCCCTGAGCAAAGTTCACCACTCCGGGGATAACCAAGAGCAGCGACGCAATGCTACCTGCCAGGAAGCTCACATTAAGCAGTCTGGCGGTAAAGTCGAGGGTAGACTTTACAGAGGTTAAGAGGGCGTATCCGTAAAGAATTATGACAAAGATCACCATCGTCGAAAACGTCTCCAGGGACGTGTAAAACGCCAGCGTCAACGCGAGCCCAGTACCGGCTCCGAGCATCCACCCTGGTCGCTGTACCGAATGGATGAGGCGGGCGACGAGGTAGCCAACTAAGAAGATGGGGGCGATGAAGGTCAAATGGAGATGCCCTGCGCCCTGTGCAGTGAGATAGGGCATGAGGCAGAACAGTAAGCCGCCAATTCCTGAAAACACACGGCTAATGCCGAGCGTGCTGAACGTCAGCTTCCCAAAGACAAAGATGAGCGTATAGTTCACCACAACTATGAGGTTATAGACAAAGACGACGCTGGTGAACGTGTACAGCCATCCAAAAACCAATCCCAAAGCGGAGACAGAGGTATAGTTCATAATGTCGATGAAGGATGGATAGCCAAACGCATGTGAAATGAAGGGTGATTTCTGGGTCTCCAGGGCATGCCATATCCACCCGATGTACCACATGTACTGATTAGTATCGCCAGGAAGTCCAAGGTACCTCTCCGAGGAGAAGAAGGCGGGGCCCATCATTTGGTGAAGGAGCAGAAACAGGAAGGCCAGCGGAGCTATCCACTCGACGACCTGGGAAACTACTCCTTTCGAAATCAGCATCGAGGCGCCAGCTGTGATAACCTGCCGTATGCTTTCTTCTGCCGGGACCTGCGCTGTCGCAACCTTGCCTCGTGCTCCATCTGCCGATTGGTGTTTCTTGGTCAACAGCAGTACCTCCCAAACTCACGAGCAAGTCTACTACAAACTGCATATTGCGTCACTATAGAGAAGCGAGGCTCGTGTCTCTTCCGCTTGCTCATCCAGTCCCATCCCCTCACCTATTTTTATGGCTTCTCCCAGCATGGGCCGCCCCCCATCTTTCGCATCATGATGCTCGATGAGAAGCCTTCCGAGAGTCCAAGCGATCGAGGCGATGTTGTCGTTCGCGCCGCCCGTGGCCCCGGATGTGCGCTTTGTGACACCGCTGAGCGACTGCTGAGTAACCGGTCCACGTCAGGTTCGCTTGAACACTCGCCCCATCATCTAGCATCAAAATGCTGGCGAGGTGACATCGACATCGTGACAGCCGTGCCCCAACGAAGGAGGTCGGTTATGCGTAACCACCATCATGTAGGAATGAGTCTCTTGACGCTTGGGACCATGATCGTGGCATTGATCGCCATGATCCCGGAAGTCACAGCGGCCCCGGCGAGCGGGACAGCGCCAGCAGTCAGCACGGCCACAGCAGTCAGCACGGCGCCGGCAGACAGCACGGCGCCGGCAGACAGCGCGGCGCCAGTCGAACAGAGCAAGGTGATTCTTCGCGAGACCAGCATTGACGGCCCAGCCCTCTGGACCAGCAATCCTAGTTCCCCCAATCTGGGCCTGGCCAGCGTCCTAGCGTGGACCGGAACCGACCGCGGCCATTTACTCAATGTCCTGCAGAGTAGCGATGGCGTCACGTATGGCGGGAAAATTATTTTCGGCGAGAGCTCGGCTACCAGGCCTGCCGTCGCGGTGCAGGGACCGCCGACCACGATCGTTCTAGCATGGACCGGCGTCGACTCCAGACACACCCTCAATCTGCTCTGTTCGGGGCCGGCTTGCGGCACCAGCCTGGGAGGCGAGAAGAAGCTCACCATCCATGGTGAAACCAGCTTTACCAGCCCGGCGCTGGTCCGGTTCGGCAATGGATTCCTGCTGGCCTGGGCGGGAAACGACGCTCACCATTCACTCAATATCCTGCCCTTCAGCCTCACGACGTCCGGTTCGGGTTTCAAGGTGGGCACGCAGACGGTACTTGGGCAGTTTGGCAGTGTCTCTGGGCCCAGCCTGGCTCTGAATCCCCAGAACAATCAGCTCTTACTAAGCTGGTCCGCCACCAGTCCCACCAACGAGCTCACATTCGCGACGTCCGGGAATGGCACGAGCTGGAGTCAGGCAGAGACGCTGGGTGAGTTCAGTGCCGTCGCCCCGAGCGGCTTTGCCGCCGGGTCCTCCAGCATGCCCGCATACTGGATGGCGTGGACGGGCACCGATCACGCGCATTCTCTGAACGTGCGCTTTACGCAGAACTTCCCGCAGTGGCCGCTCAACGACAACCAGACGACATTCAGCGACAGGGCGCTCGGTGGGCCCGTCCTGGGATTCGTGGGCAATGTCGGGGAGATGCTGCTGGCGTGGACGGGCACGGATGCCTTGCATCACCTCAACATCGCAACCATCACCACGTCCGCGGCCCTCACACTGGACCAGCGCATAGATTCCTATATCTCGACCCTTTCGACTGCCCAGCTGATCGGCCAGACGCTGATGCTCGCGGTCTACGCCAACAGCTATAACGCCAATCTCAACCAGGCGCTGACGCAGTGGGATCTGGGCAGCGCCATCATATACACCAACTACAACGGCGGGCCAGTCGAGCCGTCGACGCTTACCGGCCTGGAACAACTGGTGCAGGCGCTGCAGAGCCACGCGAACACGCCGCTGCTGCTGGCTACCGATGAGGAAGGCGGAACAGTGGACCGTTTGGCGCCTTACTACGGCGGGACACCCTCGGCGCGTCAGCTTGCCGCCACCGGCAATCCTCAGGTCGCCTACGGGCAGGCCCAGACGGATGCTGGGCGCATGAAGACGATCGGACTAAATGTTGATTTCGCACCGGTAGTCGATGTCGACCAGGGTGGCGGTGTGGGCTCGAGCCGCACCTTCGGCACAACAGTGGACACGGTCACCACCTACGCCGGGGCTTTCCTCGACGGCTTGCAGCAACATGGCGTCGCGGGCACGTTGAAACACTGGCCCGGTATAGGGGCAGCCACCGGCAATCCGGACTTCACGCTGCCGACCATCAATCAGAGCCAGGCCCAGATGAACGCGATCGACTTCTCTCCGTTCCAGTCACTGCTCAGCCACCAGCCGGGCATGATCATGGTCACCACCGTCATGGTGCCCGCATATGACTCCAAAAACCCGGCCATGCTGTCGCCAACGCTGGTCACGGGGGTGCTGCGCGGGCAGCTGGGCTACCAGGGAGTCATCGTCACCGACGCGCTGGATGGCCAGGGACTGATTACCTACATGCAGCAACAGGGCTACCCGAATCCGGTACAGGGACTGGCCGAAGCCGCTGTGCGCGCCTTCCTCGCCGGCAATGATCTTATCGAGTGCCCCATCGAGCAGGATCGTCTGTCGGCAGTGGTCTCGGCGATGACACAAGCCGTCGCATCCGGCCGCATCTCGCAGGCGCGGCTGCGTGCGTCGGTCCACCGCATCATCCGCCTCAAGATAGAGCTGGGGTTGATGTCCGGGCTTTAGCCTCATCAACCGGGAGGTGCAGGATGCTGCCAACACTGCCTCGATTGCTCGGGATCTTGGCAGGTTGCTTATCGAGCATCGTGACAGGAGAGATGAGGGATGTTCCCTGCTGCGGGAAGCGGTGAGCATCTATCAGGGGATGGGACTCCATGAGGAAGCGGAGCAGACGCGAGCGTTAGCTGTAGACCTAGGCTGCGAGGTGTGAAGGGAGGAGCTTGTCAGGCAAGTAGGTAGCCAGGTGGAGTGGGCCACATACGCACCGTCCGCTTTGTTGAAAAGCCTGCTCTGGCCGATGGGGAGGGGGGTGAAGTTTCGCATGCCTCTATCTCCTATCCCATGGCTGAGTTGACGGGATAGGAGATAGAGCCATTTGAAACCGACCCCCCTCCCGCCGCTGCTTGACTAGCAGAGCCGACTAGCCAATTACCTACGCTACCCGTCCTCATGATCGCTACGAGTTCGGTATCGTCGAATGGTCAATAACACACTGCGCCATTTGAAATGACCTCTCGCAACGGCCATCCTGTGGATTCATACTGACTCGACTCATTCCTCCGATTCAAGCGATCCTGTGCCTACTACTCCTTACCTACCAAGTTTGCCGCGCCGCCTGCCTCATGCAACGTCTTCCTCCTGCCTGCGAACCATGCAGGCCGATCCCCACTTCAGTCCTGACAGGCCCACCAGCACCGATCTGCTGCTTGCCGATCGCACCGCATCCGATCCTTTCCCCTGCAGTTTCACGTGAGAGTTCGCTGTGTAAATGCCACCTTCAGTTCGCACGATTTGCGCTGCATGCTATAGTAACTCTAACCGGTTGATTCATTGTGTGTCGCCTTTTACAGCACTGAACGAGGATACTGGATGCGCAAGAAGATCTTCATCTCCTATCGTCGGATGGACACAGCCACCGCCAGCGGACGGATTTATGATCGGCTTGTAGCACGCTACGGCAAAGACAACGTCTTCAAAGATGTCGAGTCCATCCCCGCTGGCATCGATTTCGACGCCTACATCAATGAACTCATTCCACAATGTGCCGTCATGTTGATTGTGATTGGGCGAGCGTGGCTAGATCCCGATGCGGCCACTGGTTCGCCACGCATTACGGGCCCTAGTGACTTGGTCCGTCGCGAGATCGAGGCAGCACTCGCCCATCAGGTGATATTGATCCCAGTGCTAGTGGAGGGGGCAAACATACCCTCTGCGTTAGATCTACCCGAGAGCATCCGGGCGCTTCTCGCCATGAACGGCGACTCTTTGCCCAGCGATCCCTACTTCGATGACGGTATTCGCCGGCTGGCCCGCCGCGTGGACAGCTACCTACCTCCCAGCATGCGTCCGTCGGTTCGTGCCCGCCGTCGAACTCTCTCTATCATCTCGGCGATTGCCCTCATCTTGGTGGCGGGTCTAGTGCTCGTCCTGCTCAATCCGCTTGATTTTGGTCCTCCCGAGCAACTCCCTGACCATTGGGGTAGCCAGACACTCACTGGAGCGATCGTCACCGGACCAGCTCAGGGATGGGCCGTCGGCACCGGTGGCCTCGTGCTACAGATTAACGGTGCACAAGCGACTCCAATAACAATACCATTAACGGACGATCTTTACGCAGTAGCGTCTAACTCAGGCAACGGCTGGGCTGTTGGCGCTCATGGAGCCCTGCTCCATTGGGAAGGTCATTCCTCTTGGGTGGCGATGCCGCGTCCAACCACGGCGAATCTCTACGGCGTCGCCGAAAGTACGAACGGTGCGGTGTGGGTGGTCGGAGCTGCAGGAACCATTCTGCACTACACGGGCACAGGCTGGCAGCAGATCTCTAGTCCCACACGCCACGCCCTGGCACATGTAGCGCTGGCGCCTGATGGCATCACTGGATGGGCAGTAGGCCGCAGCGGGACCATTCTCCATTTAGCAAACGGGGCCTGGAGTCAGGTAACAAGTCCGACGACCGAAGATCTCTTTAGCGTCAATGTCGATGGCAAGGGAAGTGGCTTCATCGTGGGGGAGGACGGTACGATCCTGAGCTTGCAGCACGGGATCTGGGCCAAGACCTCCAGTCCAACGACATCGGATTTGTACGATGTGTCGATCCTGTCTGACGGAGGCTATCGGGCAGTGGGAGCTGGTGGCACGCAGTTGCGATTCGTTGGTACTGGGTGGGTCCAAGAAGATCAACAAACTACCCAAACGCTGGACGCGACTAATTCCGAGGGATGGCTGTTGGGGGCACAGCGCACTCTGCTTGTGGATGTCACTAATTCCTGGACAACAGCGAGCGCTCCATCCACTGGATATCTCAGTGGAGTAGCGGTTGACGCCAGTGGGCAGGCCTGGGCGGTAGGACAAGATGCGAGCCACAACCACGGGGTGATTCTACACGAGACCGGTGGCCAGTGGACCATCGTGAGCAGTCCATCCACGGGACCGCTCTCTGGGGTAGCGGTTGATGCCAGCGGGCAGGCCTGGGCTGTGGGAACGGACACTACCGATAACCATGGGGTGATTCTACACGAGACCGACGGGCAGTGGACCATCGTGAGCAGTCCGCCTACTGGATATCTCTTGGGAGTGGCGGTTGACGCTACTGGGCAAGCGTGGGCTGTGGGAATCGCGGGCAAACAAGATGCGAATCACAACCTAGGAGTGATTCTACACGAGACCGATGGGCAGTGGACCTCAATCAGCACTCCATCAACGGGATATCTCTCTGGGGTAGCAGTCGACGCCAGCGGACAAGCCTGGGCTGTGGGGGCAACGAACACGCCTGTTTCCTTCCAAGAGGAAATTTTGCACGAGACTGGAGGGCAGTGGACCACCGCCACTGTGAGCACCCCATCTCCTGGCACTGGATCTCTCGTGGGAGTAGCGGTCGGTGCCGATGGTCAGGCCTGGGCGGTAGGGACCGCCGACGCTATTGACAGCAACAGTGCTGCGAGCAACAGTCAAGGGGTGATTCTACAAGAGATGGGTGGGCAATGGACCCCGGAGAGCATCCCACCTACGGGACCGCTCTCTGGGGTGGCGGTCGATGCCAGCGGGCAGGTCTGGGCGGTAGGACAAGATGCGAGTGGCAGCTTAGGAGTGATTCTGCAGGAGAGAAGTGGGCAATGGGAGCTGGTCAACAGTCCCCCAGTGAGTTTCAATGCTGTGGCCGTCGAGCAAAACGGACAAGCCTGGGCCGTAGGGGGCAATGAGATTCTGCACGAAGTGGGTGGGCAGTGGATCACGGTGAGCATCCCAGCCACTGGCACACTCTACGGGGTAGCAGTCGATGCCAGCGGGCAGGTCTGGGCTGTGGGACAAGATGCGAGTCACAACCACGGGGTGATTCTGCATGAGATAGGTGGGCACTGGATTGCCGATAGCGTCCCGTCCACTGAATATGTCTTGGGAGTGGCAGTCGATGCCAGCGGACAAGCCTGGGCTGTAGGAACAGATGCTACCGGCAACCATGGGGTGATTCTACACGAAGGTGGTGGGCAGTGGACTACGGTAAGCAGTCCACCGACTGAGACACTCTACGGGGTAGCAGTCGATGCCAGCGGGCAGGTCTGGGCTGTGGGACAAGGTACGGATTTTAACACTGGCGTGATTCTGCACGAGATAGGTGGGCACTGGACAACTATTAATATTCCATCGACCGGACCTCTCAATGCGATCGCCTTCGATCCCAGCGAGCAGGCCTGGGCTGTGGGAACAGATTCAAACGGCAACGGAGTAATCCTACAGTTTTCACCTATTGATTGGCTTACGGTACACTCATGAGATTTGACTAGTTCCTCTCATGTGTAGGCTGCATTAGCACATGCGTTCTAGCAATGTTGCACAGGCTTCAGTGTCTCCCATCGGTGCATCTGTGGTTGTAGACTGCAGTTTTGTACGCGCGAACTTGCCGGCCATATGCACAAGTACCTGCTGATTCTTCGGATGAGGTCTTGCATGGCCATTACGGATAGCCTTGATCTGGCTACGGCTCAAACCCGTCTGCTCCTGGATTACTCGTAGTGGCATCTGCTTGAGCACCGGTACCACCTGCAGTCGCCATGGATCATGGCCGGGATCGTCGTACTCGGTATACACCTCCTCTGGATCATGCACCAGGCCAGCCTCGACTTCCTCCAGCCGGTTCGATTCTTTCCCGGTGTACGTGAGGCTGCCACAAGTCACCGGTCGCCGCTGGAGTAGTCCGATCGACTGCCGGCCGCAGACCTCACCATCTGGGCTCAGGCTCTTGGCTTCTGGATGGGTGCGATACTCCGCGAGCACATCCCGATAGGTCTTCACACGGACGACGTTACCGCCCAAGAGCGCGGCATCCATCGAGGTTGTGATCTGGTAGGACTTGCCGGAATAGCGGTCTACCCAGGAGAGTTTCTGCCATTTGCGCGGATCAGACTCATAGGGAGCGATCAGGTGAAAGTGCTCGAGATCGACTCCTGCTGGGAAGCCGAGTGGGGCAACCTGAGCAGAGAGCAGAAAATTGAAGGGTTTCACCTGTTCTGCATAGAGCTTGCCTTTGTTCAGCTGGGCAAACGGCTTGAGATACTCCAGACTACTGATACTGATGCGCGAGAGAGCTGGTCTATCCAGCCAGGTGGGCCAGTCATACGCCAGGCCAAGTTCTTCGGTAACGATCCCCTCCCAGAGCTGGCTGATCCACTCACGACTCTCATGCTCGGGATCGGTGGGATTCAGGAGATGGCCGAGTCCGTGTTCGGACTCCTTACAGATCTCTGGCCGACCAGCGGCACTCTTGGTAAAGAGGGCATACCGTTTGGCGGAGATGGCATACCCCCACAGCTGGCGCTGGTGTCCCTCGGCATGGAAGTTTTCATCCTCGATCTTGAGAATCGAGCCGGGTACCACCACCGGATTATAGGGGTTGAGCGCCACGAACCGCTCGCGAATGGCCTCAACCTGTGCCCACGAAAGCGCTCGCACCGCCTGCTGTTTGCCGTGGAACCGCTCTGGTCCTCCTGGGCAGGGCACCAGGCCACCAGCCTCGGTGGCTACAATCCCCATGGAGTCGGTATCGCAGAATTCATAGGCGCCCCCGGCGTCAGTGACGCAGCGTTCGAGGAGCCCCAGCATCAGGCGCGCCGCACCAGCAATACAGGCGGCGATCGGTGGGAAGCAGTACATGCCCGGCTCTTCTGGCCCCCGCACCGAGGCGGTGAACGGCTGAGCTCTCCCGGTATAGACCTCGACGTCGACGGTATCATCCCGACCCGGTAAATCCTGCCGGTTCATCTCGGCGTTGATCCCGTAAATGGAGTTCGCCAGCACCTTGAAGAAGGCGCCCAACCATTTGCGTTCCTCACTCGAGAGATCTGTGCGGCGGTCGAGCCCCTTCCGCTCTTCAATGATCGCGCAGAAGAAGTCTTGAATGCGGGGGTCAAAGGGAACTGTCCCGCGTAACCGGATCGGATGTAGTCCCGGCTGCACACCGTCCGGAACCAACCGGATCGCCCGCAGTACCTTCGGGGGGCGACCGGTCAAGAGCGTCGCATCGACTACGTCGGCGATAGTTCGCCATTCGGGTTCAGGCGCTGAGTACGGATTCACCCCGATTCCCCAGCTCTCTCGTCCCTCATACCGGGCACGTACCGGCACGACATCTTTGTCGGGTTGGATTTCGACCAGGCCAACCAGCTGAGGCCAGAATCCTGGTTGGAAACACTGGTCGGGAGTCAGGCTAGCAAGCAAGGCCTTCACCTCGGCGGTCACGTCGACTACCTCGATCCGTTTGGCAATGTAGAGGTGCCAGAGCTTCATCAGCACACACACGGTGGGATACATGGATAGAAAGTCTAGATAGACCACCGGCACCGGTACCCGGCGAATGCGGCATTCCGCACGACCACCAAAGTAGGCTTCCATCCCGGCACCGAGCGCCCA
>JBKQTH010000101.1:0-4976 GCA_052143275.1 Ktedonobacterales bacterium | reverse complement strand
CGGGTCGATTAGGACGTCGAGATCGCCGTCAAGCACACGCGGCAGGTTGTGGACCGTAAGATTGATGCGATTATCGGTGATACGATCCTGCGGAAAGTTGTAGGTGCGAATCTTCTCGCTCCGATCACCCAACTGCACCTGCGAACGCCTTGCCGCCCCTTCTGCTGCCGCCCGCTTCTCCTGTTCCAGATCCCAGAGGCGCGAGCGAAGCACGCTCAGGGCTTTGGCCTTGTTCTTGATCTGGGACTTTTCATCCTGGCAGGTGACCACTAGACCAGACGGTAGGTGGGTGATGCGCACCGCCGAGTCTGTGGTGTTGACGCTCTGGCCGCCGTGGCCGGTGGAACGGTAAACATCCACACGGATGTCTTCCGGCCGGATCTCAACCTCCACCTCCTCCGCCTCAGGCAGAACGATCACCTTGGCGGTCGAGGTATGGATACGCCCCTGCGCCTCAGTAGCTGGTACTCGCTGTACTCGGTGGGTGCCACCCTCATACTTGAGGCGCGCATACGCTCCACGCCCTCGAACCTCGAAGACGACTTCTCGGTAGCCGCCGGCGCCGCTCTGCCCGGAGTTTAACACCTCCACCGTCCAGCGTTTGTTTTCGGCGTAGCGCGTATACATACGAAAGAGGTCAGCGGCGAAGAGGCCGGCTTCATCGCCGCCCGCGCCCGCTTGAATGGTAACAATAGCATTGCGATCGTCCATGATGTCCCTAGGCAAGAGCGCAAGCTGAATTTCCTTCAAGAGCTCCTCCTCGCGCTGCCGCAGTTCTGCTAGCTCGGCGCGGGCAAGCTCGCGAAGTTCATCCTCCTCCGGATGAGTATCCTGAAGCATCTGCTCCGCTCCGGAGATTTGTGAGCGAGTAGACTGAAGACCCTGGTAAGCCTCCACTACTTCAGCCATGCTCGCGTGCTCACGCCCGTAGCGTTCGAGCAACTCCGGATCGCTGGCAACCTCCGGCTGCGCCATAAGATGGTTGATCTCGTCATACCGGCGCTCAATAGCCGCCAGCTTGTTATCTATATCGATAGTTTTGGTACTCATGTATGTAACTCCTGTAGCCCGAAGTTTGCAGTGGACAATGTAGACACAGCGACGCCCCATCTACCCTCCGGCGCACGCGGCCGTCTTCAATAAGGGCAAATGGGGCGAAACTCCGGTGCAGCTACTGGTGCTCTCCGCTCATATCACGATCCTTGTAATTGGCCTCCAGGAGTCGTTCCTGCTGAAATGCCTGTAACAGGCTCAGCAGCAATGATCCAATCAATGTAGCGATCAGGACAATCTCCATTGTGCTCAGGCGGATGCGCCTGGGAGTCTTACTCTGGTTCATATCATCTGGTTCCCTTGGTTCCTGATCTTACTAGAGATGATCTAGTTCCACCAACCATTATACGACATAATGCGACAGCCATGACGTAGACGCTCCCATGGTCTAATGTGCCCACGCAGTGGCTTCCATGGCGGTCGTCTTACCCTTCATGCGAAGCGCCATCTTAAATGCCGCTTCATGAGCACGCTCTTCTGCTCCATCCGCAAGCGTCGACAGTGGAGCTACCTCACCATAGCGATGCCTGAGTCCCTGCCAGGTCAAGAAGTCGGCGAACCACGGATTCTTCGGCAGAACCGGCCCATGCAGATAGGTGCCATAGACCTGACGGTAGCGCGCGCCTTCGTTGCCGTCCTCGCCATTATTACCGCTGCCGGCGATGACTCTGCCAAGCGGCTCGGCCCGTGGGCCAAGATAGGTACGCCCGCTGTGATTCTCGAAGCCTACCAGGCGCTGCGGTCCACCGGGAGCAAAGTCGCATTCCATGGCCAGGTGATTCATGAAACGAGTATTGCCGCCCTCAGTATGGATATCCAGCGCCCCAACCCCAGCGAGGATCGGACCCTTAAATGGCTGGTAATAGTGGCCCAGTAACTGATACCCAGCGCAGACCGCCAGTATCACGACATCAGATTCAGCGGCATCACGTAGGCTGGACGCTTTGCCTTCCAGGTCACGCGCCGCCACATCCATCTCCTTATCCTGGCCGCCGTGAAATAGGATCAGATCGAACGCGGTGAAGTCGGCGCTGTCTCCAACCGCTACCTCAGTGACCTCAGTGTTGAGGCCGCGCCAGGAGCAGCGCCTCTGGATAGCCATGAGGTTGCCGCGGTCTCCAGCAATGCTGAGCAGCGTTGGATAGAGATGACAGATTCGTAGCGTCATCGGTTGCATAGATTGGTTACTCCTCCCAGAACGGCTGCACCCAGCCGCGCTGTACCATCACCCGGCGTAGCTCGTGCAGCGGAGTGTACCCGGAGAGAATATACAGTGTTCCCCCCGGCTCGACATTGGCAAGTGCCTTGTCAAGCGCTGCTGTTCGCTCCGGCACCACCTGCATACGGTTCTCCGGTACACCAGCGTACTTGAACCGCATCGCCAACTCCTCGGCCTTGGTACCACTGGTCACCAATGAGGCGATCTGCGGTGTCAGTTCCTCGAGTTCTATATCCCAGAGCCAGGCAAAATCCTCGCCATCGGTGAGTGCGTTGCTGTGCGCCGAGAGAATATGCTTCTGTCCCGGCCGCTGCAGAATAGTGCGCAAGGTCGTATTATACGAGATAGGATTCTTGACAAACGCCAGTACGATATGGCGGTTTCCCGCTTCGATGGTTTCCAGCCGTCCAAAAGCCGGGCGCAATCTCGCCATCGCATCGGGTACCGCGGCCAGGTCCATGCCGAGAGCTAACGCACCACCCACCGCGGCCGCCGAGTTATAGACGTTGTGTAAACCCGGCAACGCCAGATCAAAGGTCAGCGGCCCGCTAGGAGTCCGCATCTCAATCCTCGAAGGCCCGATAGGATCAAGCCTGGCATGAATAACCTCGAGGTCAAGCGGTGGACGAGCGTAGCCGCAGCTAGGGCAATGGTACGCGCCCAGATGAGATATATATGCCTTGGTATAGATCAGATCATGCTGGCAACGTACGCACCTGATGGTATCGGCGGCATGCTCGGGTACCTGAGTTCCGACGTCGTCAGTCTGCATGCCGAAATACAGCCGTCTCACGTTAGCTGCGGGAGCAAAGCTGGCTACCAGGGGATCATCGCCGTTTAGAATGACCGTTGCCTCCGAAGGTAGCTCACTAATCGTGTGTTCCAGTGAAGCAGCAACTGCGTACAGCTCACCATAGCGATCGAGCTGGTCGCGGAAGATGTTGTTGATAATGACCACATCGGGCTTGATCTCAGGTACCGCGCGGCGGATCGTCGCCTCATCGATCTCGAATACCAGCACATCAGCATCCAGGTGGCCCAGCAGGCTGGCACCGTTGACCGCCACTGCCGTCACTCCCTGTAGCAGATTCGAGCCGGTTCGGTTCTGGGTCACTCGTTGGCCCGCCGACTGCGCTATCGCGGTTAGCATACGGCACGTGGTCGTCTTGCCATTACTGCCGCAGACAACAATTTTGCGCGCATGGCTTTCGCCGACGACCTTGCGAAGCACCTTGGGGTCGATCCTGCGGGCGACAACACCGGGAAAACTGGTGCCACCACTAACTCGCAGCAGCCTCCCAGTCGAGCCAGCTAGTTTGCCCGCGGAGAGCGCCAATGCTAGACGCGCGCTGGCCGCGGTTGGAATGGGTCGCCTTGGTCGCTGGGATGGCGACACCGTTCCAGCGACACCGGCTGCAATATTGGGATGGTCTTCGGGGACTGGCATGGTAGTGCACCTAACACAATTGAGCGGTAATTCTAGCCGGCGGGATATGATTATCATAGGGTATCATACCCGGTTGGCGCGAGTGTATCATGGTTGCAGCCCGCCGGGCAATGACCCATGACTACTGGCAAGAGAATGCATGCTCACGTGAGAGTGCTGAGCAAGGATTGGACCGGCCTGAAAATCTCAGCACGGTGATGTCTGAGTTGTGGCATATACTACTACCATTATAATAGAGCTCATTTCCATTGCTTCACAGGGTAAGGGGGAGGAACCAATGCCGCGAGCCATTGACTTTCATGTACACTTGCCGATCGCTGAATTTATGGATGTGGCTATCGGCAAGTATCGAGAGGCGACCGAGCAATACTTTCACATTGAAGTGAAGCTCCGTGACATCGAGGAAATCGCCGACTACTATGCGGCGCAGGATATCGTTGGCGTGCTGCTCGCCTGGGACGCCGAGACCGCCACCGGCCAGAAACCGCTGCGCAATGACACGGTCGCCGAGATTGTGCGTCGCTATCCCAGACAATTTGTGGGCTTTGCCAGCGTGGATCCTCACAAAGGCGATCAGGCCATTACCGAGATCGAGCGGGCGGTAAAAGATCTTGGGCTCTCGGGTGCCAAGTTTCATCCAGGCATACAAGCATTCTACCCGAGTGATAAGCGCTTTGCTCCTCTCTTCGAGAAGATCGCCTCGCTAGGAGTTCCAGCACTGTTCCATACTGGTACCAGTGGACTGGGCGCCGGAATGCCGGGCGGTGGCGGCGTGAAACTCGACTATACGCGACCAATATACCTCGATAGCCTCGCCGCTGATTTTCCGTCATTGACCATTGTCGGCGCACATCCCTCCTGGCCGTGGGAACAGGAGATGATCGCCATACTTCAACATAAGACCAACGTGTACAACGATCTTTCCGGTTGGTCTCCACGCTATATCCCGCCGGCGCTCCTCAAAGAGGCGGCAGGCAGGCTCAATTCCAAGTTTCTCTTTGGCTCAGACTACCCTTTCATTACTCCTGAGCGCTGGATCACTGACTTTATGAAGTTGGAGGGTTGGAGCGAGGAGGCAGAGCAAAACCTTTTCTGGCGCAATGCCAAGACCGTACTGCGGCATACTGCTATTGCGCAGATGACGTTTCCGGGAGATTGACGGGCGTCTTTCACCTCTCTATACTAGGCTCGTTAAGCAAGCCATTGACTTGCAGGTGGGTCGTGGATTGGGATTGGCCGGTACGAAAGGGCGCCAGA
>JBKQTH010000100.1:0-10523 GCA_052143275.1 Ktedonobacterales bacterium | reverse complement strand
GCTCGCCGGCGCGATGGGCCACCTGGGTGGAAGACTCTGTGGCAGGGCTGGCTTCACGTCCAAACCCTTCTGGACGGGGTTCATTTGGCTGCTCAACTCCGTTGGTAATTTGTGTATAAAAGTCAGGTCTTCAGACCTGGGGAGGAAGCGCCACTCCTTTCTGATAGCTATAGCCGTCTCCCCGCTGGAGTGACTGGCAATAGCGAACATGGATACCCTCGATCGTGCCGCTGGCCGTCTTGAGATTGCAGAAGCCCGTCGCCCGGATCGCGACGCGTCCTACGTAGGTCCCGGCCTTGGTGCTGCTTTGCGGGACCACTGCCCGCACGAGATCCCCGGTCCGGAAGCCTCCTACGACACTGGTCACTTTGGGACCTTTGTCTGGGAATCCAAGAGGATTGGTTCGGCACATCTGCCGGCTATGTCGTCCCTGGGCACAGATGAGCAGGGGCACCACGCCCGCGATGACCAGTACCTCTGGCGTGCTGGCCCCAACACAGCTGGCATCCACCCAATGGGTCTTGGGTAGGTCCCGCTGCATACGGTGGTATTTCGTCTGGCCGCCTGTACCCGTCTCCAGGGGGAACCCGACAGCTTCAAGGCGGTGATACAGGACCCAGCGGATGGTGTTGATGGTTGCCGCGTCCTTGAGGGGTGCTTTCGCCTGAGCCTGCACCTGCGAGTAGCCAAACTCTTCCGCGGTCCGATCACCCTTGGCTTGGTTGCAATCATGGCAGGCAATGGTGAGATTGGAGACCCGGTCCGATCCGCCCCGTGAGCGAGGGGTGAGGTGCTCGATCTCCAGTGGCACCCCGGTCTTTCCGCAATAGGCGCAGTGGTGGCGGAACTTTTCCAAGAGATACTGCCGTAGTTCATAGCCCGCCAGCTCTCCCTGTTGGTAAGCAACGCCGCTGATGTCCGGGTTCTGCAGGAGCTGCGTATCGAACTTGACCAGCTCCAGGCTGATCGCGCCGATCGGACAGGAGCGGCGAAGGCGCTCGACCCAGGTCAGCACATTGGCGAGGCGTGACTCGTGCGAGGGTGGGAGCCACCCGTCTCGTCGCCGACGGTTGTCGAAGCGCTTGGGGCGATATCGCGTATGCCGCTGTCGGCGGGCTCGCCGGCAGGCCCGGCGCTGGTCCAAGTTGTCCTTGACCTGCTGGCCACGATGGCTGAGCTCTCCCGCCCAGACCACCTGGCCAGTGGTGTC
Source organism: Ktedonobacterales bacterium (assembly GCA_052143275.1). GTDB lineage: Bacteria > Chloroflexota > Ktedonobacteria > Ktedonobacterales > JADMIN01 > JAJPKE01. The sequence continues at coordinate 9,313 of JBKQTH010000100.1, read as the reverse complement.
GTTGACGACAGCGAGGCCGGTTGTCTTCGAGCCAGGATCGATCTTGAGCCGCAGCGGCTGTGGCGTATGGTCTGCCTGTACTTCCTTCATAAGGATCGTGAAGGGAAAGTGGCGCCAGACCACGGCGTGGCCCGAGCCGAGTAGAAACCGGGCACGGCCAGGATGGACGGGGTCCAGAGGCCGCTGTTGTAGATCAAGGACAAAGACCCAGGACATGACGGTTTCTCCAATTCTGATGAATCTCCCCTTGCGGGGGTAAAGGTTCCCTCATCCTTGTTTGCGAGCGGCCATCTGTCCGGTGCACGGGCTTTTACACCCCATCAACCTGTTTAACACCGGACTTCCAGAGGTCAGGACTGAGATGCCATCCTGACGTGGGACTTTGGGCACTCCTCGCAAACGGCTCCCAGACTGAAGTCTGGGGACTGGTCAGCATCGGGCCGCACTGCGGCGAAACGCAGCAAGCCCCCGCTTCAGCGGTGGGGTCGCTGACCCTATCACTCCATCACCTAGGCGCACATCTCCAACTCGGAGTTATGCCCTCTGGCCGGTTCGAGACCCATGCATCGCCTGCGGTTGAGTGATGGTCCACCAGGCACTCTACCACACGCCTGCAGATAAGGGGGCGCGTGGTAGAGCGAATCATATCACTGCTAGCTCGCTCCCCTCACCGATGCAGCTAGGAAGCATTGACACGAGTTCTCACGGTAAATGACGAGGGCCGTGTTACACCAATCGGCCCTTTGGTCAGGTGGCCGGCGGACGTCCTGCCCACCGGCCACCTGGTAGGCAAGCACACCGATCCTCCGAGATATCTCGGGAGATCGGTCATTTCAGCACGGACGGTAGAGACGCACTGTCCGTCGCAACCACAGAGCAGACGCCGCTGAGGTGGACCCCGTTGTCAAGACAGTCATCGAGCCAGCTATAAGATAGGTTTTCCCCTTTCTTGCTTGTACTTGTTGAAGTAGCTGCACTGCGTGGCTTTCGCAACCTGAGCGGATCACTGGAGTACAGCCCGAACCTCCTCCAGCCGCCGCAGAAACTGCCGGTCGCCCAGCCGCTCCAGCACCGGCCGGGCACGCTCGAGCGGCACGCGGTCGCCGGTCCGCTGGGCCAGCACGATGCGCATGCGCGCGGCGTGGACGACCAGGTGGCGCGCCTCCGCAGCGTCAATCGCCGCGGCCAGGCGAGCGGCGTCGCCGGATGCCAACGCTTCGCTGGTCTCGGCGAGCGCTTCGGTCAGAATGCTTCCCAGGCGTTTCTCACGATTCGCCCGTGCCGCCTCGATCAGCGAACCAGGAGCGGGAAGCCCATGTTCGACGAAATAGAGCAGGACCCAATTGGCCACCTCTGGGTGGACCACGCCGTCTAGATCGAAGCGCGTTGGGTCGTCTGCACGGTAGGCCGTGACAATGCTACGTGCCACTGACGCGGTCGGGTGAGCCCGCGGCAACGTACGCTCGAGCAGCGCCGCAATGGCATCGGCGGCGATGCGGTCCTCCCGCGCCAGCGCCACCAGCAGGATGGCCATGTAGCCCCACGACAGGCTAAGACTGTGCAGGCCAGCCACCTGCATTTCGTCCCAGCTCAGCGCCAGCGTCTTCTGCAATCCCTCCAGCTCGGCCCAGCGCCCAGAGAGATAGGCCGCGCAGCAGGCCCAGCTCACACCGAAGGCCAGCGAGTGGAGCGGATCTCCAGGCCGGACCTGTGCCAGCGCTTCCTTCGTCGTCGCCATGCAGGCGTCGTAGTCGCCCTGCACGAAATACGTGTAGTTAATACTGTTCTGCACGTCACCGCGATCCCACGCTGGAAGCTGGGGCCAGGCCAGGCGCCGCTTCTGCGCCTCCCGGGCCTCCTCGTAGGCGCCGAACCACGCTGCGTAACCCGCGTAATAGTCCAGCGCCGTACTCAGCGATGGCCAATCCTGGCGTCGCTCAAAGTAGGCCACCGCCGCCGCGCAGAGATCCCGGTCTCGCTCCCAGTCTACGCGGCTGAATTCCCTGGCCGTCGGGTTGAGTGGGGCGATGCGCACGCGCCACAGCTCGTCCTCGTCTGCCGCCTGCTCCGCCAACCGGAGCGCCTCCGCCTGCAGCGCCCCCACCTCCTCCGCGCTCGTCGAAAAGATGGCCCTACCACGCCACCACGGAGAGATGGTCAAGAGTTTACGGAGCAAGCGCGCTCCCGTCAGAGCATCCCCTTGACCCCGCGCTCGCCACAGCTCAAGCGCTCGCTGATATCCCTCAACCGCCGCGTCACCCAACATCGCGCAGTCGCCAAGCTGCTCGTAGAGCCGGAGATGCTCCTCCTCCGGCGCGAGGCTGATCGCGGCGCGCAGATGGTCGACCGCGGGAGCCAGCAGGCCTGCGTGGCTGGCGAGGGTGCCCGCGCGGACCAGATAATACACGGCCCGCTCGGCGTCCACCTCCATGCCCAGCGGCACCGCAGCCTGCCGTGCCAGCGTCGCCGCTTCGCGGTAATGGTAGGCCAGCAGCTCGACGAACTCATCCAGCCGGTCACCCGCGTACGCTTCCAGCCACTGGGCCACGGCCACGTGGAGACGGACACGCTCGGCCCGTGCCAGCGTGCCGTAGGCGACGTCGCGAAAGAGGATATGGCGGAAGGTGTACGCATTGTCTTCACCCTCGGCCACCGTCACCAGGTCGCGTGCGAGGAGCCCCTCCAGCGCGGTGGCGATGCTGGCGGGAGCGCGCTCGGGCAGGGCAGCGACCAGCGTCGGCAGGCGAAACGTCCGACCGGCGACCGCCGCCACCTGCAGCGCTTCACGCTCAGGTTCAGCAAGCTGGTCCAGCCGCGCCAGCACCGCCTCGTAGACGGTATCCGGCAGCGCTCCCGCGTCGACGCTCGCCGGATCGACAGGCTCGGCAAGGCGCTCGGCCAGCCCCTGGGCCAGCTCGATGGCGAAGAAGGGATTGCCGCTCGAGCGCTCCACGATGCGCGCCCGCACGGCCGGAGAGGCCCGCTCCGGCACCAGTGAGTCGATGAGCTCTCGGGTCTGCGCATCACTCAGCGTGCCGAGGGCCAGCGCCGTGAAGCTGCGGCGCCCGCCACCCCAGGAGGGGCGCCGGTCCAGCAGCTCCGGCCGGCTGAGCACCAGGATCAGGAGCGGGGCGCTTGTTCGAGGATGGGTCACGTACTCGACCAGATCGAGGAGACTCTCGCTGGCCCAGTGTAGATCCTCGAAGACGACGATGAGCGGCGTCTGCCGCGCTCGCGCCTCGATAAAGAGGCGCCAGGCGGTGAAGATATTCTCGCGCTGGGTCGGCTCTTCCGGCTCGATACCCAGCGCGGCCAGCAGGAACTCCGCGAGTCTCGCTGCGTCCGCCTCAGAGTGCCCCCCTGCAGTGAACACTTCCGCCACCCGCTCGAGTGAAAAGCGCTCGCCGAGCAACTCATCCAGGAGGCCGCGCAGCGGCCAGGAGGTGAGGGACTGCCCATACGGGAGGCAGCGGGCAGTCGCCACCTGCCAGCCTCGGGTGAGGTCGAGCCCGGCCAGGAACTCCTCCAACAGGCGGGTCTTGCCCGTCCCGGCAGGCGCGACGATCGACACCAGCTGGGGATGACGCTCCTCCAGGACCGCCTCGCGGAGCAGCCCCAGCTGCGCCAGCTCACGCTGACGGCCCACCAGCGGCGGCCGGCGCAGCACGCGGTTGGGTCGCGGGCCGAGAAGGGGAAAGACAACCAGGGGCTGGCTCTTCCCCTTCACCTCGATTGCGCGCGCCTCATCGAAGTGGAAGGCCGCTGCCCCTGCAGCCTGGGTGCGTTCCCCAGCCAGGATCTCGCCGGGAGTGGCCGCCTGCTGCAGGCGCGCCGCCACATTGACCGCGTCGCCGGTGACCAGGAAATCGCCCGCCGATGCGTCGCGTGTGGCGACCACCTCACCGGTGTTCACGCCGATGCGCAGCGTTAGCCGCCCGGCCAGCAGCGCGTCGTCGGCGAGGACAGCGCGCAGCGCCAGCGCCGCTGCCAGCGCCCGCTCAGGATCGTTGCCATGAGCCTGGGGCAGCCCGAAGATGGCCATGACCGCGTCGCCGATGAACTTCTCCAGCGTGCCGCCATGCTCGGCCATGACGCGGCGCGCATGCTGATAATAGCGACCCATGAGGGCGCGCACGTCTTCGGGGTCGAGCGTCTCGCCGAGCGCCGTTGATCCGGTGACATCGGCGAACAGGATGGTGACCAGTTTGCGCTCTTCGGGCATGGGCATCCTCCTTCACGTGACAGGTAGCTAGGACTCACCGCTCCTGCCAGCCGAGGATTGAAAATAGACTTCGGCCGGTGTCTGATAATTGAGCGCCTGGTGCGGTCGCTCGTGATTGTAGAAGGCGAGGTAGCGTGACGAGCCCGCTCGCGCTTCGCGTGGGCTGGCATAGTCGTTGGGATAGACCTCCTCATACTTCACCGAACGCCACAGCCGTTCTACGAAGACGTTGTCGAGCGCTCGGCCTTTGCCGTCCATACTAATCTGCACGTCGGCCGTGAGCAACAACTCCCGGTACTCCTGACTGGTGAAATGGCTCCCCTGGTCGCTGTTCCAGATGACTGGCCGCGCCTGGGCCAGGGCCTGCCGAGCGGCGCTCAGCACAAAAGGCAAGCGCAGGGTGTCATCGACTTCCCAGCTTACTACATAGCGCGAGTACCAATCAAGCACGGCGACGAGGTACATCCAACTCGACTGCAGACGGATATAGGTAAGATCGATGGGCTGATCGCAAATGACAAATTCTGCTTTACTCGTCCTGCTCGCTTGCACTTAAGTTGGTCCCGGGTCGAATTCAGCCCGTGGCGAAAACGACATCGCATGCAGTCCACAATTCCAGCTGACACCCGTCAGTCTGGAGGAACAGTGCATGCCTCGTCGTTGGCAACTTCGTCGGACCCCGACTCCCTATTCCGACGGCCAGCACCGTTGGGATCGGGCCTATCAACTCCTCCTCAGCTGGACCACTCCAACTCTTCCACAGGAGGCCACTAATGCGCAATGCGATTTATGTCCGGGTCTCGACGCCCAACCAAGTCCAGACCCAAACGATCGACCAACAAATTCAGCTGTTGACCCAACACCTCAGAGCCCACGATGAGATCCTTCCCCTGGAGGCTATTTTTCGCGATGACGGGTATAGTGGGGCGTCCCTCAATCGTCCGGGATTGGATCACTTGCGCGACAGCATTCGGCATCGCGAGATCGATCGCGTGCTCATCACGACACCGGATCGCCTGGCGCGCAATTATGTCCATCAGATGGTCTTGCTCGAAGAATTCGAACGGGCCGGATGCCAGGTGGAATACCTGGAACGGCCCATGAGTCACGATCCACATGATCAATTGGTTCTGCAGATTCGCAGCGCCGTGGCAGAATATGAGCGAACGCTGATTACCGATCGAATGCGACGAGGGCGGCTCATGAAATTACAAGCAGGAGCATTGCTCCCCTGGACCCATCCGCCCTATGGCTATCAGGTCGACCCCGATCACCCGCGCGACCCAACGGGCGTCACCGTGGATCCCGCCAAGGCGGCCGTAGTACGGGATCTATTTTCGCGCTATGCCGAAGTGGGCGAAAGTCTGCATCGCTTATCCCGCTATCTCCATGAGCACGGCATTGTATCGCCAACTGGCAAGTCGTGGTGGGGGCTGCCCACGATTCGCGGGATCCTCACCAATCCCGTCTATACGGGGACCGTCTACATGAGTCGCGTGCAGTATCGTCCGCCGACCATTCGTCGGTCCTCTACCCACCCTCTCGGCCGTCCCAAAGATTCAGGACGCGTGATCCCGCAAGAGGACTGGGTGGCGATCTCGCAGATTCCGGCCCTTATCGACCAAGACCTCTTCAGTCAGGTCCAAGAAAAGCTCGCGCACAATCAGACCTTTGCCCAACGCCACAATACCCGCCACTTCTACCTGTTGCGCGCCCTCGTGAGTTGCGGCCGGTGTTTACGGGCCAGCAGTGCCCGGACGGTTGGCAAGTACTCGTATTATTTATGCACAGGCAAAGGCAAGCCGATGCATACCGGCACCGATGTTCCCTGTGCGGCGCGGTTCACTCCCGCCCAGCAACTCGACGACCTGGTCTGGGTCGATCTGTGTGCGGTCTTGACCCATCCCGAGAGTCTCGGCCTCGCGTTGGAACGTGCCCATGGAGGCCATTGGCTCCCACAAGACCTCCAAGCGCGTCGAGACAATTATCGCAAAGCGGTGCGCAGTGTGGAGCAGCAACGAACTCGCTTAACGGATGCGTATCTGCAAGGGATTATCCCCTTGGCTGAATTCGAGCGACGGCGGCGCGATCTCGATCACCGCGAAACTGCCCTGCAAAGTCTTGACGCCCAATTGCAGGCACAGGCACATCAACACGCGCAAGTGGCACAGCTCGCGACCGGAATGGCGGATTTCTGTCAGCGGGTGGTGACCGGCTTAGCGACCGCCACCCAAGAACAACAGCGGCAATTGGTGGAATTATTGATCGATCGGGTGGTGGTCACCGACGAGCAGGTCGAGATCCGCTATGTTTTCCCGACCAGTCCTGCAAGCGAGCACATTCGTTTTTGTCATTTGCGTACAGACTATTTCGATACCCCAGACGTGGTTGGGATATGCACATGGCAGATTCCGCAGCAGGTAGGGATAGACCTGCTCACCATGCGTGCGCCGGCTCAAGTTGGGTCCCGGGCAGATGCCGGCGATACCCATCTCGCGCATGTGTCGCTGCACTGCTTTTCGGTTGACCTCCCTCCGTTCTCGTCGCAGTTGTGCTGTCATGCGGCGCGAGCCGTAGAACGGGTACTGGGTGTAGATAGCGTCAATGCGATGCTTGAGCGCCACTTCCTCCAGAGAGGGTCGGCGCGGTTGGTAATAGAGACTCGAGCGGCTGACGCCGAGCAAATCTGCCTGCACGGTGAGCGGAAGCACGGCCGCCTCCCGGTCAACGAGCATCCGACGCGTAGCGCTCGAAAGCGTCGAGACCAGATTTCCTTTTGAGCCAGGCCACCTGCGTCGAGAGGCGCCCGATCTCTTCGTAGAGTGCCGCCAAGCGAGCCTCGTAGGAGGTCTTGAGCGTCACCGTGCTGTCCTGCCGTGCAAAGAGACTGGGCAGCCCTTCAAGCGCGGTCGCACGCCACTTGATGAGTTGAGTCGGGTGAACGCTGTACTCAGCAGCCAGTTGTGGCAGCGTCTTCTCTTCTTTCAAGAGTTCCCGAACCACCTGGGCCTTGAAAGTCGGCGTGTAATGTTTCCTCATCATGGTCAGTAGTCTATCCTATTTCAGGCCGCTTCGCTGTCCAAAATCTCGGTTCTCCGCACTTTCTGGTGAACGCAGCGTGGCTGGTAAGCGTATGGTAGAGTGGGCGTATGCAAGCCGATACTCTCCTCTCGTTACCGCCTGGGGTAACGATTACCGATTACGTTGTCAGCATGGGCACCCTGTATCTCCTGCTCACGTCAACCAGCTCGTCAGCAAGCTGCCCCGTGTGCCTGACGCCCTCATCGGCTCAACACAGTAGCTATCAGCGGACGGCTCGTGATGTGCCCTCTGGTGACTACGCGCTGCGTATCCAGCTTCGGACCCGACGATTCTTCTGTCGTCAGCCAGACTGCACGCGTCGCATTTTTACCGAACGATTTGCTTCCTTCCTGCTGCCGCGAGCGCGCATGACCGAGCGGTTTCGGGCGACGTTGCTGGCGCTGAGTGCGACCACCGCTCATGAAGCGGCACAACGGTTGGCGTGCCTTCTGCATCTGCCTACGTCGGTCACGACGCTGCGTCGGCAACTGGGCAGGCAGCAGCCACCGGTTCTTGCCGAACCCACCAAGATTGGGATGGATGATTTTGCGTTTCGCAAAGGCAAGACCTATGGAACGATAATCGTCGATCTGGAGTCCCACCACGTGGTGGATTTGCTCGAGGATCGGAGCAGCGCCACCGTCGAGACCTGGCTTCGTGCCCATCCGCACCTGTGCGTGATCAGTCGTGACCGCGCTGGCGAATATGCCCAGGCGGCCGATCGGGCGGCTCCCCAGGCCCGGCAAATTGCAGATCGGTTTCATCTGCTTATGAATGCCGGTGAGTGTCTCGAACGCTTCATTCAACGTCATCCAACCCTTCTGCATGAGGCAACAGCGTCAACGACTCTGCCTCGGTCGGCCCGCCGGTGTGCTGCCGATCGGTCCGCCAAAGACGAGCGAGCGCAGCGACGAGCGGAGCGGTATCGCCAGGTGCAGCACTACACCCGGCAAGGCAAATCGCAGCCGGAAATTGCGCGTCTGCTGGGTATTGCGCGGGGAACCGTGATTCGCTACCAACGCGCGGATGCAGTTCCTGGGAGTGCTCCGCGAGAACGCCCCCGCGAAATCGACCGGTATGTCCCCTATCTGCGGGAGCGCTGGGAAGCAGGAGAGCACAATGTCCGGATGCTGTGGGAAGCGATTCGCGCTCAAGGATTCGGAGGATCCTTTCACTATCTGGGGCGCTACCTCACTCAGTGGCGCACCGAGTCTGGTCGCAAAGGGCGTCCTTCCTCCCATCCCGTGCTCACGCCCACGGTGTTGCCCCAAAGGCAGCGATCCGTCTCCGCTCGCCGTCTCCGCTGGTGGTGTTGCAAAGGCGCTTCAGACCTGACCACCGAGCAACGAGCGCTTCTGGATGAGCTGTATCAACGCTGTCCGGATCTGCTCACGATGCAACAGCATCTGACGCAATTCATGCAGATGGTCCGCCATCGAGAGCGCTCGTCTTTGGAGCCCTGGCTCCACAACGCCGAGCAGACCCACTTGCCCGATCTCGTGGGCTTCGTCCAGGGTATCCGTCGAGACTTCGCTGCTGTTGCGGCGGCGCTCGAGTATGGGTTCAGTCAAGGGGTCGTTGAAGGGCAAATCAACCGGCTGAAGACGATCAAGCGGCAGCTCTATGGTCGGGCGAGCCTGCGGGTGCTCAAACAGCACGTGCTCCTCTCCGCCGCTTGACGGGCGATACAGGTGGATACAAGCGACCTCTCTTCACCAGAAAGAGCGGAGAACCCGAAATCTGGCGATACGAAGCGACATGCAAAAAAGTGAGAGCCCTGAATTTCAGGGCTCTCGTGGTGGTAACGACTGTTCAATTTGGTGGAGATGGGGGAGAGTCGAAGTCCAGTATCTTGATGCGATTGAGTCCGCGCGCTATGCGGCCTCGTGGCGTGCTTGCGTCACCGTGCCCCCTGGGCTGCCCCCTAGAGCAACTTGCGAGAAGCAGCGGCAGGCATGAGTTATGCAGTGATCCCAGGTATGCGTGCCTATTCGACCGACCTCAAAGAAA
>JBKQTH010000099.1:0-7647 GCA_052143275.1 Ktedonobacterales bacterium | reverse complement strand
GTCCAGCCGGTAGGGTCTCCGCTCGCCTTGCACGTCCTCGACCTCCAGAGTAGCCAGTTTCAGCATATTGTCGGTCATTCGGGAAAGCCGCAGGCTTTCGGTCTCAATGATGGTGAGATAGTGCAGCCGGTCGATGGCGCTCAAGTGTTCGTCGTGCAGCACCTGGGCAAACCCCCGAATGGAGGTCAGCGGCGATTGGATTTCGTGGGAGACATCGGCGATGAACTCCTGCCGCACCTGCTCCATCTGGTTCAGCTCCACCGCCATTTGATTGACACTCTTCGCCAGTTCACCGGCGAAGACATTGGCGCGGTAGCCGGAATTCAGTCTCACTTGAAAATCGCCCTTGGCGATCTGCTCCAGGGCCGCGAAGATCGGCTCAAACGCCCCCATTTGCCGGCGCCTGGGTCCTCGCCGAACCCCGAACCACCGTGCGAAATTAAAGGCCAGAACTCCGTAGAGCACTAAACCAAGCAGCGAATTCATCAACTGGGCCAGGACAGGCGGAGGAGTGTGTCCAATAGCCTGGTATAGCCACTCTGTCAGGAAAAAGGTGGCGGTCATGCTTGCAGCGAAGAGCAGAAGAAAGCCGATTCCCAGGGCCGTACTGCCGATCACTTGCCGCCACTTCTTCATACACTCACCTCCAGACGGTACCCCAGACCGCGTATGGTCTGTATGTGGAAGGAATGGCGGTCTTCGGGGAACCGTTCGCGTAGCCGATTGATGTGCACATCCAGGGTGCGCTCGTTCCCGGCAAAGTCGTAGCCCCAGATGTCTTCGATGAGCTGGTCGCGCGAGAAGGTCCTCCCTGGAGCGCCCGCGAGTTTGAATAACAGCTCGAATTCCTTGCGCGGCAGCTGGCGACCAGCTCCAGTGGCTCGAAAGGCTTGACCAGATAGTCGTCGGTTCCCACCTGGAATCCCTTCAGCTTCTGGCTGGTTTCCCCTCTGGCGGTGAGCATGAGTATGGGGAAGTCGTAGTACCGGCGCAACTGGCGGCACACTTCCCACCCGTCCAGGTTGGGCATCATAATGTCTAGGATGACCAGATCGACTTTCCGGCGCTCGAGCGCGGAGAGGGCTTCTACCCCGTCGCCGGCTTCATGGATCACGAACCCTTCATATGTCAGCAAAACGCGAGCCAGTTCCCGAAGATTGGGATCATCGTCCACCAGTAAGATCGTAGTCATAGTAGCGTTCGGTTCCTTTTATATGGTATGGAACGCCGGTTTCACCGGATCCACTATAAAGGTACCACCCTAGCATAAACCCAAGTTAAACCGAGTGATCGGACCACTGCCGGCACCGGTTCCCTCCGCTTGGCCGCTCTGGATGTATGAGGACCCAACGATACCATATGACTAACGCCCCGGAGAGCCAAGAGGCTTTGGTCACCGCGGCGAACTCTGCCTTAGCCGAATAGCAAGCTAAGGAGCATGTATCACGGGTCAGGTGGGCTGGCCGGTCGAAGATCCGTACTGCATTGCCTCCGCCCTGGCATACGGCGAACCTCGCCTGGCCGGAAGAATAGCTCCAATGAGCCACAGGAACGGTATGAAGATGCCGATGATCCCCAGGACAATATGTCCCTTCTGAAATGTCATCAGACACACGGTAAAGAGCAGGAAGAGATAAGTCACGACAAGAAGACTAGTAAGTATCCAATCGAGCACTGACATACACGGCCTCTCCTTCATGGTTGCCAGTTGCACTGCTTACACTTTAGCACTGCAACTGGCACATTTCGCATCCGAGGGTGGTCTTCGGGTTACCCTTTTCGGTGCTCACCTGAAAGTATATGAGGCTAGTATGCCTGGAGGCACTGCTTTACCGGCTAGAATCGATCCTCTCGCACGGTAGCGTATGCAACTCTCCCAGCGGTGAGTGCCTGCTTCTTGGCTTGAATGCGGGATCGGTGGCGACCTGGGCGGCACCGACGCCGCCGCATCACGGGAGAGACCATCTCCAGTTCGTAGGCTGGCAGATCAAATGCTGGCGTCGCGGCCGACTAGCCCTGTGATTGTCCTAACGTTCGCACCTGCTCCTGTAGCCGAGCGATCTCGGCGAGCAGCTCACTCATAGAGCGAGCCAGTGAATAGGCTCTCCCCTGAGCAGCGACCAGGGACTCACTCTCGTCGTGATCGCCTATGTGGAAGGTATTTTGCATCTCCGCCTGGATGTGCGCCAACCGCTCAGCGCCCAACCCTGGCATGCCCCAGCTAACTCGCACCGGGGGGATACTACTACCCTGTCCGCTCTGGTTGAGCACCTGGAGGGTCTCTGTGCGCACCTTCTCCAGGTTGACTCCCAGGCTCTCCAAGACTCCCGCCCCAATACCTTCGCCCTCGCGGACCAGCCCGAGCAACAAATGCTCGGTACCGATATAGCGGTGATTGAGGCGCCGAGCTTCGTCGACTGCCAGCTCGACCACCTTCTTGGATCGAGGGGTTAGACCAATATCGCCCAGCACGATGCGATCGCCGCGCCCAATGATATGCTCGACCTCAGCGCGAACTCTGTTGAGGTCGACTCCAAGGTTGCCGAGCACCTTAGTCGCGACGCCGCCATCCACGCGGACCAGGCCGAGCAGCAGATGCTCGGTGCCGATATAGTTGTGATTGAAGTTATGGGCTTCTTCCTGCGCCAGGCTCAAGACCTTGCGAGCCCGCTCGGTAAACTTATCGAATCGCTCTCTGTCGTTCATCTAGTGCACCTGCTCCTATCGCTCTCGGTCCCGCCGAGAAGGCCCAGTAAAGCCAACTCCAAGATCAATGGTACCATGTTGCGGTACAGCTGAAATAAAAGCCAGCCTTTTCATAGAAGGCCCTGGCCTGCTCAACGTCAGAGACCGGTATCGGTACCAGCTCAAGCTTCATTGCCGGGACCGCCGGACTGGTCGTTTCGCTGCTCTCGGCCATTTTTGACTGTTCCTTTCCCGTACCAATAAAATTACCCATCTAGGCGTGGCCTCTATCTCTCCTTTTTCATCGGAGCGAGAAAACCACTACTGCGGTTTCGCCAGCCGCTACTTGCGCGGGTCTAGATCGCACTTCACGAGACACCGCTGGAGTGACTGATTCAAGATGATTGCCTAGAGGACGGCGCTTTCATCGGCAGTCTCCGGCAGACGGCCAGTCGTCCCGGTGCCGGGAGCCAGTCCGCGTACAATGAAGGCAAGGATTGCATCACTGATCTCATGAGGTACATTCGGAGCCTGATCGGTACCAAATTCTGGCCAGACCAACCAACGAAGCGCCACGAAGTGCCCGATGCCCATGAGTGCGTAGGTGATGGCTTCAGGCTCTAACTGGGCGATTTCGCCGGCGTTCATCGCCTCGCGCAATCCACGTGTGTAGCCCTCGCTGATGCGACGGTAATACTCGTGAGCCGCATCGGGAGCGACGCGCTCGGCCTCCTGCACGATGCGATAAATGCGCCGGTGCTCCGCCACGAAATCAAAAAATGCCCCGAAGCCTCGCCGCTCGATTTCCAGGCGATTCTCCGCTCCGGCGCTGGCTTGTCTAATGGTGGCACGCAGCTGGTGACCCAGATCTTCGATCAGCCGGACAAAGATCTCATGCTTGCTACGAAAATAGAGGTAGTACGTCCCCTGCGCGACGTTGGCTCGCCGGGTGATCTCGGAGATACTCGCGCCATAGTAGCCGCGCTCGCCAAAAACCTCCTCAGCTACGTCAAGAATGCGCCGAAGTGTCGCCTCGCCGCGGGCCGTGACGGGCTGGCCCGCGGTTCGCTGGATCTGCGCGCTCCGTCTGGCGTCGTCGGATCGTGTGTGCTCGGACATAGCACTCCTGATGGTGGTAGGAGGCGCAACGCGCCAGAAGGCATACAAAGAGAACATTGACGAACTCCCTTCAGTATGTCACAATGCTCAAAACATGACTTGACTGTCATGTTGTCACTGCGTAGTCCTGGAGGCGAGAGAGATGGTCTGCCGCCGGTACGAAGTTGGGAATTCAGAGGTCCCAGCAGAAGGAGGAAGCTGTGGCTGCCAAACCACCGCGAGAGCGACCGCCGTACTTGGAGCCCATTGGCATCATGGCGCTGGCAACCTATCTCCCCGAGACTATACAGGATAGCGCCTATGTCGCGGAACAGTCGGGCATTCCAGAGGAAATCGTGCGCGACAAGCTCGGAATCCATGCGAAGCCGCGTGCCAGTTATGCGGACCAGACGTCGGTCATGGCGGTGCGCGCCGCGAGCAAGGCGCTCCGCGAGGCCGATGTGGCGGCGGAGGAGATCGATCTCATCCTCTATTCCGGCAGCATGCACAAAGATTTCTATGTCTGGTCCGCCGCCAACCGTATCCAATATCTATTGGGTGCGCCGAACGCCTGGGCCTTCGAGCTGGCGGCACTCTGCACGACCAACGTACTGGCGCTCAAGGTAGCCCGTGATCTCATGCGGTCAGATACGCGCCTGCGCACAGTGCTTATCTGCGGCGGCCACCGTACCGCCGATCTTATTAACTATCGAGATCACTCGGCGCGCTTCCTTTTCAATCTCAGCGATGGCGGTAGCGCAATGGTCCTGAGACGCGGCCATCCGGCGAACCAGATTCTCGAAGCGGCCTTTATCACCGATGGCTCGCTCTCCGAGGATGTGACGATTCCCGCCGGCGGCACACGACTACCGTCCACCGCCGAAACCCTGGCGCAGGGACTCCACAGCTTTCACATCTCCGATCCCGAGCATCTCCGGGCGGGTCTCGACGGCACCTCGGAGCGGAATTTTGTGACGGTAGTGCGCCAGGCAGTCAACCAGAGCGGCCTCACGGTTGGCGAGATTGCATATCTGGCGATCAATCATATGAAGCCCTCTATGCACCGGAGCATTCTGGCCGCGCTTGGACTACGCGACGACCAATCTATTTATCTCGCGGATTACGGGCATATCGGCGCACCCGACCAGGTGCTAAGTGTTGAGCTGGCTATAAAACAAGGGCGTTTGACATCTGGCGATGTGGTGGTGATGGCCAGCGCCGGATTGGGGTTTACCTGGGGTGCAGTGGCGCTCCGCTGGGGGGTTGACGCATGACGTTCATTGGAATTGGCGAGTGGCCGGCGAGGCGAGCCAGCCTGACACCCGACGCAGTGGCGCTGGCGGATCTGGCGACTGGACGGCACTTCAACTACCGCACGTGGAACTGCCGAGTGCGCGCTCTGGCTGCGGTGCTGAGTGAATGCTTCGGGGTAGGAACGCAGGATAGAGTCGTGATCATGGCGGCGAACTCCGCGGAATATCTGGACGCCTTTTTTGCTACGGCACTGCTCGGAGCCACCTTCGTGCCACTCAATTGGCGTCTGACGACCCGTGAACTCGCCGGTATCCTGGCCGATTGTAAGCCACGACTGGTGCTCCACGATGCCGCGTTCGCCATAGCGGCGCGTGCGGCGCTGGAGGCGACTCCGCGGGGTGAGTCTCAGCTCTTTGATCTCTCCGGACATCCTGGTGCCGACTCGGTGCTGGCGGATCACATACGGCCCTTTGACAGCGTGGCTGGCGAAGAGATTGCCCTCATACTCTACACGTCAGGGACAACCGGCGTTCCCAAAGGCGCGATGCTCTCACACCGAATGATCACCTGGAATGCCGTCAACACACAGATTAGCTGGGGCCTACGCGAGAACGACAGCACGCCCACCTTCGCGCCGTTCTTCCACGCCGGTGGTCTAAACGTACTCACCACACCGCTGATCCACTGCGGCGGCAAGGTCGTCCTGGTGCCGTCGTCGGATCCGGGCCAGGTGATGCAGGCCATTGCCCAGGAGCGCACGACTATCGTGTTCGCCGTGCCGACCGTCTTTCAAAAGATCATGGAGCATCCCGACTTCGCGCAGGCGGATTTCTCGGCGGTACGTTTCTGCGTGACCGGTGGTTCATCCTGCCCCCTGCCGGTCATCCACCGGTTTGCTGAGCGCGGTATCACGTTCCGGCAGGGCTATGGCCTGACCGAAGTGGGCGTGAATTGCTTCAGCCTGGCGCCGGAGGATGCCGTGCGCAAGGCGGGATCGGTTGGACGCCCAGTCTTCCATTCCCGCGCGCGTCTGGTAGACGAAGACGATCGGGACGTGGCGCCTGGCGCCGTCGGCGAGTTGGTGCTTGCCGGCCCGCATGTCTGCTCCGGGTATTGGCAGCGGCCCGAAGCCACGGAAGAGGCCTATCGCCAGGGTTGGTGGCATACCGGCGACCTCGCTCACTGCGACGAAGAGGGCTTCTTTTTCATCACCGGTCGCAAGAAGGATATGTTTATCTCTGGTGGTGAGAACGTGTATCCCGTTGAGATCGAAAGCGTGCTGGAGAGACATCCCGCCGTGGCGGAGGTGGCGATCATTGCCGAGCCTGATCCCACCTGGGGCGAGAGGGGCATTGCCGTAGTCGTGCTGCGTGAGTCGGTGCCGGCAACGGAACAAGACATCATCGCCTATTGCGACGGTAGGCTTGCCCGGTTCAAGATCCCGAAGCGGGTGGTCTTCACGAATTACCTACCGCGCAATGCAATGGGAAAGGTCGTCAAAGCGGAACTGCGCGAGCAATTCATCGATCAGGCGCAGCCGAAAGCTAAGTAGCGGCTGGACAACCCGCTGCCGCTACTCTTTCCGGGGAGTGGAAACCTGATCTATGGCCGTAAACTCCTCGTCGCTCAGTTCCCAGGAGAGCGACGTGGCGTCCTCGGTGGCATGGCGCGCGCTAGTAGTGCCGGGAATAGGAATCACACAGGAATCCCGGCGCAGCAGCCAGTTTAAGGCGACCTGGCCGACACTGGCGCCGTGCCTCTCTGCTACCCCTAGCAGAGCCTCTTGTAGCGGGGATGTCGCGTTTTCGGTCCGCGTGGTTGCTACCGGCGCAGTCGAACCAGGGGACGCCTCTTCTATGGTGCTCGAGGCGACCTGGCCGCTTTCCAGCGGTCGATAAGCCACCAGCGCCACCTGGAGTTCCCGGCACGCATCCAGCACGCCGTTCACCTCGGGCTGTCGATGTAGCAGGCTATAGTGGACTTCGTTGGCAGCCAGCGGGATATGATACTTGGCGAGCCGTTCAGCGGCCTGACGCATCTGCGTAACCGAGAAGTTACTCACCCCCACCGCGCGAACTTTACCGGCTTCCACCGCGTGAGCCATCCAGTCCATCAGCGAATCCACGCGCATCAGGGTGAATGGCCAATGGATGTAGTACAGGTCGATTGCCGGTATGCCCAGCCGGCTCAAACTGGCATCTAACGCATTCATGAACTGGCGGCGCGACAGGCGTGTGGGCCAGGGGGCGAATTTGCTGGCAACCACCACTCCGCGCCGGTCTCGCTGCAGACACTCGCCTAAGAGACGCTCGGATTTTCCGCTGCCATAGACCTCGGCAGTGTCGAAGAAATTGACTCCGGCCTCTACAGAGGCGGTAAAGGCCTGAAGAACGGACTCATCATTCTTGCCGTACACCCATCTATTGGTCCCGACGCCCAGGGGTGAGACCACAATCCCTGACGTGCCGAGAGAACGGTACTGGTTCGGGTGAATCATAGAACATTCGCGCTGGAGACCTGTCCCCTTTAGGGGATCGGGAGGAAAGCGCGTTCCCCTTTCTCATACGAGTAGCCATCAGCCTGCTGGATGGCGTGACAACATCGATGGTT
>JBKQTH010000098.1:0-8190 GCA_052143275.1 Ktedonobacterales bacterium | reverse complement strand
ACTCCGGAGGGGCCTTCGCTCTGCTTGCCAACCACTCAGTACACAGCTACAATCCAACCACACTGACGCGCTTCTGGTGTCGGTTGGACGTCAACAGAAAGGAACCTCGTACTATGAATGACACGGTTCGGATATACACGAGCGTTGGTGTGAAGGTACTGCGCGGCTCCGTTCTGGAAGTCGTAGATCGCAACGGTCTGTGTGTCCTCGAGCGGATCGTCCGAAGGCATCAAGAAGTGCGTCTCGCTGATCGGGAGCAGTTCGTAGGTGATGCGTTCTGGTTTTCCGAGAATGTGTGCCTGCATCGGATTGCGGACAAATGTCAGGGAGAGCTTTCCGCCTTCGGCTGCTACTTCGTACCGGGCGCCGGGCCGCTCGTAAACACCTTCATACTTGGACACGTCCAGCGAAAGCGTCGGATCGGGTTTCGGCAGGTCTGGGATCGTGACTGCTCCAAGCTCAGCTAGGATAGTATTGAACACCTTCCTGTAGAAGCTATCTCGCGGCCCACCGTTCGCCAGCATGCAGATAGCGAGGTTCGAGTCCGGCAGAATCCGCAGACGAGCGCTCTGACCCACGGTGCTGCCGTCGTGGGCGTAGACCGTCTCACCGTGCCAATGATACACAGTGAGACCGAGGGCCCACTCCGATCCGAGTAGGTAGGGGTCGGGTATGGGAACACGAGACTGCATCATCTCACGAATGATTTCGGCCGAGACCACTCGTGCCCCGTTTGGCGCTTTGCCCCCGTTGAGAAAAACGTGCGCCATCGTGACCACGTCCCGAGCGGTCGAGTTCACGTTGCCTCCCGGGCCGAAAGCGCGCGGCAAGTACCCCACTGGCGAAACAGTGGGTCCCTCTTCAAGTGACCGGATAACGTGCCCCGTCGCGGCTCGGTCCTGGTCCACGTGCTCACGCCAGCTGCTCGTGACGGATAGTTTCAGGGGGTCGAAGAGACGATCCTTCATAATATCGTCCCACCGCTGGCCGCAGGTCACCTCCATGATGCGTGCGAGGATCGCGTAGCCCAGGGCGGCACTGTACCCATGGGTGTAGCCCAAAGGAAAAACTTGCGGAGCGTGGGCGATATTCTCGACCATACGCGCGTAGACATCGTCGTCTTCGCCGGGATCGCCGTAGTCCTCCTCGATACCGTTCGTGTGGTTGAGGAGGTGACGGGGCGTGACGTTGGCGCTGACCTGGGGATCGGCGATCGTGAAGTCGGGGAGGCAGGTCCTCACCGGCACGTCCAGTCCGACTTTCCCTTCGTCAACGAGTTGCATGAAGGCAAGGGCAGTCCATGCCTTGGTCATGGAGCCGCACTGGTAGATAGTCTTGGTCGTCGCCGGTTCCTGCGTTGACAGGTTCTTGACACCGACGGCGAAGTCGACGATCTCTCCGCCACGGAGCACACCGATAGCAGCGCTGGGGATCCGGTAGTCCGAAATGAGCTCGGAAACCCGAGCTTGTAGGTGCGTGACATCTAGTCCCTTGGTCATGTTGGGGCACTCCCTATCCACATGGCGGCTCCCCCGAGAAGCCGCTTCCACTGTCTGCTGCCACCGTCCTGAAATATCGCTATCAGCAGGGCCATGATCGGGATGCTGAGCGGCCTGACAATGCTCAGCAACGCCTGCTCGCCACGCTCGACGTACCGCCCCTGCAAGAGAGCGGTTGCGGCGCGTTGCGCCTGCCTACCGTACTGGGTTGCGGTTGTAGACCGCTTGCGCCCACAGGTAGCCGGCCAGGGCTAGGCCGATACACCAGGCGACAGCGAGAACCGCGTTGTCGCCGATGGAGGTCCCAAGCAGTAGTCCCCGCAGGGTGTCGATGACGGGCGTGAAGGGCTGGTATTCGGCGAACCAGCGCACTCCGACCGGCATCGAGGCAGTAGAGACGAACGCACTACTGGTGAGCGGCAGAATGAGCTGGAAGATCAGGGAGAGGCTATTGGCTCCGGCAGGCGTCTTTCCCACCAGGCCAAACACCACCCCCATCCAGGTGAGCGCGAGGGTAAACAGTACGATGAGGCCGAGGGCGGCGATCCAGGAGCCCAGGCTCGTGGTGGGCCGGAAGCCAATGAGGAGCGCAACCAGGGTGACGAGGCCGACGCTGCACAGCGTTCGGATCAGGCTGCCGATGGCCTGTCCGGTCAACACCGAGGACTGGGAAATCGACATGGCGCGGAAGCGGGCGATGATGCCTTCGCTCAGGTCCATGCAGAGGTTTATCGCGGTCGTCGCGCATCCGCTGCCCACAGTGATGAGGATGATCGCGGGCGCGAGGTAATTGATGTAGGAGCCGCCGGGCGCTGCGCTACCCAGCCCGGCGCCCAGCGTACCGCCGAAAAAGTAGTTGAACAGCACCAGCATGACGATCGGCGTCAGCAGCCCGCTGAGCGTCATGGAGATGCGGCGCAGTGAGTGCCGGACATCGCGCCGGAACATTGTCGCGCAGTCGCGCAAGGCGTAGGTCCGAGTGCTGCTCATTGTACATCGCCTTTCTTTGTTTCGGAGTGACCTGTAAGGGCGAAGAAGACATCGTCCAGGTCAGGGGTGTGAATAGTGACCTGGACGATGTCGACGGGTTTCGCTTCCTGGTCAAGCTTGTCGAGGATGGCCCGCACGGACCAGACGCTGCCGTCAGTTGGAATCTTGAGAGTGAGCTCGTTGTCGTCGCGCGCACCCTCGCGCAAGACACACGCAGCAGCTTCAAGCTCGCTCGCGTCGGCGAATTGCAGGCTCAAGTGGCCGCCGGGGATGCGGCGTTTCAGTTCGTCGGGGCTTCCCTCGGCTACCAGCTTTCCCTGGTCAAGCACCGCGATCCGGCCGGCGAGCTCGTCCGCCTCTTCAAGGTACTGCGTGGTGAGCAAGATCGTGACGCCGCTCGCCACAAGGTCGCGGATGATTTGCCACATGGTGTGACGGCTGCGTGGGTCAAGGCCGGTGGTTGGCTCGTCGAGGAAGATGACGCGAGGGTCGCCGACCAGGGTCATCGCCAGGTCGAGCCGGCGCCGCATGCCGCCGGAGTAGGCGACGGGCAACTTCTTGGCGGCATCGACCAGCTCGAAGCGCTCAAGCAGCTTGGCGGCACGCTGCTGGCCGGCTCGTCGTCCCAGGTGGTGCAGATCGGCCATTAACAGCAGATTCTCTTGGCCGGTGAGCAGATTGTCCACCGCCGAGAACTGGCCGGTAACGCCGATGGCGGCTCGGACCGCGTCGGGCTCTCGGGCCACGTCGTGGCCGGCTACCCGTACCTCGCCGGCATCAGCCCGCAGAAGCGTGGAGAGGATCTGGACCATCGTGGTCTTGCCGGCACCGTTAGGGCCGAGCAGTGCGAAGATTGTCCCCTCAGCCACGTTCAGGTCGATGCCGTCGAGCACCACCTGCTTGCCAAACGATTTACGCACGCCGTGTGTTTCGATCATCATGACACACAACCCCTTCCTATGCTACAATGAACTTGCCTAAGCTGATAAGTGAACTATTTAGGTGACTCAGTGACCAACTCGGTGAATACCACATGATCATCTTAGCGACTAAGACTGTTATACCTGGAGGAACTGAACTTGTCAAGTGATTCTCGTGATTCTCAAGAGACACGCGCGGAGGTGCTCGCAGCGGTGGGACGGGAGCTTCGGCAGTTTCATACCCTCGGCGCCTCCTTCTTCCGGGCGGCGGCGGCTCACATGGGGATGACCGTGACGGATCTGCAGGTCATGGACCTCCTGGAGACCGGCAGTCCTATGACCGCCGGTCAGCTCGCCGAGCTCACCGGGCTCACCACCGGAGCAATCACCGGGATGCTCACCCGGCTGGAGGAGGCCGGGCTGGTGCGCCGGGAGCGCGACCCCAGCGATGGTCGCCGGGTGATCGTCCAGCTCGAACGCGGCACGGACAACCCGCGTGAGAGTGACCCCATGGCGGCGAACCTTCAGAAGGCGTGGGAGGATCTGGTATCGCAGTACGATGATGAGCAGCTCGCCGTCCTGCGGGAGTTTCTGGGGCGCTGCAACGCGCTGTCCAGGAGCGAACTGGCCCGGTTGCGAGCAGCTCCTCCGGACGACGAGGGAGTTTACTCCGCTCCCCTGGGAGATCTGGCGAGCGGCCGACTGGTCATCCCCGCGGGCATCTCCCAACTGACTGTGCGCGCTGACCGCGAACTAGCCGAGCTCTACCAGGCCCGCTTTGAGGGGCCTGTGCCGGAGGTGAAGACCAAAGAGGGGGTGATCACCATTCGCTATCCACGCAGGTTGTGGAGGCTGGGGAGCGGGCAGGAGGCAGCGGAGATCACCCTCAACGCCTCCATCCCGTGGTGGATTGTCATTCAGGGTGGAGCTTCGGGGATCACCGCCGAACTTGAGAAGCTCAATCTCGCCGGGCTTGAGGTCAAGGGGGGAATGAGCATGATCCGCCTGGAGCTGCCTGTGCCCTCTAGCACGGTGCCCATACGGATCAGTGGGGGAGCGTCAGAAGTCAGTCTGCGACGTCCTGCGGGCGTCGCCGCACGGGTTCATCTCAAGGGCTGGGCCTCAACATTTACCTTTGACGAGCAGACCTGGAGCAATCTGGGCAACGACGTGCGGTTACACAGCCCTGGCTATGATGGGACGGCTCCGGGCTACGACATCGACGTCAGCAGCTCCGTGAGCATGATCACCATCACCAGCAGGTGACCAGCACCCCGAGTGCGAGCTTGTGGACGCCCGGTTTAGGGGCAGGGTGTTCCTGACTTGAGGTACACATACTTAGACCCGCCGCCAGTCGCCCTTCCGCCAGTAGATGCGGGGTATGCCGGAGGCGTCGAGCGCGGCAAAAAGGGCGTCGAGGTCGAAGCAGACGCGGCGCAACGAGACATCGAGCTGGCCGCTATCGCTCGCGATAATGGCGTACTCGGCCCAGGAGGGGTTGCTTACCGGCGCAGCGGGCGGAATGGCGTCCTTGGCGAATCCCACGGTGCCAGGATTGAGCACGAGCGTATCACGGTAGCGGCGCAGCAGCTGCTGATGGGTATGGCCACCGGCGTAGAGCTGCGCCGGCGTCTCGGCAAGCATCTCGTGTAGCTCATCATCGGCGGTCTCGGCGGTGATGCGTTCATCATACGAGCGCGGCGAGCCGTGATAGCAGAGCAGCGTCACTCCATCGCCGAGCGACACGCTGACCATCGGCTGAAAAGTCCGCAGGTACGCCAGATCGTCGTCAGTGAGCCGAGTGGCGCACCACTGGTCGAAGTCGAAGTCCTGGCTGCCCCAGACGTCGCCCGTGGCACTCTTGTCACGCTGGAGCGCAAGCAGGCTGGCGTCAGTATTGCCCATGACGACGGGACATCCCAGCCCACGCAGCCGGGCAATGACCTCATGCGGCTGCGGGCCGAGCGTAGCGACGTCGCCCAAGCAGACGATGCGCTCGATACTCTCCGCGGCGATCTCCGCCAGCACCGCTTCGAGCGCGGGCAGATTCCCATGAATATCCGCGAGAATGGCAACCTTTGGCATGATGCGTCACTCCTACTTTCTTTGCCTGCCACTCTCGCCCTTCGCGTCCTGTTACCGGTGAGCGTCTGTCGAGTTCCGTCTGGCGGTGAGCTGCCAAACCTCCCCAGCAAGGTTTACGGCAGCTCAATCACAGCAGGCATAGCAAAAGTATACATCGCGAGATCGGTACGGCAGTCGGGTACCGCAGAACAGTCTGCGGGCGGAGCTGACGCGTGCCACTGCGAGCTGGTGGTCGAGGACGACACGCAGGAGCTGAGCCGCCTGTCGCTAGGGCAGCGGTGCAGAGCACAGTAGCCAGTGCTGATACTCTGTCAGAGTGTTGGGCCAACATCTCCACTGCGCAAGGAGAATGCAACAATAATCAGGCGCTTGGTGTACATGGTAGAATTCTCATGGTGGATTCTGTACAATTATTCGGTATTTACCCCCTACATCTGGTCCCCAGCTACCGGACCAACAAGGGTTTTCGCCGCTCGCAGGCTATCCTGTTGGCTCAATCCTGAAAAGAGGAGGAATACACTATGGGCTTAACCGTCTGTCCCACCGCCATCGTCGCAGCACCGGTCGAGGTGGTCTGGGAGAACCTCGTACAATGGGAACGCTATTCCGAGTGGGCCGATGTCCAGGTAGAACGTAGTGAGCCAGAAGGTCCTGCCACCGTAGGCCAGACCATCTACTTCGCGGGGAAAGCCTTTGGTCGCACCTGGCACTTCATCTTCAAGGTCGAAGAGGTCAACCACGAAAGACACCAGCTCGACCTGCACGTGTTTTTCCCATTTGGACTGCAAGAGAAACCACACATTGCCTGCTCTCCCATCGATGCGACCACCTGCCATGTCCAATATGGCTGAGACTTCATCTTCCCACCAGGCTGGTGGGGGTGGTTTCTCGAAACATTTGGCAGGAAACCAATAGCTGCCAGCGTAGATGATTCCTTGCAGCGCCTCAAACGTGCCTCTGAAAGAGAGTATCAGCACGCGCAAGCGAAATGAAAGAGGTGACACGTTCTACTGCTTCCTGTGCATATCTTTAAGCGAGGATTGATTACCAGGCTACTCGTTGTAGGGTCTCACGGTGTAACCAGGAATTTAGGCCGCTCTCCCAGGGTGCGCAGCCACCGTGAGACAACAGGCGCCAGCGATGCGCAGCACCAACCGCCGCCCATCAGGCAACCGAGGTTGAGCGGCTTCCAGCCGCTGACTATTGACGAACTCGAGCACCGCTACCGGACGGCGAAAGAACCAAACGAGCGCACCTGGCGGCAGATCTTGTGGCTGCAGGCCCAAGACTGGACTCGATAATGCCTCCACGATGTGTCGCTGCAGTACTTAGAGGCGGGTGCTGACCCATCGCGCGATCAGAGTGGCGGCGTCCGCCTCGTGTCCAGTATAGAAGTGATCGGCGCCGGCGAGTGTCTCTCTGTCCACTGAAGCGGCAGAGTCGGCCTGCGGCGCAATCGTCTCCAAGGCGGCCTCGCTGCTCCCGCCCTCGCGTGTCCCGCAGAATGCCAGTATGGGACTGTGAACACCGGCAATGATCGGTGGCCGGCCCCGCTCCTCTCCCTTTGCCTCGAGCATGTGGGAGAGGGTCGAGATGATCCGGCTGGCGGCGAGAAGAACTGCTCTCTTGCTCACTCACGCAAGATGACTCAATTCCTGCATTTCGGGGCAAAAGCTACCGGGCGCCCCTCATTTCCCTCCTGCAGTCTACCATCTACTCGCGTTAGTCTTGAGACTCGCCCGGTGAAGAGGAGGGCGAGGCGTAGGCTCCACAGAGCCAATCCGTAGGCTGCTCGAGGAAGTTAGCCTAATTCATCGTGCTGCTCTCCTCTTGCGAAAATCTGTCAGCACGGTTAGTATGTCTAATAAGCCCTGGTTGCTGATAGTCTGATTGGTATGCTGAGATCTCATGTGTGGAGACATCAAGGTCACCCAGTGGTAACGACCAGTAGTCCTGATTGGCCCTCGAAGAGCGTTTTGACAGAGGAATAGCCCGCCGCAAGTCACCAGGTTTCAACCCGAGTGGATAGGCGGGCTTTCTCCTCGGCTTTCGCCCTTGCATTGTTGTCTATCATGTCGTATAATTACTACATGAGCACACCACAAGAACCAGAGTACCAGACCATCCGCATATGGAAAAAGACACTCCGCGCCCTACGCCTGGTCGCCGCTCTTACTGGAGAGCGCATGGTGCACGTGCTTGATCGGCTGGTTATCGAGGAGCTCAAGCGCGTGAAAGACCGGGAGCAGCAGTAGCATGGAGACGGTGCGCCAGACGTACAAGGAGAAACTCAAGCCAACGCCTGAGCAGGAACGGGCGCTGGAGGTGGTCTTGTGGCGCTGTCGCACGCTCTACAACACCGCCTTGGAGCAACGCATCACGGCCTGGCACCGGTGTCACATTTCGGTCTCGCGCTATCAACAGGAAGCGGAACTCTCGGCGATCCGTGAGGAGTTTGCTGAGTATGCCGCCATCCATAGCCACATCTTGCAGGATGTCCTGGCTCGACTCGACAAAGCGTACCAGGCCTTTTTCCGGCGAGTAGCGGCTGGAGACAAGCCCGGCTTTCCACGCTTCCAGGGACGCCACCGCTACCACTCGTTCGCCTACAAAGAGTTTGGCAACGGTGCCCGGCTGGATAACGGGTATCTCGTGCTCTCCCAGATCGGGCGCATTGCCGTGCACTGGTCCCGTCC
>JBKQTH010000097.1:0-6560 GCA_052143275.1 Ktedonobacterales bacterium | reverse complement strand
ATGCTCAAATAGGGTTGGAGATGAATTCGTCGTCCCATGTGCCGATTCTACCATAACCCAAACCTCTTCCGTATGAAATCAGATTCCCTCGACATCATCTATGGGAACATCTACATGGCCTGCAGTAACCTGCTAGTCGGCTCGACCCTTGATGCCGCGGAGCTCACCGGGCTCACCCAGGCCCGTCAGGTGGTGGTCGGTCGCCTTTGAGGGCAGCAAAGCTTCGTCATCGTCGTCGCCTGCCTCCGGCTCAACCGGCCGGGGCAGGATGAGCGTGTCACTGAGTAGGGAGAACAGCGTCATGACCTTTGGACTCTTACCTGACGCTTGAGAACATACGGGCGCTATATCTGTTCGGCGTACGCGATCCCTCGCTTGTCGACCCAGACAACTGGACCATTGATAAGGCGCTTATTGACCCGACCAGGTGTTGCCGAGATCATGCTCGATCTCCTCTACGCCTTTGTAACAACGTCCCCACGCTGACAGCTATGCAGGATTTCCTTCGGGATCGCCGGCCACCCACGTTGGTCGCAACAGGCGCCAAAAGGTCATAGCCGGTAAACGAGCCTTGAGCGACGGAAGCGCGAATGCATACAACAGTGCGCCAGCAGGACCAGGTACCGGCATAAGGCCCCACAAGGGACTGCGGGCACTATGAGGTAGACATTTCCTCCGTAGGCGAATCATCTGATGCAGTGGCCAGCGGTAGCGTACACCAGAAGGTCGACCCGACACCAACCGTGCTCTTGACGCCTACCCGACCGCCGTATCCCTCGACAATGGCACGGCAAATGTAGAGCCCCAGGCCAAGACTTTTCGTGCCATGATGCGCTTGGATACCTTCCACCCGATGGAATCGTTCCCAAACGCGGTCCAGCTCCGCAGCTGGGATGCCCGGACCCCGGTCCTTTACCTCGATATGGACGACTGCCCCATCAACACTGAGCCTGAGGGTGACTGGTTGGTCGCTCGGGGAATACTTGAGCGCATTGGAGAGGAAATTCGCCACGACCTGCCCAATGCGCTGCTCATCCGCTTCTATCAGGAGAGGCTCCGGTGGCAAGACGAGCTGTATGATACGCCCGGGCTTCAGGAGTTTCTCAGTCTCAATCTCCTTGCAGCAGACCACGCGCAGGTCGCAGAGGTGCCGCTCGAGCATGAGTGCGCCGGACTCAATGCTAGCCATGTCGCGCAGGTCGTTCACCAGGCGTTCCATGCGCAGCAGATTGGTATCGAGGGCGTCAAAGTGCCCTTCCCCTGGCAAAAAGGGTGGTTGCCCTTTGCGCAGGCGCCTTGCTTGGGTCTGCAGATACAGACGCACACCCGTAATCGGCGTTAGCAAGTCATGCGCCACTGCCCGTAAGATATCACTGCGCTGCTCTTCCATCTTGTACCGCTCAGTGACATCGCTTATCGCCACGACGGCGCCGCTGATGTTTCCTGTGGCATTGCGCAGAGGTGCACCACTAATGCGGATGATGAGCTCGCGCCCGTCCAGCGCGCGGACCCGTATCTCGGGGGCATTCGCCCCCGTCAGCGTCTCACCACGCAGGATACGCTCGGCTGGCAACAGCTCTTTGGAGAAAGGGCGATTTTCCAGGTCACGGGGCATCCGGCGTTCCGCAAACTCCGCATACAGGCAGCCAGCGTCGTCTAGGGTGGCATCGTAGCCCACCAGCTGGCGTTCCGCCTCGTTCATACGGACGATGCGCCCACTCGCGTCCACTAGGAGAATGCCGTCCGTCAGGGTCTCAAAGATACCCTCGATTTGGCCCGCACGCTCAGTGAGCTCTCGCTCTAGGCGGCGTTGCTGTGTCACATCTTCGGTGCTCAGCACCGCCCCCACAATCTCCCCTCCAGCATCACAGACAGGTGCGCCGCTGATCCGGAGTACCAGTTCTTGTCCCTGTGATGAACGTTGGTAGAACTCAACCGCCTGTTCGTGGGTAACCGTCTCGCCCCGGAGCGCCCGGTAGAACACTCGGCGCTCATCCTCAATTGGCTGCCCCTCTGCGTCGTGCTGTGCCGCCGTCTGTGTCCAGGTCTGGATGTATTTCGCCTCCGGGTCAACTCCAGCAAGGGCACAGAGCCGCCGCTGTGCCTCATTCATCCGGATGATGCGGCCGGTGCGATCGGCAAAGACGACGGCCTCGGTCTGGGTCGCAAAAATACCCTCCATCTCGGCGGCGCGCGCCATGAATTTTCGCTCCAGTTGCATCCGTTCCATGATATCCCGATAAACGCAGACCGCACCTCTCACCTGGCCCTCGGTGTCGAGCAGCGGCGCACCGCTGACGTTGAGGATAAGCTCTCTCCCACCAAGTGCGTGTACGACGACATCCATGGTCTTGGCCCCTTGCAGCGTCTCACCTCGCAGCACTCGCAGCAACGGCCAGTCCGGTGGAGGCAGCTTCTCACCCCCTAGTATCTGCAAATCGCCACCCAGCGCACGCTCTGAGTCAGAAATGGCAAATGGTGCCTGGCCAGCGGGCTGGGTGAGACCGAACAGGGCCACAGCGGCGGGATTACGGCCCACGATGCGACCTTCTCGGTCATAGACGACTACCGCATCAGCGAGCGCATCGAAGACAGCAGATACGACTTCCGGAGAGGCAACCGTTGTCAGTGGTGACAGGGACGGCGGCAGGTCAAGGTGTGTTGGTAGGTAGGAAATATCACTCATTGGCATCCCTCATCAGACACGACGTGTGTGGCTTATAACAGGCGATTGGCAGCCCAAATGGATGTGCGCTCGTGTCTACGGCAGGAGATGACTCAGGCAATGTCAGGAACGAGAGCTGTACCGGTACGTTCATACGTGACGGCACTATTGGCCCATCGATATAGCAACTCGCTCAGCGTGCAGAATACCTGTACTGCAGGCCGCATCGCGAACAATCGTTTCGGTCAGAGTATCTCGATATTTCTTCTCTGATGACGCTTGTGAATAAGACACCCGGAATTACTTGGAGTTGTACACGCTCAGTTCAACCTTCTGCAAGAAGTGAACACAGTAGTCAATTACTCGCCCCCTTAAGGAGGCGAGCTTGAAGTTGAGCTCCACCGCAATTCCGCATATCTGGACAGACTTGCGGCTGCTGTCTCATTGCTCGCTTCATCAGGGGTACCTGACAACTGCCCCGTCCTGGTCCAGTCCTGCCGAACCAGTACTGTTCGCAGCGCGGTATTGCGCGCCCCCACCAGATCCGCATGCAGGCGATAGTGACACGCCTGGCAGACAAAGAGCAGGCCGATTGTCCAGGCTCGTCCATCCACACTGTGGGCAGCTCTGGCTGGTGTAGTCCGCGTCCACTTTGATCGTGAGCGAACCCTCGGCCTGCTCATCGGTGACCGCAATTTTTGGGCGCCCCGTCTGCGTGAGGACCTCGCCCACCGCGGCATCCAGCTCTTGGCCCCTTTCCGTCGTCGAAAACAGGACTCCTGGCCGCGGCTCAGCCGTGACCTCTCCTAGTGGCGCTACCGCATCGACACCATCTTCGGCCAACTCGTCGAGCGCGCTACTATCAAGCGGGTCTGGGCCTACGATCTGTGGCATTTGAGCAGTCGGCTGCTGCGCAAGGTGCTCATGCATACCGTGGCCATCTTCACCAACGTCGGGCTGGGTCGTCCCCAGCTGCGCCTCTCCGATCTCATCGCCTGAGAAAAACTCGCACATCGGGTCACGCTAGTTAAAGTACAGTTTGGAGCTTGGGACTGTCAACGCCGGGTGGTGCTGCCAGAGCGACCACGTTAGACCTGGCACGTATTGTGTAGCAGAACCATGGTGAGAGGCTGTATGATCTCTAGTGAAGACTGAACATGATTTGACACTCTCACCGCATGAATGCGGGAGATTCTCAGTTCATCGCGGCAACTACTGTTGTCGCTCCCTGAAGGCTCTGCCCGACCGGTGCGCAATCGGAAAGTCAAGGGGGCCATTCATCTCTCGGCCAAAGCCAGGGAGCTTTCTGGCCGAGTTTCTGTAAGGATTGGTGGGAATGATCAGTCAGCGTCGAATCCGGTTTGCTATCAATCCTATCCGCCTTATTCGCTGGTTGAGCGGCAGTAAGCTTGCGGAAGAGCTGCCTATCAGCGATACCGAGCCTGATCCCGGTCTTATGGGTCCCGGCTCGATGACGTGGCGGCTCCATCGGGAGCAGTGGCTGATTCTCGGCGGCGCTACCTGCTTCTTGCTGCAAGCGGCTCACCCCAAAGTCGCTCAAGGAGCAATCGACCACAGCGCATACGCCGAGGACCCCTTTGGTCGAGTCCAACGGACCGTGATGGCGATGACGGTCTTGCTCACCGGCACCAACCGGGAAGTGAACGCCGTGGCTCGCCGCATCAACCAGATTCACCAGAGTGTTCATGGCACTCTTACCCACTCCATCGGCCAGTATCGTGCTGGCGAGCCTTACAGCGCGATGGATACCAGCCCCTTACTCTGGGTGCATGTCTCCTTCGTCGAGGGCATGTTGGCGGCCTACCGAAACTTCGTCGGGCCGCTAGCCGAGGTGGAATGTGAGCAATACTGGCAAGAATCCTGTCGCTATGCGCGTCGACTTGGGCTCACCGAGGCAACATTGCCTTCCAGCTATCGTGCCATGGAAGCCTACTGCGATCGGGCCATAGCCACCGAAGAAGTCATCGTTGGAGAGGAGGCGCGGCGCATTGCCCGCACAATCCTCTATCCTCCGCTACCCTGGCCACGCCAGCTGATCTGGGGCGTGGTGCGGGTCATCGCCGGTGGTCAACTTCCTCCGGCTATTCGCGCGGGGTATGGCCTCAAGTGGACCTGGAGGCAGCGGAGTGCATTCTGGTGCATCAGCAGAGGCTGCCGTCTGCTGCGCTTTCTCCTTCCTGGCGTCCTGGGTAGGTCCGTGCTGGTGAATTTTGCTGAGCAGAGAGTTCAACCCAGAACGAGTGGATCGCCAGCAATGGCACAGGTAGACAGCTGAAGCTCGCTGCGCGCCCCTCTCAGCGCTGGTGTCAGAGATATTCCGGCGAAGATGTAGGCCATTGCCGCGAAGGAGAGACATTCCATGGATACCCGTATTCAGCAGGAAAAGCTCGGCCAGGCGGTCGACATCCTGAATGAGCAAGGGATTGATTGCTGGCTGACGTTCGCTCGGGAGACCTCGGAGACACCGGACCCGGCCATGAAGCTTACGGTTGGGCACGATGTTACCTGGCAAAGCGCCTTTCTCGTCACCCGAGACGGCAAGCGTATTGCCATCGTTGGTGGACCGGAGGGGAGGCTTGTGCGCCAGGCCGGCCTCTATCCAACTATCGTCACCTATGACGAAGATTTTGCTCCCGCCCTCACCCGGACGCTGGCCGAGCTGGACCCAGGCCAGATAGCCATTAATTACTCAGGTGATGTGGCTGCCGATGGTCTTACTCACGGCATGTACCTGCAGCTCACGGAAGCTCTACAGCATGGCCCCTATCTGGACAGGCTCATCTCAGCAGGGTCAGTCGTAGGAGCGCTTCGAAGTCGCAAGACGCCCACCGAGTTGGAGCGGATGCGAAGAGCCATCGAGATTACCGAGGAGCTCTTTCGGGAGGTCACGGCATTTCTCCGTCCCGGTCGAACCGAGATTGAGGTAGCCGGCCTACTGCACGAGCAGGTGCGAATCCGAGGACTGATTCTATCGTGGGAAGCGGAACACTGCCCGGCAGTCAATGCTGGGCCACTCTCAGAGGCTGGACATGCCGCGCCCACAGATATTGTTATGCGTGAAGGCGACTTGGTCCATCTTGACTTTGGTGTCGCTTATGAAGGTTACCGGGCAGATTTGCAGCGTATGTGGTATCTCCGCAGCGCCGCCGAGCCCGAGCCTCCAGACGCCGTGCAACAGGCTTTCGGGGCCTGTGTGGAGGCAATCGAGACCGGCCGGCGACAGCTGCATGCCGGTGTGTCCGGCTGGCAGGTAGATGCGGCGGCTCGGGAGTACCTGGTGGGTCTAGGTTACCCTGAATACAAGCATGCGCTGGGCCATAGCGTTGGACTTGCCTGCCATGATGGTGGACCACTGTTGGGGCCGCGTTGGCCGCGCTACGGTGATGGGCCAGAGCGTCCTATACAGCCTGGATCCGTCTACACGTTGGAGCTCGGTATGCCCACCGAGCGCGGCTATATTGGGCTCGAGGACGAAGTGCTTGTGAGGGAAACTGGAGCTGACTTTATCTCAACTGTCCAAAAGGAGTTGAATTACGTCGGATAGGCTATTGTTTTACAGTACAGACGGCGTGGATCAGGCATCAAGAGAAGCATCCTCTTTGCCTGATTGTTCCATGGCTACTTGCCTGGGTGGTAGGTGACGGCACCAGTTCCGGACACTGGAGCCAGTCATTATCGCTACAGTGTGTGGTGCCAACTCGCCGAGCAAAGGCCTTTATCTTGTCTGTGAGCGCCGCATTGGCCGCATGCAACGACGTCACCTCGTCCGTCGCCCGCTGCGCATGCGCCATCACCGCGCCTACTTATTTTTTGGCAGCTCTTTTTGAAAATATCGTAATACGTTGCCCCCCATTACTTTCCTTATGGTTTCTTC
>JBKQTH010000096.1:0-5515 GCA_052143275.1 Ktedonobacterales bacterium | reverse complement strand
GAGGGCTTAAAAGGTATCACCGAATTTTTGGAGGCAAAGACAACGAAAGAAGGAACAGTATGAACGACATAGCAGACGGCAGCATCATTATCACCGGGCCAACCGGCGGACTTGGCAGGGAGCTGGCGCTTTCGATAGCCAACCGGCCTGCTGATCAGTGCCCTGATTTATTGCTGGTTGGCCGAGTGGGTACTAACCTTGATGAGGTTACAGAACTTGTCCGTCGAGCCGGTGCTGCTGCGTATGCTGTGCCCTGTGACTTATCTTCTCTGAACGAAGTTCGTGCGGCGGCATCCACTATTGAGAAACTCCTGGCCAGTGGCAATGTCCGACCGCTGCACGCCATTGCCGCGAATGCTGGCTTAATGTCAATCGACACCCGCAAGACGTCAGCTGACGGCTACGAACTGACCTTTGCCGTCAACTATCTGGCGCACGCCCAACTCATCGCCAGCCTGCAAGATGTTATTGCTGCACCAGGCCGGATTGTACTGGTCGGCTCAAACACCTACTGGGAGAACCGTTTCCGCAAGATGCTCCACGTGCCACCGTCCAAGTGGGACGACCCGCTCAAAATTGCGCAGCCCGCAGCAGCCGACGCCGAGCCAAGCCAGGAAGCCAGCGGCTTTGCCTACTCCAACTCCAAGCTGGCGATCCTGTATTACGCTCACGAACTACAGCGACACGTGGCCAAGGACATACAGGTGATTGTCTTTGAGCCGGGCTTTATGCCGGGGTCGGGGCTAGGCCGTGAAACTCCGCCTGCTGTCCAGGCCGTGGCGCGGGGAATTGGCCGACTGCCGGGCGTATCAAAACCTGCTAACTCGGCACCGATGTTTGCCTCAGTTTTATTGGATACGAAGTGGTCGCACCTCCAAAACGGTGATTTCGTAGTGAAAAACAAGCTAGTCCAAGTACAGCCATTCGCGAAAGATCTTCAGAGAGAGCAAAGGTTGTGGAGTGTCACTGAAGAATTGCTCAAAAGCGCCAACAAATAGCCAGACACGGCATACAAGCGGGCTACTTCATCCTGCTCATGTTTAGGAACCGCCTGTCCTGTACACTCGAAGCAGCAAAAGTGCGGGTAAGCTCTGGATCAGCCTCAGCTCAGCCCGACTCCTGGACGGTATTCTGATAGAGTTACCCCCAGGCGATCTTCCCTGATTGCATGCACATGAGGTTCACTCCTCGCATCATTCGCTGTACTCCATCAGTCTGTGTTCCATGAAAGAACAACTCGGCCCATACGGTATCTCCCTCTACTGCTTCTCGGAGAATCTCTACTTGGAAGTCTGGCATCGCGGAGAAAAAAGAGCCCCAGTTTGTTCGCACACCAGCCTGACCGGTGAAATTCCTTTCCGGGGTAAACGGCAACTCACCC
Organism: Ktedonobacterales bacterium; assembly: GCA_052143275.1. GTDB lineage: Bacteria > Chloroflexota > Ktedonobacteria > Ktedonobacterales > JADMIN01 > JAJPKE01. The sequence goes on along the minus strand of JBKQTH010000096.1, from coordinate 4,134 downwards.
CGATACTCGGGCGCAAAACACGTGACCATCGCTTCGAGATCGTGACGATTTGCAGCCTCTATCATGGACTCGAAGATGTCTTTCGGAGTCGAAGGCAAATGCCTATCGTGCCTCTGGTGCTCTGACATCGGTATTCTCTCTGTTCTAAAGAAACTGCTCTCGCCCAGAGGCGACAAACGGAAACGTCAATTGAGTACATGGCCTCGAAGCCCCATTCCGCACAAATCGGCCCGCGGCTCTCTTTGACGTTAGGTGTGATATCAACTTTGCGTCGGCGGTTGTAATCGGTGCGGCCTGAGCGCTGAATTCAAGGGTCGTTGCCGACTTGCGAACTACAACGACCGACGTGAAATCCGTATGACACACCATCTTTCAGCCCCGACTCGGCTATGTTCTGATTCCGGCAATAATTAGATCGAGCATTCGGTTGACCCCATCAGGGTCGGACGCATGTTCGTTCACCATCGCGATTCCGTAGACTAGTCGTACCACGTCGATAATATTCACATCCGTTCGGATTTGCTCTGCGGCCTGGGCACGGTGCAGGAGTACTTCTCCCGCCTTGTGCATGGCTACGTTCGCCGCAGAGATTCGTGTGCCCGGAACATGCTTCGCCGACATGACAGCTGCTCCCATGCTTCGCCCGCGCGCCGCAAAATCCATCTGCAGACGAAGCCACCTGATCAGGGCTTCTAAAGGGTTCGAGGCGCTTGCGAGTTCTTCGGCGTACACCCGCAATTCATTGGTCTCCTCCAGAAACACTGCTTCAAGGAGATCCTGACGCGTGGGGAAGTGGTTGTACAGCGTTCCAATGGCGACCCCAGCGGACCTGGCAACGTCCTCAAGGGAAATGTCAGCACCGCGCTCCGAGACCGCAACTCGCGCTGCTTTCAGCAGGTTCGTGTAGTTGCGCTGTGCATCAACTCGCATTGAGCGGTGGGTTTGTGGTGGCTCGCTCATTTCATACCTTCTTTCACTCAGGCATAGTGACTCTTGACAAAGTGATGGTGCCTCATTTAATATATTGAGGAACCCTCATTTTAGTACACCCTTCATCTTACCACGAAAAGGAGAACATGATTATGCGTGTCTTCGTCACAGGAGCAACCGGCTACATCGGGTCCGTCGTCGTCCGCGAACTCATCGATGCCGGTCATACGGTCGTCGGCCTGACCCGCTCAGACACAGGCGCCGCAGGACTGCAGGCCGCGGGGGCCGAGGTACACCACAGTACCCTTGACGACCTCGACAGCCTGCACAGCGGCGTCACCGCTGCCGACGGCGTCATTCACCTAGCGTTTCCGCACGACGGCCCTGACATCGCTGGCACCGATGCGACCACCACCAATCTGCGCGCCGTCGAGACGATGGGAGTAGCAATTGGCATCGGCAATCCATTCGTGATCACGGCGCACCTCAACGGGGAGGCAGCGGAGAACGCGGCGCTCGCGCAGGTGCAGCGTGGGGTGCGGACAGTGATTGTGTCGCTGTGCCCGTCTGTCCATGATGGCGACGCTGACAAGCACGGCTTCGTGCCCCAACTGATCACCACCGCCCGCACGAAGGGTGTCTCTGCCTACATCGGCGACGGGTCCAATCGCTGGCCAGCTGTCCATCGACTGGATGCGGCGCATCTGTTCCGTCTGGCGCTAGAAGCCGCCCCAGCAGGGTCACAACTGGATGGGATCGGCGACGAGGGGGTGCCATTCCGCGACATCGCCGAGGTCATCGGTCGCCACCTGCACCTACCGGTCGTCAGCATTGCCCGCGACAAGGCCAACGCCCACTTTGGTTGGCTCGGCGCCTTGGTGGGGCGTGACCTCCCGCGATCAAGCGTCCAGACCAAGGAACTCTTGGGATGGCACCCGGTTCACCTGGGATTGATTCCCGATCTCGAACGCCACTACTTCACTAACTGAAAAGCAGTTGGCTTCCAACTCGTTCCATACCTCAGCGCATGTGCTAGAGAAAGGAAAAAGAGATGAACAAAAAGACAATGATGGTATCGGCAAATGGCATGCAGTTTTACTGCGAAGTGATGGGGCACGGTCCAACCCTTGTGCTTGTCCCTGATGGGGGCAATGATTGTGGTCCGTATGAGAACATGATGGAATTGCTTGCAGACGAGTTCACCGTGTTGACCTTTGATCCGCGCGGTGGATCACGATCACCCGATCCCCATCCACACCCGGTTACGCCAGAATTATTTGCCGATGACATTGCAGCCCTTGTTCAGAAAATCCCTCTTGAAACACCTATTTCAGCATTTGGGGTGAGTTCAGGAGGACAAGCCGTTCTCGCGTTAGCGAAATTCCATCCCGACATTACCAGAAATGGTGTTGTCCATGAGGCCGCATTACAGGCGGATACCCCCATCAAAAATGCTGGCTTTGAGTATTTTCACAGGATCGCCACGTTCTCTCCCAAAATTGCTGACTCATCGACGATCCTATCCATTACGATGCTGGGAACAGTAGTGGCTAGCGAGGACGCTGACCAAAGCGCACGCATCGCGAAAAATGATGCCTACTGGGCGCAATATTATCTTGGGACGGTTGATATGGGACAGTATCTTGAGGAAGATTTTTCCCACATGGCCCCAGTTGACTTCACTATTGGGACCTGGACGCCTTCATGGTTGACGGCAGCGAATCAAGCAACTGCTGCGCGCGGAAATCGACCTGTCACCTGGATCAACAGTGGTCACGCTCCACATCGAACCATGACAAAAGAAATGGCCGATATTGTTCGAGCAAAAGTGAAGCAGTATTTGAGGTCAGTGTAAAATCTCCTTTTCAAGAAGTCGAGGGAAAGCATGAAAGCCATTGTCCTCCACGAGTATGGCCCCGCGTCACTACTCACCTACGAAGAGGTTGAAGACCCCAAACCCGCCACAGGCGAGGTGCTTGTGCGCGTCGCGGCCACCAGCATCAACCCTGCTGATTGGCGGGTACGCTCGGGCGCAGTCAAGGACTTCATTCCGCTAGCGTTCCCCTACATCCCCGGCCTCGACCTTGCTGGCACCGTGGTCGAGGCCGGCGAGGGCGTCACCGGTTTCGAGCCTGGTGACCGCGTCATGGCGGTGGCTCGACACACCTACGCCGAACTCTGTACCGTCAAAGCCACCGACCTCGTCAAGATTCCCGATGGCCTGGAGATGACCACCGCTGCTGCGCTTCCACTGGTCACCGTCACGGGCGATGCGATGATACGGCTTGGCGCCAAGGTCCAACCTGGTCAAACCGTGCTCATTACCGGGGCTTTAGGTGGCGTCGGTCGTTCAGCGGTCTTCGCGGCATCGCAGAGCGGTGCTCGGGTCATTGCTGGCGTTCGTGGCAAGCGACTGGACGCTGCCCGACAACTTCCCGGAGTGAGCGAGGCCATCGCCATCGACGATGATGCAGAGATTGAGAAACTCGGTCCTCTCGACTGCGTCGCCGACACTGTCGGTGGGGAGCGCGCCAGCAAGCTCATTGCCAGGGTCAAGGAAGGTGGCACATTTGGTTGTTTCCCAATGCAAAACCCGCGAAACGCTGCGCTGTATCCTACTATTCAGATCAATATCGTTATCGCGCCAGTCAGCTCCGCAACGATCTTGCGCTATGCAGAGGCAGTACGCGACGGCAAGTTGACGATCCCAGTCGAGCGTATCATGCCGCTCGCTGATGCCGCCGAGGCACAGGCAATTGTCGAAAGGGGCGGTAGTGCCAAGATCATCCTCACCGCCTGAAATCGGGCTGTTGAAGCAGATCTTGGACGAGGCCTTTGCGCTTGCCCTGGATGAGAAAGCAGCCACAGTAACAGAAGACCACTTACAACGCGCAGCTCACGCAATGCTTGCAAAGGACAAGCTTGACCTGGAACTAAAAGCAATCCTCTTCGGTGAGGAAGATCTCGCTCGAGCTGAGCCGAACAATGCAGACGAAGCTCTTTTGATCAGTTTGGGCATACACGCTCCATCGCCTTCGCCAATGGAACGGAACGCGCAATCACAGCAAGTAGAAACTGGGAAACAAAAAGCTTCTGCTCCACCCAAGCAGAAGCGATACCCAAGCGTGTGATCAAAAGAAAGACATTATTTTTAGGAGGCGAGCAGATGCTTGACGGCACCGGGCGCCGGGCATCCACAGTGCC
>JBKQTH010000095.1:0-14945 GCA_052143275.1 Ktedonobacterales bacterium | reverse complement strand
ATAGCGCCATAGAGCCTTCATGCCGGCAGCCATGCACAAATTGCTTGACTCAGGCGGGCTATCCAGCTATACTTTGTGAAGCAAAGTACTGCATTAAGTTGATTGAAATTGTCAACAAAATTTAGTGCGGCCAACTGGAGGTCCTATTTAATGCCTGACACATCTTCTGTCTCTGCCGTACCACGCCTTGATGCTCATCTGCTCAAGTTTTCCCAGGCTGGCGTGGTTACACTGACTGCGCTGGCCTTTGTGCTACAGGTTCGCTGGCTGGTGGCGGTAGCCGCCATAGTGCTGGCGATTAGTGCTATCACGCCAATGGTCGGCCCCTTCCGGTTGCTCTATCGCTTTGTGGTGGTTCCGGCCAAGGTACTGCGGCCACGTATCGTCGAGGATGATCCTGCGCCTCATAGGTTTGCTCAGGCAGTGGGGGCGACCTTCCTGATCGCTTCCACTTTGTTCCTTTACGCGCTGCCAGAGACACCAGGCGTAGGTTGGGCGCTTGATCTAGTAGTCTTCGTACTTGCCACTCTAAACCTCACAGTTGGTTTCTGCGCAGGCTGCTTTGTCTATTATCAACTTAGCCGAGCAGGGCTCATGCCGCGCGTGCGCTACAGCGGCGGTTTTCACTGGCGAGGTGTCTAGTATGCCGGGAGTCGTCTTTCGATTAGCTATACTAGCGCTGGCATTACTGGCGCTCTGGGGCGTAGTCGGGTGGGTACGCCGGCGTATCGATACCGAACGGAGTCTTGCTCTTGCGGCCAGTAGTCCTTCGGCTGCGGTGACGCAGCACTTGGCGGAACCTGTGACGCCGGTGCGAATCCTGGCGTTTAGCAGCGAGACGTGCCGTCCCTGCCATACTCTCCAACGGCCGGCGCTCGAGCAGATAAGTGCTTGGCGTGGTGAGGACGTAGAGATTACCTGGATAGATGCGCCTTCCTCGCCTGAGCTGACACAGCTCTATCATGTGCTCACCGTGCCCACCACTGTAGTCCTCGATAAAGAGCAGCACGTTCATGCGGTGAATTACGGCTTTGCCAACACCAAGCGTCTCCTTGAGCAGATCAATGGTGTGCTCGGGAAGAACGCGGGGGGACCGGGATAGACACTGCCAGAATCCACCGGGCTCAGCCGCCGGTACAGCTAGTGGTAGTGTAAGCTACTTCGACAGAATTGCCTGCCTGCTGGCCCGAGTCAACGCTGAAGACTATGGTGCCCTGTGAGCCTACGAGGCCGCCAAGTCGGAGGTTGACCGTAATGGTCTGGCTCTGCTGTGGTCGCAGTGATCCACTCGTCTGACTCAGGTTTACCAAAAAGCTGCCGGTCTGGGCGGTCCAGCGCACCTTATCTGAACCCGCATCAGTTAGCGTCAAGGTCTGCTTTGTGCCGCAGCTAAGGGTAATCTGGGTCGGATTGACCACCAGCAAGCCGCTAGGTGGAGTTGGAGTAGGGGTCGGCGGCGCCGGGGTTGGGGTCGGCAGCGGCGTCGAGGTCGCCGCGGTGTGCTGGCCGGTTACTGCCGCCGGCGAACCAGTTGAGCTGGTGAGCAGTGATTGTACAGTGCTCGCCAGAAGCGCTCCCAGCACGATGACGGCAATGATTGCCACGACCAGTCCGGTGACCGCCGCGATGGCAATCCGTCGGTTTGGGCGTCGCTCCGGCGCCGGCCACTGGGGTGCACCGGGCACGTAGCCGCCGCCAGCTCCGCCGGCCGTATTGCGGACTACCGGTTCAGTGTTGATGCCGCCTGGACCAGCGGTAACTGTGCTGTCGTCCGAATTTAGCGGAGGAAGCGCCGCTTCTGACTCGCCGGTCCACAACCTGGAGCGTGCCGGCTCCGGTAGCGGCAGGGTTGGTTCGGGAAAGCGCCGGCTGCCGTCCATCTCGAGCGGTACATTGAGTGAGACGGGTCCACGCGGCCCCATGGGCACGGACGGAGCCGACGGAGCCTGCCTTAGCCATAATGCTCCACCTACCAGAGTGTTCTTGCGACTGGCGGTGCGCAACGCTTTGGCAAAGTCGCTGCTGGTTGCCGGCCGATCGGCGGGATCTTTGGCAAGCGCCCAGAAGATGACCTCCTCGACCCGTGCTGGTATATCGGAACGCAGACTACGGAGCGGCGGCGGCGGCGACAGCAGCTGCCGTCTCAGCACAGTGGTCACGTCCGCGCCGCCGAAAGGAGTCCGCCCTCCCAGCAGCTCAAAAGTAGAGATACCCAGCGCGTAGGTATCAGTGGCTGGGGTGATCGCTCCTCCCCGCACCTGCTCAGGAGCCATGAATTCTGGCGTCCCCATGGAAGAGCCCGCCTGGGTTAGGGAGGTATCGCCACCAGTGACCGCGGTGACTGTAGATGCGCTTCCGCTAAGATCCGGTAGATCAAGCGGCCGGGCGATGCCAAAGTCAGCCAGCAGTACACGTCCGTCGGGATGCAAGAGCATGTTGGAAGGCTTGACATCCCGATGAACGATACCCCGCGCATGAGCATAGTCCAGGGCGGCCGCCACCTGCTCGATATAGACGATGGTCTGGGCGAGCGGAAGAGGCCCCTGCCGTTCGAGCCTGGTAGACAGCGAGCCATCAGGCAGATAGGGCATCACCAGGTAGGCGATCTCGCCGGTCTCGCCAAATTCGTAGATAGGTACGATATTGGCATGATCGAGGGCGGCTGTCGCGTCGGCCTCGCGCTGGAACCGGGCCATGAAAAGGGTCCAGGCCTGGGGGTCGCTGGCGAGGTGTCTATGGATGACCTTGACAGCGACATAGCGATGGGGGCGCTCCTGGCGGGCCAGAAAGACGGCGCCCATGCTGCCTATGCTCAAGGGATCTTCCAGAATACAGGAGCCCAGGCGAGTGCCATTCAAGGCATCGGGGTTCCAGCCGGTGCTTACCACATGCTTACCGCTTGCTCACTTACTGGGTACGACCAAAGTGCCTGGTGTTTACTACTGTTACTACGGACACTACTTTTACTGCTTAGACCTTGTGCTCGATATACTGAACGACACGGTCCAGGATCTTTGCTCCGCCGCCTACGTCTGACGTCACTCCCTTCTCGACGTCGCGAATGGCATCGATGAACGCGCGAATGGCCTCAGTTGCGATCACCGTGAGTACGGCGGCATAGCCAAGTACGATGCCGGTAATCGCGGCGGTGATATGCGTGATGAGTGCCGGAGTATAAGCGCCTGAACTACTGCGTCCAACGATATAGGCCAGGACCTCGATCAACGCAATGCCGATGATCAGAAACAGCAGACCATAGAGAATAACGCGTGCGATGGCCCGACGTAGGGCACCCAGGAGATGAAACAGCGTGCTTGTGGCTGGCATGCTAGGCTCCTTTACTGATGATAACCGCGAATCAAAGCCAAAGATATCATGAACCAGGCCTAGTGATATCCCGCGCCAGTGTAGCACTTTTAGCCGTGCAGCGGACGAATATAGGCTGTGGGTACTAGGGAGTGACGTGCGATGCCAGGTGGCTGGTCTTATCGTCTAGAGTGAGATGGCATGATGGCTGAGGCTACCCGTCAATGGTGGGTCAAATGCCCACTGCAAGCCGGTTACCATGCTTGCCACATTGACACGGAGTGTTACAATAAGCGATGGCGGACAGCGCTAGGGCCGCATGTATTCTCACCTCACCTTTTCCGCCGTAGAACGTATGTCGCCCACTCGCATGGCTTGGAGGAAAGGCACGTATGAGCGTTGATGTCGGTACTGTGGCATTCTGGATCATCGCCATTGTTCTAGTAGGCTCGTCGCTCGCGGTCGTACTGGAACGCAATATTGTACATGCTGCGCTGGCGCTGATTGTGGTATTTGCGGCTGCCAGCGGTATTTACATCTTGCTGAACGCCGAGTTCATCGCCATTGTGCAGATTCTCATCTATGCCGGCGCCGTCACGATTCTCATCCTTTTCGCCATCATGCTCACCCAGCACAGCATGTCCCGCAACAGTAACCCGGTGAACACTCAATGGTGGCTGGCAGCGGTGATCTGTATCTTACTTGGCGGAGGCATCATCTATGCCGTTGGGCACAGCGTCATGGTTGTGGGTAGCCCCACCTCAGCGGTTCATCGGGCGGCCGCGGGCGCCAGCGGCGGCACGGTAGTGCGGCTTGGCCAGCTGCTGTATAGCCCCTTTAGCTACAGCTATGTGCTGCCTTTTGAAATCGCTTCGGTAGTTCTACTGGTGGCAATTGTGGGTGCGATCCTGATTGGACGTGAAGAGGAGGAGTAGGCCGCAATGGACGTCAATCTGCAAGCATTCCTGGTCTTAGGAGCGGTCGTTTTCTGCATCGGCCTCTTCGGTGCTCTCAGCAAGCGCAACGCCGTCTCCATTTTGATGAGCATAGAGATCATGTTCAACGCGGTCAACATCACTTTGATAGCATTTGCTTCTTCGTTCCTTCACCGGTCAAGTCACGGCAACCTGCTGACTGGACAGGTCTTTGCGATCTTTATCATTACCGTGGCTGCTGCTGAGGCCGCGGTCGCACTGGCAATGATTATCGCGATTTACCGCCGCCGCAACACCATCGATGTTGGTGAGATCGACCTCATGCGCTGGTAGTGGGCGAAACGCATTCCACATTTTCCGTGCGCACTCGCGCGAGTGCGCCTTCTAAATGGCTACGGAGCTGGAGAATGATCCTTGTAGATTATGCCTGGCTGGTCCCGGCGTTCGTCGTCGCCGCACTAGCGCTCGAACTCGTTATTTACCTGGTGATGCGCTTCTTCAGATCGGAGACGCCAGCGCCGGCCGGCGGGCACGTAGCCGGTGAAGATTCTTCGTCAGATGCCGGCGGAGATACCGGCCATCATACAAACCATGCCGGTCATGGCGGCACCACCCCACTCTGGGCCAGGATTTGCGGCTGGATCGGCATCGTTGCGCTGCTGGGCGCTTTTGCTTTCACTATTGGTCTGCTCATTGAGTTCCTCCAGAACCCTGTGGTTGGACCGGGCGGTACTACACTACTACAGGCCGGTCGCTTTATACATCTGTATGACTGGTTTAAGTTTGGCACTCTCACGTATGCTATAGATTTCCGGGTCGATTCTCTGACGGTGATCATGTTGATCGTGGTTACCAGCGTTTCACTGCTGGTTCATATCTATTCCACTGGATACCTGGCCGGTGACGCCGGCTATGCTCGCTTCTTCATCGAGCTGGCGCTCTTCACCATTTCGATGTTGATTTTGGTACTCGGAGCCAATTTCCTGGTGCTGTACATAGGTTGGGAGTTGGTAGGACTCTCCTCCTACCTGCTGATCGGCTTCTGGTTCTCCGACTCTCCGCCGCCTCCCGGCTCGGAAGTGCCGTATCCGCCGCCGGCTCAGCTGAAAGCCTTTGTGACGACCCGCTTGGGCGACTTTGGCTTTATGATTGGGATCCTCATTCTGTTTTTCCAGACCGGCACACTCAACTTTGTTCAGTTGAACACTGCCACCCTGCACGCGGACAAGACCGCCATCACGGTGGCGATGATCCTGGTCTTCTGCGGAGCCATCGGGAAGTCGGCGCAGTTCCCGCTACACGTCTGGCTGCCGGATGCCATGGCTGGCCCAACGCCGGTGAGCGCCCTTATTCACGCTGCCACCATGGTGGCAGCGGGCGTATATCTGGTAGCCCGGCTCTTTCCGATCTATGCACAGGCCGCTGGACCGGCGGCACTGGAGGTAGTGGGGTATATTGGAGCCTTCACTGCGCTCTTTGCGGCGACCATAGCTGTGACACGCTATGATATCAAAGGTGTGCTTGCTTACTCAACCATCAGCCAGCTTGGCTACATGTTCACCGGTCTCGCCGTTGGCCAGACTAATGCGATCGGCATGTACCATCTCTTCACCCATGCCTTCTTTAAGGCACTACTCTTCCTGGGAGCCGGTTGCGTGATACACGCGCTGGCATCGGTGCACAGCGCGCACGGGGAGCAGGACATGCGGAAGATGGGTGGGCTGGCGCGCTTCATGCCTATCACGGCCGGCTGCCTTCTGGTGGCGACGCTGTCAATCTCCGGTCTTCCACCATTCTCTGGATTCTGGAGCAAAGATCCTATCATCGCGACCGCCTGGGCGAGGGGCGACTATCTGCTCTACGGAGAGGTGCTCTTTACCTCGTTCCTGACCGCATTCTATATGTTCCGCCTGTTTTTCCTCACCTTCGGCGGCAAAGGTGGCGCATTTGCCGGCTTCTGGGGTGGGCCTGATCAGTATCGAGGTGACGCTCACCCCCATGAGTCGCCTCCGGCGATGACTATACCGCTGGTCATTCTGGCGCTCGCCACTATCGTCATCGGTCTCTTGGGGTTCACCGGGTTTAATCACGGTTTCGCCTGGTTCCTTAACGGTGGCCAAAATGTTAACTTCTCGGTTACACCGGGTTTGGACCTGCTGACGTTGTACAGCGTAGGCGCCGGCGTCCTGGGACTCGGCCTCGCGTGGCTGATGTATGGCGTGGCAGTTGTCCCGGCCAACGCCTTTACCCGTAACCCGGTGGGTGCCGCCGTCCATCGTGTGCTCTATAACAAGTACTACTTGGATGAGCTCTATGGGCTCATCATCAAGTACATCGTTCTTGGGCTCGCCAACCTGGCGGCGCTCTTTGACCAGTACATTATCGATGGCATCGTCAATGGATCGGCGAACGCAGTTCGTAGCACGGGAAGCATTACGCGACGCACCGAGACGGGCAAGCTCCAGAATTATGGCGCGGCAATATTTGGTGGTGCGATGATAATCCTTCTTATCGTCTTCTTTGCCACCGGCATCATCGGCAAGTAGCGAAGGAGAGGAAACTCACGATGCTGTTGACACTCATTGTCTTCCTACCTGCAGTCTTTGCGCTGATAGTGCTGCTCTGGCCGAACCATTGGGCGGGCGCGGTGAAGCCGGTTGCCGCCATTGGTACCTTCCTGGTCTTTGCGCTGAGTTTATGGCTCTACCTTGGGCTGGTGGTAAATGGCCAGGGCTTTGGTGACGTGCTGCACCCGGCCTGGTTCATCAGCCAGCCATGGATAAATACGTATATCGGCTCATTCCATTTTCATGTCAACTATGCGCTGGGCACCGACGGCCTGAGTATGCCGATGATCATACTCAATGGTCTCTTGACGTTCCTGGCGGTGGTCGGCTCCTGGCATGTGGATAAACGCCCCAAGTTTTATCTGGCCATGATACTCTTCCTGGAAACCGGCGTTATGGGGGTCTTTGCCTCCTTCGACCTCTTCCTCTTCATCCTGTTCTGGGAGGTCGAATTGATCCCGATGTTCCTGTTGATCGGCATCTGGGGTGGCCAGAGACGCGAATATGCCGCCTGGAAGTTCTTGATTTATACTCTGGTCGGCTCGTCGATCACGCTGGCTGGCATCTTCATGATCTACGTGCAAACTGGAGCGCAAAATGCGACCTATCAGCATTACGCCAGCGTGGCTTCACAGGTCAGTGGAAACCTGCCGATCCTGGGCGCCACAGTCTCCTTGCCGCTGGTGCTCTTCTTGCTGCTGTTTGCCGGTTTCGCGGTCAAGATTCCCATGTGGCCGTTGCATACCTGGCTTCCTGACGCCCACACCGAGGCTCCAACCGCTGTCAGTGTGCTCTTGGCGGGTGTGTTACTCAAGATGGGCGCCTACGGGCTGATCCGTATCTGCCTGGGGTTCGTGCCACATGGCGCTACCGAGTTCGCCCCGGCGTTGGGCATCTTTGCGGCCATTAATGTGCTTTGGGGCGCAGGCGCTTCGATGGTTCAGAAGGATATGAAGAAGATGATCGCCTACTCCAGCGTCAGCCACATGGGTTATGTGCTGCTTGGAGTGGCCGCCGCCGCCGCCATATCCTCGACTCCAGGAACACCCGCGAACCTGGTGAACTTCAGGCAGGCGGCGCTGACCGGGGCGACGCTCCAGATGTTTACTCATGGAGCGATCACCGGTATGCTCTTCTTTGCGGTCGGTGTACTCTACGACAAAGCTCACACCCGCGAAATTGATATCTTTGGTGGTATCGCGGCCCGCATGCCGAGAGAGATCACGCTCAACTCGATTGCCTGTTTTGCCTCGCTTGGTCTGCCGTTACTGGCAGGCTTCGTGGCCGAATTTCTGATCTTTACCGGCTCGTTTGCGACGTTGCCGGTGCCTACTATCCTGTGCGTCTTTGGGGTGGTGCTCACGGCTGGGTACCTGCTCTGGATGCTTCGGCGCGCCTTCTATGGTCCGCTCAATATACGATGGAACTGGTTGACGGACATCAACTCGGTCTCGGGGTTTCTGCCGCTGGCCACTTTGGCGGTAGTGATCTTCTTTGTTGGTGTCTATCCCAAGCTGCTGGTAGATGTAATTACGCCAAGTGTGAGCCAAATCATCGGCGCCATGCAGACACTCACATTCCGCTAGGCGAGAGGTAGGGCAAAGTTGGTTTCACAAATCAATATCGAGCAGATCTGGCTACTCTCGCCACAGTTGAGCATGGTACTGCTTGGCTTTCTGGTGCTGGGACTGGATCTGGTCTCCAAGCAGCGAAGATTGGTGACGACGGTTGCCATTGTAGGACTGGCGGTGCCGGCATTTTTCACTCTGTCGCTGGCAACCAGCCTCTTCGCGAGCAACCGGCCAACTAGCGGCTTCTTTGGCATGTTGATAGTTGACCAGTATGGTCTCTTCTTTGATTTCCTCTTTCTGGTGGTCGGCTTTGGGGTGATGCTGCTGTCGCTAGGGTACATCGAAAAGCGCCTGCGTGCCTCTCCAGGCGAGTACTATAGTATCATCCTTTTCTCACTTGCCGGCATGATGCTGATGGGTAGCACCGGAGAACTCATCTCGATCTACATATCGTTTGAATTGACCAGTATTCCCCTCTATATTCTGGCGGGTCTCTCGCGCACCGACGCGCGCTCTGCCGAGGCCGCGGTAAAGTACGTTTTGCTGGGTGCGATGTCGTCGGCTATCCTGCTCTACGGCATGGCGCTGCTCTATGGCGTCACCGGCACCACCGATCTTGCGGCGATCATGTCGGCGATTACCAATCCCAAGAACGGTATCCTGAGCGGTAATCTATTGCTGCTGGCCGGAGCGATATTTATCTTTGTAGGCTTTGGCTTCAAGATCTCGGCGGTGCCTTTCCATATGTGGGCGCCGGACATCTATGAGGGCGCGCCGACTCCGGCTACATTGTTCTTCTCACTTGGCTCCAAGGCAGCTGGCTTCGCGGCACTGCTACGCATTTTTGTTTTCGGCGGAGTCGCAGCTGTCAGCGGCAACGAGCTCTGGGTGATGGTGGCGATTGTTGCGGCGGTCACTATGACTCTCGGAAATGTTGTCGCTGTGCTGCAGACCAATATCAAGCGTATGATGGCCTATAGCAGCATTGGGCAGGCTGGTTATCTACTGGTCGGCCTGGCAGCGGTAATGATACACAATACTCCGGCGGGCATGCTGGGACTACTCACCTTCCTGGCGGTGTATGTCGTTACCAACATCGGCACCTTCGCTGGTATTATCGGGATGGCCGACGCTACCGGAAAAGAAATGATACGCGATTTCGACGGCCTAGGTCGCCGCAGCCCATGGATCGCGGCCGGTCTCGGGCTCTGCCTACTGTCACTGGCTGGCATCCCACCACAAGCTGGCTTTTTGAGCAAGCTGTTTATTTTCTTCGCCGCCTGGCAGGAGGGCTCCGGGCTGACGTGGCTGGTAGTGTTGGGACTCTTGAATAGCGCGATCGCCATCGTCTACTATGTCAATATTCTTTGGCGCATGTTCGCGGTAGAGCCGGCCAAACGCGACCGTCTTGCTATGCCGGGCTCGGTTAATGCAGTCATGGCGCTAGCGGTAATCGGGATCATTGCCCTCACGGTTGCGTTCGGTGTTCTGCTGAATCACCTAGGCGGCAGCGCTAGCAGCCTCTTTACCGTCCATTAGTGACTAGTGGCTACCTCGAGTTTCTCCTGTGGAAGAAAGGCACGTCGATGGCAGAGCCGGATGCGAACAGTCAGAGGATCCCGGAGGCGGGTGAGACCGCTCCAGATTTTAGCTTGCCAAGCACCACTGGAGAAGTGATTCATCTCCACGATCTTCTGGGACGGCAAGTAGTTCTCTACTTTTATCCCAAAGATGATACTCCTGGCTGCACAGCCGAGGCCTGCAGCTTTCGTGATGCCTGGCACGAACTCCAGGAGCAGGGGGCAGTGGTGCTGGGGATCAGCCGAGACAGCGTAAAGTCACATCAAAAGTTTGCCGCCAAATACGGATTGCCGTTCACCTTGCTCTCGGATGAAGAGGGCAAGGTTGCGGAACAATACGGTGTGTGGGTGCAAAAGAGTATGTACGGGCGCAGCTACATGTCTACCGCCCGTACCACCTTCTATATCCGGCCCGACGGCAAGATTGGCCACGTTTGGGAGAAAGTTAAGCCGGAAGGGCATGGCCAGAAGATCCTCGATTACCTCGAGAAGCATTGACAGGCTACTACGAGCTGGATGTTGAAGCCGCTTCAATAATGACGGTACGTGCGGTAATGCCGTCCGAAGTGCTGATTCCGTCCGCTGTGACCGAGTCGCCCACCGCCAGGTCGCTGGCTTTTGTGCTGGAGAGCGAGATTATCACGGTGGAGGGTGTGACAGCGAGAGTATAACTCTGTCCCTGTGTATCGCTCAGTACCAGCTGCGTGTCGGTGACCGTCGTCAGAGTGCCTCTGATGCCCGAAAACGAGCCCGATCCCCCTCCGAAGAAGCCGGAGCCGGCTGCGGCGGTGGCCTCTCTACGGAAGCAGCTTGAGTTACCGCTGCGCGCGCCGGGCGTGCCGCTGCGGGCGACCGGCGTGCCGGACCTGCCACCAAATCCACCAAAGCCACTGCCCGACCCGGTGGAAGTACCGGTAACTATAACCCGCAGGGCGATGACACCACTACTATCGGTGGTAACGGCTATCGGCTCTCCAGCGGTGAGATTTGCGGTCGTGCCTGCTACCTGCTTGGTAAAACGGGTGGTGGAACCAAGATTTACCGTCTCCGTTGTACCGGAGGAGGTTGCCACCGTAAACGAGGCGCCGGATATGCTGTGTACCGTGCCGGCGATTGATTTCGTAGGGACTATGGGCGGGCAGGTGGGAGTTGCCGTGGCCGCTTTCGCCTGGCTGGCGCTGGCGCTGGCGCTGCTGCCGCAGCCCGTAAGTAGCAGGCCGAGTAGAACACAGGTAGAGGCGGCGACGAGCCCATGTGTGCTGCTAAGCCGCGATATCGAGTGCCAGACCTTTTTCATACGTATCCCTAACTCCTTATTACGGAAATAGACGATCCAGTTGAAATGTTCGCGTGGCGCCGAGTAGTACACCCTAAGGTAGGGGATTATTTACCTTCTTGTTCCTATGAAGTAGTATCTCGTGTTTTTCGCATGCTGTCTTGCGTGTATCGTAAATAACTTGCAAAATTCTCGCAGTAGACGGCAAGTATCCGGCACGATCTTCGCCGGCTAGCCTTCTTTTGGTCTACGTTGTGCCTGGACCAGAACAGTCTCCCAAGAATGCAGAAGACTGCATATGATTGCCTGCTTGCTGTGGGGTGATATACTGTATCGTTATCCTTGCTGTCTCATCTGCTCTTAGAGTGGGGTGTCTCATATGTTTGAAAGTCTTACACAGCGTCTCGACGGCATCTTCGACCGCTTGCGCGGCAAGGGCAAGATTTCCGAGAAAGATCTTGACGATGCCATGCGCGAAGTGCGGCAAGCGCTGCTCGAAGCTGATGTCAATTTCAAGTTAGTCAAGCAATTCGTCGCGAAAGTGCAGGAGCGAGCTTTAGGCGCCGAGGTGCTGCAGAGCCTGACTCCGGCGCAGCAGATCATTGGGATTGTGCATGATGAACTGGTGGAAATGCTGGGTGGAGATTCTCCGGAAGCATCGAAGATAGAGTTTGCCGGTTCGCCGCCCACAATCCTCATGATGGTTGGCCTTCAGGGTTCAGGTAAGACTACCCATGCCGCCAAGCTAGCTGCTTATTTCCGCAAGAATGGGCAGAAGGTAGGGATGGTAGCCGCCGATATGCAGCGACCAGCAGCTGTGCAACAGCTTCAACAACTGGGGCGCCAGCTGGACATTCCGGTATATGCTGAGCCACCAGGCAACAAGCCTGTGGACATCTCTCAACGGGCCGTAAAGTGGGCGCGCGAGCAGGCGCTGACAGTGCTGATTATTGACACCGCCGGACGCCTGCACATTGACGACGCGTTGATGCAGGAAGTAGCAACCATACGCCAGCGTATACAGCCGCAGGAGGTGCTGCTGGTTGTGGACGCGATGACCGGTCAGGATGCGGTGCGCGTGGCGGAGGAGTTCAACCAGAAGGTAGGCTTGACCGGCCTTATTCTCTCCAAGATGGACGGCGACGCTCGTGGTGGTGCGGCCCTCTCAGTCCGGCAGGTGACCGGTGTACCCATCAAGTTTATGGGTACCGGCGAGAAGACCGACGCTCTGGAGGCTTTCTATCCAGATCGGCTGGCAACACGTATCCTGGGCATGGGCGATGTGATGACCCTGATCGAACGCGCGCGCGAACAGATAGATGAGAAACAGGCAATACAGCTGCAGAAGAAGATGGCCAATGCGTCCTTTGATCTGGAAGACTTCCTGCAGCAAATGCGCCAGGTTCGCAAAATGGGCTCGATGTCGCAGCTGCTGGAGATGATTCCGGGGATGGGCAAGGCGCTGAAAGATCCGCAAATGAAGGCCGCACTGGAGGATGGTAAAGAACTCAAGACGGCGGAAGCGATTATCCTTTCCATGACCGGTGAGGAGCGGCACAACCCCGAAATCATTAACGGTAGCCGCAAACGGCGGATTGCGCGTGGTAGCGGCACAACGCCACAGGAAGTCAATCAGTTGCTCGCGCAGTTCAAAGATGCGCAGAAAATGATGAAGCAGGTCATGGGCATGCAGAAGGGCATGGGCCGTGGCCGGATGAAACAGCTGCGACAACTAGGCGGGCTCGGAGGTCTAGGGGGAATAGGTGGGCTGGGAGGCAGTTGATTTGGCTATGCTTCCGTTTCTGATGTTACTGCCACTACAAGGGAACGTGTATTAGTTAGTGGGACATCAATTCGCCCGGTGGTAGGTTAGGGATCAATGCGTCGGGCCGGCGTTTTGGAAGGCAGGTAGAGCCAAATTATGTGGACCAGTTGGGGTAGCACTGGTGGCGAACTTGGGGAGGATGCGAAGGCACAGCCGAGAAATCGTCGCCTGCCTATTCTTTTTTCGCTGGCAACGGCCCTGGTACTGTCGACCATGCTACTAGCTTCCTGCGGATCGAGCAGCGATCAGACGGCCGCTCAGCGAAGTAAAGCCAGGCTGGATCACGAGCTTGCCTATGCGCACAATGACCTGGGCATACCGGACTCGCTCCTCAACCCCATCGAGACGCAGGAGCAGAAAGTCTCCGCTGGCGCTGGTGGGTTCAACTATAATTACCAGGATGCCGCCTCCAACTACAACCTGCTCTATACTCAACTCATCGGTGTCGAGCAGACCGCACCACAGGTGCTACAACAACAGACCGGCCAGGATATACAGGCGCTGAGTGAGATCCTAAGCGAGCGACGCGGGCAGGGGTTCAGCCAGATAAACGCGTACCAGGCACGGTTCGATGAGGCTACGAAGGACTTCGCGTCCGCCAAGACCGCCGGTGAGTTTGCCAGCATCGATGCCACAGTTCAGGCGCAGACCGTCGCCCTCAATGCGCTCTGGCCAGCCTATCAGAAGCTGCAGGTCTTTGAGTCCGTGCTGCAGGCGGTCCACAATGCGGGCATCAACTCCCAGCTGGCGGAGATCGAATATCAGGGCGATATCCAGGTCTTTGCCGGTGCCGCACCGTCGGCGCGTTACCAGGTGCTGGATGCGGTCATCGACGGCCAGATTAACCAGTTGATGGCTGACCAGACCGAAAGCTTGCCTTATGTCGGCGGAGCTCTGCTGGATGAGTTTCAGGCACGTATCAATCTGCTTCGCCAGTACGGCCAGAACTCCGCTGCCAACACCTTCGAGCAGGAGTACAGCGCTGACGCCCAGACGCTGGCCAGTGCCAAGACGCTGGCAGATTACCTGACCTTCTCACAGGTTGTTGACAGCCAGACTAATGCTATGACACTGCCGCTGGTACGTGGGCAAGCCTTCTACGATCTCAATCAGCTGCGGACCCTTATTAATATTGTCCAGACCCGCAACCCGCTGGAAGCCTATGAGTATGCCAACCCGCAGGTGGGTATCGGCAACCCGGGCGATTATGGCAGTCCGCTTGGTGACACCTATGCCGCGGTCACTGTAGCGCAGTATCAGAACGCCGACGATGAAACCTACATCATGCTGAGCAACTTGCGGGCGCTGGTGGATAACTTAAACGATCCGACACCTCCTTGGGAGCCACATGCTACCGACCTCAGTCTCATGCAGGAGTACGGCATCATATCGGGCAAGGTGGTGATAATCTCTTTACGGGAGCAGACAGCGCGTTTCTACGAGAACGGTCAACTGGTCTTCTGGTCGTACGTTACCACCGGTCGCCCAGAGGCGCCTTCGCCTCCAGGGGTGCATTACGCTATCGACCATGAGTACCATATCCTCTTTAAGTCGGGCGATCCTCAGGGTTCGGCGCTCTGGTACGCGCCGACGCCCGTCAACTGGGGCATCCGCTATGCAGCGGGCGGATACTTTCTACACGACGCCTGGTGGCGGTACAAGTTCGGCCCGGGCTCGAATCTGCCGCACTGGGATCCGTTGGCCTTCGATGGCGGCTCTCATGGCTGCGTCAACTTTCCCGAGGACGTCATGGAGTGGGTCTACGACTGGGTCCCGGATGGTGCACCAATTGTCCTCTACTAGATTAGCGAATGCTTGCTAATCTGAAGCGCTGGCTTGAGCACGCCGCAAGCGGCACTCACTTACCAGCCGGTGCCGCTTGCGG
>JBKQTH010000094.1:0-15285 GCA_052143275.1 Ktedonobacterales bacterium | reverse complement strand
CCGCTGTCCGGCTCTCACGGGCGAAACGCTACACATCCGGACTCTTGGGCTTGGCTGGCACCCCTGTCGCGGGCGACCGGCGGCTTCCGCACGAGCGGCCTTCCGCCGCCATACGGAGGAGGGGCGTCTGCCACCTCCACTCGCCGGTTGGGTTGTGGGATGGGCCTGCTGCCACGCCGCGCGGCTCGGATGGGTTCCCAACCTGGCCAGGCCGCTTGCGCCTGGTCTGCGTGGAGCAGGTGAGTCTTGAGATCCACAAACCGAATCAAATATGCCGAGTAGAGGTCGCGCTGCATCTGCACGCCGCACCGCTCACAGTGATGGGTACGTTCGGAGAGCCGCTTCTTCTTGACCTGGCCACACTGGCAGGTCTGGGAGAGCTTGGTCTGACGCGTCGGCACGTTCACGACCCTGCCGCCAGCGCTTGCAGCCAGACGGGTCAGGATCGAGACAAACGTGCCGGGTGCGTGTCGCTGCACCGAGCGGCCAAACCGGCGTTGCCACGCCGAATAGGAGACTTTCTCGAGCAGGAAGGTGTTGCCCTGGCGTATCAGCGTATGGGCCAGCTTCCCATGCAGGCTCTTGCGCTGCGCCTTCAGACGCCGCTGTCGATCAGAAAGATGCGCTTGGGTCCTCCGCTCTCGCTGAGACACCCGCCAGTGCTTCCGCCCTTTGGTCCCGCGTTTGACGCGTCCATCGGGCAGATAGTTGTCCGGATTATTGGCTCGACGCTGCCGATCCAGATGCCGTTCCTGTCGCCGCACAGCACGCTCGCTCTGCGCTAGCTCGGCACAGAAGCGCTGCAATTGCGCATCGGTGGGAGTGGTCACGGCCAGGGTGGAGGGTCCCAGGTCCAGCCCCACGATGCCTTCGCCCAGGGTATGCTCAGGTTTCTGGTAGGGCACCCCTTCACAGATGAGCTGGGCACAGAACCGATTCTCGCCCCCGATCTTGCGCCGCACCAACCGGACATACTTGACCCGGGACGCCAGCCCATGCGCCAAGACTGGATCTCGATGTTCGACCTCCTTCGGTAGGCGAGCGAGCAGCGTCACTCCTCGCCAGACCAGCCGATCGCTCCGCCACACCAGTCCTGTCTCGTTGCTCTTGCCTTCAAGCGTGTCGAGCTGCTGCTTGCCTTTGAACCGCACCCGCTTGGCCTTGCCAAATGCCAGGCGTTGGACGGCCTGGAATGCCCGGCTGGCGAGCTTCTGGGTGACCGGAGCATCCAGATGGAGCTCGATCCAGTGGGACTGGTGACGGCAGTCTTTGGCATAGGCTTGCAGGGCCGCATCCGTCCAGGCATAGGCGATCCGGGCTGCTCGGAAAGCCTCCGTCCGCTCCGGGGTGTGGCGAGGAAGGTGGCGAGCGTGCTGATAGGCCCGAGACTCGCGCACCAGCCGATAGCGGCGCAGCGCTTCTCCCAGGCAGGCATTATAGAGGGCTCGGGCGGCCTCCAACCGCGCGAGCAGCACCCGTTCCTGCTGCGGGCTGACCCGAAGCGGCACCTCACAGACAAACGACGGCGTGCGTGGAGCTCGCTCGGGGAGCGCACCCGACGAGTCATCGTCCTCACCGAGGTCCTCGAGGTTGTCCACGGGCTGTGCACGTTCCCGCAGGCCGGGAGGTGGCCACGAGCTGGCGGAGGAACGAATCGAGCCATCCAGCGGAGAAGCACGCGCAGGATCGGGATCCCAGACAGAGTCCCACACAATAGGGTGGAGCGGCACCGCGGGCTTGTGGGGTTGGCGTGGTGGCATGGAGGCTAGCCCTCCTGGTTGTGGAAACGGGTATGCGGTACATGTCTGGCTGGTGTGGAGCCGATGGTCACCGCATACCGAACAAACGTTCCTACCAGCAGTCTAGCGCAGAAACCTCCTGGCTGTCAAGGGCATCCGTATCCCATGCCCAGGCACAGAGGCGCGTTCATCCCCCAGATAATACTCATGGAGTCTTAGGACGGTCTGGTCGGTCGCTTCAAGAGGTGGATGGTGGGCAGATGCAGGCTTCACGCGCCAGCCAGGGCATAGGAGATGCTGCCCACGTGGGGATGTTTGTGTTCGCCACAGCTGCTCAGGGAGAGGAAGGGCACCACGTATTGCGGTGACGTTCCCTTCCTCTCCCTGAAACCCGCTCCATCCTTCCTCGCTAGGCATGCAGCGCGCTGCGCTGTGCCCAGGGCTCTGCCCCATAGGTGCGAACTTAGGAGTATCACATAAAAAGAGGCACGGTGTATCCTTGGGAAAACAGTAATGAGGACCACCATGCCAACCAAGCGTCAGCATATCTCATCAAAGACCACGACTCCCGTGCCTTCTGCCCCGACGTGGATGAACGAGATCACTCCCTTTCTGCCGGTGGAGTATGCGGAAAAAGCCAAAGAGATGAAAGCCTTTGTTCGCGTTCGCAAACTCCACACGGTTGATGATCTGTTGCGCTCCTTATTCTGTTGGGCATTTGTGGGTCTCTCGCTCCGGCAACTGGGGATCTGGGGAACCGTCATGGGCTTGGGCTCGCTGTCGGATCGGGCGTGGAGTCGGCGGCTTACCAACACGCACGCGTGGGTGTTATGGCTGGTGAGTCAATTGCTGGTTACCTCTCGTCCCAAGCCGTATGCCAGCCAGAGACGACTTCGGGTTGTGGATGCCAGCAACATTCGTGCTCGTCAACAAAATGGGCACCTGGTACGGTTGCACACGAGTTACCTGCTCAATGAGCAACGGATCGATGAGGTGGTGGTGTCCACGGAGAAAACCGCAGAAAGCTTGGCCCATGTGACGTGGCGGTCTGGCGATCTGGTCATTGCGGATCGCGGCTACTGCCGACGTACCCAGATCGCCCATATTCTGGAAGGCCCAAGCCGATCTGATTGTGCGCTGGCATTCGACCAATGTGCCGCTCGTCACACCGCATGGGACGTCGTTTGACGCTGTCACGTGGCTGAAAAGCCTGTCTGACTCGCCGGCAGAATGTGCGGTCTCTGATGGGACTCACACTCTGCGATTCATCGCGTGTCATCTCTCGCCGAACGCAGCGGAGCGGGCGCGGAAGAAGTATCGTCGTCGATCGCAGAAGGATGGAACTCGTCATCACGACCTGACCAGGTTCTTAGCCGGATGGCTCCTCGTGATCACCAGTTTACCTCGCACTGAGGCAACACTGTCCCAAATCCTGGACCTGTATCGTGCTCGTTGGCAAGTGGAACTGCTATTTAAGCGGATGAAACAATTGGTAGATAGGCATCGTCTTCCCAGCTTTTACGACCACCCCAATACCGCTCTGGTGGGCATCTTGCTGTGTGGCTGGTTACTCATTGAAGCCCATCAGCAACGACTGATGGCCACGGCTGCGGACCTTCCCCTAAGTCTTTGGCAAAGCCAATTGGTGCTGGTTCGGGCGTTTCAACAGCAAATCCTTGGTACCTGGTCGCTTTCTCTGGTGATGAAGTCTTGGCTGAGTCTCCAACGCTACCTTCGCCCAAGTCGCTCTCTCGATAAACTTTGGTCGCGCAAGCATCTGTTCGCTTCTCTTGACACATTACTTGCCGCAGCGTAAGTTCGCACCTATGGGGCAGAGCCCTGGACCCGCTTAAGGAGCCAGCTCCCTAAGAACCCCCTTCATGGGGAGGAGAGACAGGGAATCGCGGATGTGCCGCTCCCAGTCACATACCAGAGGTGCATGCATGGGGCCTCAATTACTCATGAGGGTTCCCGATCACATCCCCCAATTATCCGGGAAGAGTCTATGCTCCAGAATCCGTGAAGGGTTCTTCGATTCCCGTTCACCTGAGTAGCTAGCCCCGATAGCCTCTCCCAAGTACAGACTAGCAAACAAGAAACAAAAGTTCAAGATTCCGTATGTGAATCCATGGGGCCTTCCGCGCCAAGCAGCCGTAAGAGACCTCTTTCGATGGGGCAAGGACAGCACAAGCCTACCGAGGAGGGCTTAGCCTCAGGTATTTATTTCGCCTACTCATTTGTAGTTTGGCCCTAACCTGATGCTTCAGGCAGCATCGTGAGAATTCTCTGGCTCTTGCGGCTGATCGTCGGTTTCATCGCTGACATGCAAGGCACGCTCGATGGCAACGCGACGTGAGGCTCGTTCGCGCCGTAGGGTCTCCCAGAGAATCTCAATTTCCGCCGCGATCTCGCGAATGCGTTGACCATTGCGGGCCGCGAGAAATGGGTGGGCGGCTGAGAATCTATAGAGTTGTTGCCGTTCCTTGGTGAGCTGCTGGATATGAGCCAGCGTGCCCTCTCGCGTGTCCCTGCGTGCCTCTTCACCGAGAGTATTCTCGACAACGATGGCTTCGAGAGGTGAGAGCTCCGTTTTCCGGGTTGCGGTAGCCATACATGGTCCATCCTGACGGGTTGATTAATAGCTCCTGGAAGAACGCCACCTAGGCGTGTCACCCCAGGATACGCTTATTAGGACGTGCCAGACTTCCGTGCTGCTACGCCCAAAACCCGGGCCTACCCAAAAGTTCCAGCGAGCCTTAGCTGCCCATCGCCGGCAGCGTGCGATGAAATTAACATTATCAATCGTGACCTTAATGTTACTAACTATGCACTTGATTTTATTAATGTATGATGGTATAAGGTTTGTAGATATGTATATATCTTGCGCAGAGCCAGGAGCGGTTACAGATGGCAGATCCTTACGAGGTAGACGGCACTTGCCCGGTTTGCGCCACAGATATGACCGTAACCCGGTTGCATTGCCCACGATGTTCTACCACTTTGGAAGGCAACTTCCGTCTATCCCATGTACCAACGCCATTAGCGCAGCACGATGAAGATCTACGATTTGGACGCCTTGCCCGGCTAGATAGCGAGCAGCTCGAATTCGTCGAGTCGTTTCTGCGCTGCCGTGGGATTATCAAAAACGTCGAAGACATGCTTGGCATTTCTTATCCAACTGTCAGGGCCCGGTTAAGCAATGTGCTCGCCGCCCTGGGATTCAGCGCCGACGATGAGCAGAACGATCCAGCTCATCGCCGTACGCGCCATGAGATTCTGGCGGATCTGGCCGCTGGACGTATCACAACCGAAGAGGCGCACCTACAGCTGATGCGCGGCGATAGGTGAGGCTCCGGGTAAAACAAGAGGCTGATTCGATGGAACCTGAGAACAAGAACGACGTACATGCTACCGAGGACTCTGGTCTACACGAGCAGGCCGAAGAAATCAACACGGGCAGCTTGGCAAACCCAGCGTTAGAAGCCGCGTATTCGCATGGCGCAGCAGAATCTGGCGACGACCAGGGGACTCCTCACGAACCAGCACGCCTCCGTATCGAGATTGATCTCGTCGAGGGCGACCTGGCCATTCTCGGAGGTTCTCCGCAACTGCTGCTTAGCACCAAGACCGATGAGTCCGACGAAAATGCGGTTGACGACAGCGATGGTGTGCTTCGATTTAGTCGACTACCCGACAATAGTGAACTCCGTATTCCTGACGGAGCTGAAGTTTTGGTTCGTCGCATTTATGGCGATTTACAAGCCGAACATTTCGATGGCTATGTGCTTGCTCAGCGAGTTAGCGGCGATGCCAACATAGAGCGTGTCGCGGTGACCGAAATCGCCCAGTTAGAGGGTGACCTCTACGCCCGGCACGGCGGGAGCCTGCGCATCCGCCTGATTAATGGCGACGTCAAGCTGGAGGACTACGACGAGGCTCCCATCATTGGACACGTCAGCGGCGACCTTGAGGCACGCGATCTACCCGGTCTAGAGATACGGGACGCGGTTTCGGGTGACGTGAAGCTCGATCATTGCGGTACCGTCACCTTGCTCGGCACAATTGGCGGCGACCTCGAGGCAGAGCGTTCAACTGTCATATTGCGTGGCAGTTCAGTAGGCGGAGATGTACGCATCAGTTCGGTTCTGGCAATGACTGTTGCCGCTATTGGGGGTGACCTGGAAGTGGCCGGAGCGATAGAGGCAATCGAGGTGCATAGCATAGGCGGAGACGCTGATATACGCGATGCCCGTGGCCCGGTCCAGCTGAGCACAATTGGAGGTGACCTTCAGATTAAGAATGCCACCGGCGGCCTCAGCGTGAAACACGTCGGTGGAGATGCAGTTATTGATACCAGCCTTGGCGATCAAACCGAGTACACGGTACATGCCAGCGGCGATATCAAGTTGCAGGTACGCGAAGATGTCAACGCGCGCTTCGTTGCCCGCACATTTGGCGGAGAAATCAAGACGCGATTGCCCCTCAGCGTTGAACGTGGGCGACGGCGCAACTTGGTTGGTGTACTTGGTCGCGGAAGTTCTACCGTGACCCTGGTCAGTGAAGGCGGCGATATTTCAATTGCCGCAACCGATGGATACGAGAAGGAGCAAAGCATGGGCGAAGACTTCAAGAATCAAGAAGCAGACGGCTCTACAGACTCATTGGATAGCCGCACCTGGGAAGGCTCGATTGGCGGGCAGCGTTTCCGTGTGCGCTGGGACCGCGCTCCCGGCCGCGCCAATTTCCACTTCCAGGGTCCCGTACCCGAGGCAGTGGAGAAAGATGACCTGGGATCGCAGAGCGCTCACGACATCCACTTAGAGTGGGAGAAGGGACAGGGCGCGCGCATGTACGGCGAGTACGAGGAGCGTCTTAACGACCTGCGCCAGAAAGCCGAAAAGGCAGCACACAAAGCAGCCGATCAAGCGCAAGAGTACGCTGAGAAAGCCGCCAAACGTGCACGGGACACCGATTGGGAGGGCATTGGTCGTGATGTGCGCGGAGCAGTAGAAAAAGCGATGTCCGAACTGGAAGCCTCTTTCTCGCAGCTGCGCCGCGATTGGGATTCTCACCGTGGTGGATCCGGCGGCCCCAGCACCGGTTCGAGACCAGGCGCTGCACAGCGCGTACGGATCGAGTACGACGATGACGAGCACGCGTCTACCGGAACCGGCGGGTACGGCGAGGCGAAGCCGGGTGACCTGGACTCCCAGCGCCGCTCGATTCTCGAACAGCTACGCAGTGGTGAGCTCTCGCTCGACGAAGCTGAGCGCAGGCTCAACAATCTACGCTAGGGTGGTCGATTGACTCGGAGAGGCACATCCCGCGTTCTGGTGTGCCTCTCTTCCGCGGATTCATGAGAGCGTCACAGCGGCGAGTGGCTTCTAACTCCGGCTAGAGTGACGAACGAAGCCAATCGGCCTGCTGCGGGCGATATCTGTAAGGTATGTTATTGCAGACGTGGTTGCCATCGTCAAACATCCAGAGTTCGGCATTGGCCCCGATCTCAGCCGCCACGCGCTCGGAGTCTTCAGGTGGGAAAAGCCGGTCCTGGCGACCAAAGATCACCAGGAATGGACAGGTGATGCGGTCAGTCAGGCCTTCCAAGGTGAAGGCTTTGAGCTTTTCACGGGCTGTTGCTTCACCCTGGGCCTTCAAGCGGTACACAAAGGCTTCCTGCGTAAGCAAGGGATAGCGGTCGAAGTGCTGTGCTAGATTGTATGCTGAAGCCAGCATGACCGCCGCTTTGAGGCGTGGCTCCCACGCAGCGGCACGCGCAGCGAAAAAGCCGCCGAGACTCACACCAAGCATTCCCACGCGCGAGGCATCAACATCATTACGCGTTTCCAGGTAATCGACGACGTAGCGAATTGGCACCTCATAGTCCGGACGCAGAGGCAAATCGAGCTCTGATTCGCCCTGGCCTGGGCCGTCGATGGCGAGGACCGCCAGGCTACGCCTCAGCAAGTCATTGCCATAGAGATGCAGCTCTTCTTTCACCGAATCAAGTCCCGGAGAAATAATGACAATTGGTGCGCGAGGCACATGCCATGGCTTGCGCAGGATTGCGGGAATCACACGCCCATCTTCATAGGGGATCTCGACTCGCTCGCCCGGGAATTCATAGAACGGTAATCCACGCTGATACGTACGCACGGTGAGCGCGTGACCTGCACGCAACTGGTCTGGGTGTCGCACGACCATGAATTTGCCAAAATGATAGAGCATCGCAGCTGCAAAGTAATGCTCGCCTGCCGATACGAAGTTGCCATGTCCCTCGGCTTCCTCACCCATGCGAGCACGCTCGACGGCCACAGCCGACCATGTCGGCGACCAATCTTCCCATCGCTGGATTGTGCGCGCCAACTGCTGTAAAACATTCGCATCGATGCCGTTGGCGATAAACCTGGGCGCCCAATTATCCAGCGCGATCTGCACACGCTCTTCCGCTGCCATGAAGATCTAAAACCTCTCTGCTTTTTGCTCCACACCAGATTGGACGAAGTGCGCTTTCCCCCCACCATCAGAGTTGGCGAGGAGGTTGATATTGTTAAGTTTCGGCGAGAGCGCCACCCAGATAGAGGTGGCCGATCTCCGGGTGATGGAGGATCTCGAGATTCGTCCCTGTTAGGAGCACCCGGCCGCTTTCCATCACAACGCCATTCGTTGCGGCGGTCAACCCAGTGCGCACGTTTTGTTCCACCAGCAAGATGGTGCGGCCCGATTGATGCATCAAGGCAATCGTGTCGAAAACTTGCTTTAGCGTGCGCGGATCAAGCCCCATGGATGGCTCGTCGAGCAAGATCAGTTTGGGATCGAGCATCAGGCAGCGCGCAAATTCTACGAGCCGCTGCTGGCCACCAGAAAGATCCCCTGCTTTATCGTCTGCTCGCTCGCGAACGATGGGGAAAAGATCCTCCACACCGGTCAAAGCATAATTCACCTTCGACCTATCACTCAGCAGATAGGCACCAAGTCGCACGTTCTCATGAACGGTCATCTCGGTGAACAAGCTGTGATTCTGCGGCACTTGCACGATGCCCAGCTCCAGGATCTGCCGCGGGCTTTTGCCAACTAGATTGTGCCCCTCGAAGCGAATTTCACCAGCGCGCGGTCGCAGCAGGCCGCTGATCGTGCGCAATACGGTTGATTTGCCTGCTCCGTTTGGCCCCACGATGCAGGTAATCGATCCTTGTTCTATTTCGAGATCGACTCCTTTAAGGACATCGCTGCCGTCGTAGCCTGCAATCACTTGGCGGAGTGTCAGCATTGTGTTTTCAGTCTCCAAGGTACGCTTCCAGCACAGCGGAATTCTGGCGCACCTGGGCGGGTGTGCCCTCAGCAATCTTCGTTCCGCGATGCATCACCATCATTTTGTCGCACAGACCCATGATGAACTCCATGTTATGCTCAACGATAAGGAAGGTGATGCCGGTCTGGTTCAGCTCACGGATGCGGCTGGCTAATTGCGTGATCATGGTAGGATTGACGCCACCGGCAGGCTCGTCGAGCAGAATCACTTTCGGGTCAGCGATCAGGATGAAGGCGAATTCCAACAGCTTCTTTTGCCCAAAGGAAAGGTTGCCTGCCGGTAGATCTTTCAATGCTGTGATGCCGACGAAATCCAGCAAATCCAGCGCGCGTCGCTGCTCGTGTGAAGAGCTCCACCGACTAAGCAAACCTTGCAAGGTATTGCGCTGTGCTGCGACGTGCATGTTTTCCAGAACGGTCAGTCGTGCAAAGATGCGTGTGATCTGAAAAGTGCGACCAATACCCAGCGCAAAGACCCTATCTGGTGAGGCATTCGTGATCGCTTTGCCGTTGTAACAGATCTCACCGCCATCGGCTCTTTCATATCCGGTAATGATGTTGAAAAGTGTTGTCTTGCCCGAGCCATTTGGTCCAATGATCCCAGTGATCTTCCCGGCATCGACGGCAAGCGAGCAATCGCTGAGGGCCTGAATGCCGCCGAACGCCTTCGAGACTGCGCGCACTTCGAGCAAGCTCATGTCTTCGCCTCCTTGTGCGTTACTGACACTGGCGGAGGTGTAACTGAGGACGTGGTTTTAAACATCGCAGGCAGCGCCAGCGGGCCAATGTGGCCAGTGGCGCGCCAGTTCGACCACAGCGCACGCAGCGATGGAATGACACCCTGCGGTAGCAACAAAATGACCACCAGAAACAGCATGCCATATAAGATTAGATAAAGACCGCCGTTCAACTGGTCAAAGTTCGCCCCAAAATAAAGCTTCGCCGATTCGATGACCAGTGCGCCCAGGAGAGGGCCGCTGAGGGTACCGATGCCTCCCATAAATGCCATGAGCGCGACCGCGATATCATTGAGGGGATCGAAGGCGTATCTGGGAATGGCAAAACTCTCGTAATATACATAGATGGCACCAGCCATGCCGACAAAGATTGCCGAGAGGACGAAGGCGCTCAACTTGAATATACCAGTCTTGACTCCCAAGCCCAGCGCGCGATCCTCATCGTCGCGAATGGCGAGCAATCCAAGGCCATATTTAGAATTGCGCACGAACCACGATACGATGAGCGTTAAAACGGTCAAGGCGAGCGCCGAGTAGTAAAATGGAATATTGTAGAAATCGCCAAGTGGCAATCCGAGCTGTGAGCCAAACCACTGGAAAGGAGTTGGCAAATTGATTCCCGTTGTTCCGTTCGTGATGCCGCGCAAGTTTTCGGCGAGCAGCTGTATGACGAAGAATGTGGCGATCGTAATCACAATAAAAGTGTGCCGCCGCGTACGGAGCGCAATGGCCCCCAGCGGGATGGCCGCAACACCGGCGATCAGCCCGCAGACGGGCACCAACTCTAATGGTTGCCATCCGGTGAGAGCGGTATTATGTTCGCAGATAATCGCCAGGGCATACGCGCCAATCCCGAAATACGCCGTATGGCCAAGCGCGATGTAGCCCGTGTAACCAGAAAATATATTCCAGCTGACGGCAAAGGCGGCAAAGATCAACGCGACAACAGCGATCCCGGTTGTCGTCGAATCGGTGTCGATAAATGGAAAGGCTATCGCCACCACGAGCGCCACCACCAGTCCGGTTGGTGTCACCCAGGGCTTGAGCCGCTGCATCATTGCGCCCTCCCCGAGATTTTGCCGAGCAACCCTTGCGGTCGCGCAATCAGAATGACAATAAGCGCCACGAAAAATACCGTACTGGCCCATGTCGGTGACCATACTACCGCAGTGACGTCTTCGACGACTAGTGCGAACACCGCTGCGATCAGCGCGCCGCTGAGCGACCCCATGCCGCCGAAGATAATGATCGCCAAGAGACGCGAGATCAGGTCATATCCACTATTCGCATTGAACGGCATGATCGAGCCGAAAACCATCCCACCTGCAGCAGTAAGTGCAACGCCGATGCCGAAGGTGATGGCCGAGATCCTGTTCACATTGATGCCGACCAGTTCGGCGGCGGTGCGATTTTGCATAGTGGCACGCACACTGTGGCCAAATTTCGTCCGATAGAGCAGGAAATACAATCCTGCCAGCAATATGACGCTGAGCAGAAAGCCATAAACGTAGATATAAGGGAAATAATAATTGCCAAGCTTGAATGACTGTGTGATGTACGACGCGTGCAAAATCACATTATTTGATGTGAAGATCGCGATCAAGATACCTTCGATAATGATCGCTACGGCATAGGTCACCAGGATCGAGTAAATCGTGCGATCCTTTTTGAGCGGGCGGATGAATAGCCAATAAATAACCACTCCGAGCACGAACATCGCCGGCATCGTGAGGAGCAACCCCAGGAACAGGTCGATGTGCAGATGTTGCTCCAGCGCGTAGCTAAGATACGCACCCAATATGACCATGACTCCCTGGGCAATATTGATGATATCCATCACCCCAAAGACGAGTGTCAAGCCGGATGCCATGAGCGCATACACCCCGCCAGTCAGAATGCCAGGAATGATGCCGCCGTCAATAACCAGAGTCATGACGCAATTTCCTCCAACGTACTTCCTCCAGGATGTTCTGCGCTATGGCTTTCACCGATAGGCCAATGCTGCCCTTGGAGATTGGTAGACATCGGCCCACCGGAGAAAAAGTTACACTACCAGGCTGGCTTGGGATACTCGAAATTCTGCACGCCCGTGGTGCCGGCAGGGAATATTGGCACCAGATTGCCGCTCTGCCATTGGAAGAGGTAAGACAGTGCAGCAGTGTTCTGGCCGGTGCTGTCGAATTTCACGTTGCCCTGCACGCTGGTGAAAGTACCACTGTGCAGAGTGGCTATCAGCTGGGCCTGATTGAGATTGCCGTCCTTCGTCACCGCTTGCGCAGTGACCTGGCCTACTGAATAGGCTTCGGCTACGTCGGCGCTGATGCCATCATACGTACCGCCATATTGGGCGACATATTCCTGTACCATCTGCGCATTGCCAGGATTATTGGCCTCAGGGAACCAGCCGTTCGGTACCATGATGGCTTCCGCTTCCGTCGTGCCGCCGATTTCGGTTAGGAACGTTGCCCCTTGGTCTGGTCCCGCGGTTGCGATGATCGCTTTAGGGGTATAGTGCTGTTGCTTGAATGCTAGCAGAATCGATGTTATTTGCTCAGATGTGGTTGTTCCCAGCACAACCACATCCGCATGCGCTTGAATCAGCGTCTGGGCGATCGGAGTGAAGTCGGTCGTTTCGTCGGGAAAGACAGTTTCTGGTGTTACTGCGGTTAGGCCTTGTGACGTAAGCTGTGTTTTGACGATATCGACCTGTGGCTTCGTAAATGGATCGTCAGAGGTGGCATAGCCCACTGTCATCGGACCGGTTCCCGCGGGTAGCGTCTTGAGAAGACTCGCGAAGCTGAGAAGGTTGTTCGCCACCGGCAAGGATACGTCAAAAACGTCTTTGAGGCCGCGATTAAACACGGACGGAGCGCCACCTGCGCCCTCCACCAGCGCATATTTATAGCGCGCCGTGACTACCGAGGCGGGCACAGTCAGCAACGTGGAGAACGGCCCGAACACGAGATCGTCATGATGTGTAGCGATAAGCTCCTGGTAATTCGTCGTCGTCTGGGTATCGCTGCTGGTGTCATCGAGGATGTCGAGCTGCACCTGGCGTCCAAGCAGGCCGCCATGCGCATTGATATCTTTCGCCCACAGCTTATAGCCTTGCTCGAACGCTATGCCGTCGGAAGAAAAGTCACCGGTCAGCGACAGTGAGATGCCAATTTTGATCGGAGTGGTGTTGGCTGCGGTCGAGCTGCTGCCGCACGCCGATAGGCTTATCACCATGAGAATAAGGACTCCGGAGATACTGGCGATCTTGCGTCCGGTTGCATGGGTATGTCCAAACACGTGATTTCCCTCCATTGCCCCTGTTTTCATTAAGGCAGGAGCAGACTCTCAGATTGCCCTAGCAATAAGGCAATGATAGATGACGATCAGCGATGACCGTAAGGAAAGCAAGCAACCGTGCGATAGATTGATGGCTTGATGCTACGCGTGTGGTGCTGGACAATACTGGCCCGTTTCATTCCCCCTTCTAGCTCTCGCTACCTAAGAAACGAAGTTAAGACGAGTTAGGCACTCACATGGAGAGGAGACGAGCGCCTTCTAACTCCGGTAATTCAGCGCCAGCAGCTTCATCTCAGTCATCTCCTCGATGGCGTAGCGCAGACCTTCCCGCCCGGAGCCCGAATGCTTCACTCCGCCATAGGGCATATGATCGATCCGGTACGTTGGCACGTCATTGACGATTAAGCCTCCAACCTCGATCTCCAGAAACGCTTCACGCGCAAGCAGTAAGTCGCGAGTGAAGATGCCGGCCTGCAGGCCGAAATCGCTCTGGTCGACCGCATGAATGGCTTCATGTGCATCCGTGTAGGGGATGATACTGATGAGAGGAGCAAAGACTTCGCGGTTGGCAACCCGCATAGTGGCCGCAACTCCCGCCAGGATCGTTGGTTCCCAGAGCGTACCTCGGTGCTCACCACCAAGTAACGCTTCGGCCCCTCCCGAACGTGCCTCGTCAACCCAGGTGGCCACCCGCTCGGACTCACCTCCGTTGATGACGGGGCCAACATCAGTGGCCTCATCCAGCGGATCACCGACTTTAAGTGCCCGTACCCTTGGAAGTAGCGCATCGAGAAACGGCTGATAGCAATCTTGGTGTACAAAGACCCGTTGCACCGAGATGCATGACTGCCCGGCATAGGAGAATCCACCCCAGGTAATCCGCTCGGCAGCATAGGCGACATCAGCGTCATGGTGGATGATGACGCCGGCATTGCCTCCAAGTTCCAGCGTGACGCGTTTACGTCCCGCCCGTTGCTTCAGCTCCCATCCCACTACCGGGCTTCCGGTGAAGGTAAGCGCACGGATTCGCTCGTCCTCTACCAGCGGCGCGGCATCTTCGGTGGCGCTGGGAAGTACCGCGATACCACCTTCGGGCCAACCGGCCGCCAGCACCAATTCGCCTAACATAAGCGCGCTCACTGGGGTCTGCGAGGCAGGTCTAATCAGGATGGGATCTCCCGCCGCGAGCGCCGGCGCCACTTTGTGGGCGACCAAATTGAGGGGGAAATTAAATGGAGTGATTCCCGTTACCACTCCGAGCGGTACACGGTAGATTTCGGCCACACGGTCTTCGTTTCCTGGCAGCCAGTCCAAGGGCACGATCTCGCCATAGATGCGCCTGGCCTCCTCGGAAGCGACCTTGAAGGTGAAGCTCGCTCGATCGACTTCCGCGCGAGCTGTTTTGATGGGCTTACCGGCCTCCAGGGCAATGGTACGGGCAAACTCCTCACGCCGCTCGAGAATACCACGGCTGATTCGTTCGAGGACGTCGCAGCGCTTCCAGGACGGCAACCGGCGAGTGATTTGAAATGCCCGAACAGCGGAAGCTATGGCTTCCTCGATCTCCTGTGGCCCAGCGCGGTGGATAACAGCAACCAGGCTATCATCATAGGGGCTCCGGATTTCAACCGTATGTCCGCTAGATATCCATTTGCCATTGACCAGCGTGCCATATTCCCGCGGGTCATGTCCCATGACTGGTCTCCTCCTCCGCCTAGAAATGTGCGGCATCAGCAATCAACTCAGCGATCGTCGCCAAAAACTCGGCACCGCGTGCACCATCCACAACTCGATGATCGCATGACAGGGTGAGCGCCATGGTTGGTACTACAGCTGGCAAGCCGTTGACCACAACGATGCGGGGAGCCAACGCACCCACTGCCAGAATCGCCACTTGCGGAGCATTAATGATGGCATTGAAGGCATCAATGCCATACATTCCCAGATTGCTAATGGTAAACGTACCACCTTGCAGATCCTCGGGACGGAGTTTACCGTTGTGCGCCCGCTCAACCAGGTCCGTACGCTGCCTTGCGATGGCTCCAGGAGTAAGTTCATCGGCATGCAATATTACCGGCACCAGCAAGCCATCTGGAACCGCTACCACTACTCCTATATTCACCGCTTGGTTGTACACAGCTGTACCATCTACCCAGGAAGCATTGAGACGTGGATGCCGACGTAGCGCCATAGCAACGATCATG
>JBKQTH010000093.1:0-23703 GCA_052143275.1 Ktedonobacterales bacterium | reverse complement strand
TTCCCAGTTTCGTTCCCAGCACTGCCGACGCTGCGTTGGAGTTGCTCCGCGACGCCGGCATTCGACTACACGGTCTAAATGCCGTTGTCGTAGGACGAAGCGCAGCTGGTGGCAAGCCGGCGGCACTGCTGTTCCTGCGCGAGAATGCCACAGTCACCCTCTGCCACTCCCGCACTCCCGAGCTCGGGAGCATCACGCGGCAGGCTGATCTACTTTTCACCAGCGTTGGTCGCCAGCATTGTCTCACCGGTGCCATGGTCAAGCCCGGCGCGGTAGTGCTGGATGCAGGCATGAACTCGCTCAACGGCAAATTGGTTGGTGATGTTGATTTTGCCTCCGTGCGCGCTGTTGCGAGCTACGTCACTCCAGTG
Source organism: Ktedonobacterales bacterium (assembly GCA_052143275.1). Classification (GTDB taxonomy): domain Bacteria; phylum Chloroflexota; class Ktedonobacteria; order Ktedonobacterales; family JADMIN01; genus JAJPKE01. The sequence goes on along the minus strand of JBKQTH010000093.1, from coordinate 23,332 downwards.
CCTGGTGGCCTCGGTCCTCTTACCAACCTCATGTTGATTCGCCATGCGCTAATCGGCCCGTCGTGACCACCTCAACTGGGTCGTAGATCGGGGCGAGACCGCCGAGTGAGATGTCATGGAAGGACTTGATGCCAGGATTTGCCGGCATTCATAGTTACTAAAACCCCAAGCGGATATGAGAGTCCCACATAGGCAATGTTGGGATCCTCAGGATCGGCCGCCACTATACCAGGATGCCGGCTGGTAGCTGCCGCCTCCATCCAGATCTGCCCGGCTGATGCTGAGACATAGAGCGACGTTCCGGTTATCCCAAAAGCATGTATAGGCGACGATGCACAGGCCACCACCAACGAGAAAGCAATCTGGGTAGGAGCCAGCGCAAAATGGGCGCCGGCATCAGTCGAGACGTACAGTCCGGCGTCTCCATTGGCGTAAAGCAGGTTACCCGCCTCGGAGAACGAAAATATCCCACCGCTTATGTCTGGAGCAGGCGCCCAACTCATACCATCGTTGTCGCTCTCGAAGAGCCCGGAGGCGACGCTCCACAGGAAGAGCCGTTGGAGCTGGCGGCCATTACTGGTTAGGGGCATGCCAAGGATGCCTCCCGGGTCGGTAGTAGGCAGAGTAGGCAGCGCCTGCCAATGCTCTCCGGCATCCGAGCTGGCATAGACACCTCGGTCTCCCAGAGAGGGTATCACTACGAAAACCTCACCGGAACTGCTTGCCCCAGCCCCAATGCTGAACAGAGACGAGACTGGGAAGTCCGCCGCCGCCGCCGCCAGCTTCCAGGTTTTGCCGGCGTCGGCGCTGGTATACAGTCCTGGAGCTGCGCGGGCCGCCTCGGGATCATCTGGGCGCGGCACCGCCAACACATATACCCGTTGCGGATTCAGTGGACTTTGGGCAAACTTGAACAGCATCAAGCCGTCCATAGCCTGGCCCGAGCCGCCAGCCACCATACTCCAGCTCTCCCCGCGGTTATCGCTTCGATACAGACCAATGTGAGTCGCCAGCAGCACCGTCTCCGGCACACCACGCAACGCCAGCAAGTCATGAACGTGGTTGAGCCCACCGCCGAAATTCCCTGACGATGAGCCCTGCGGGACACCTGGCAAGCTGCAGCCCGCCAGAAGAAGGCAGAATAGCCCAAGCCAAAGCAGCGCTAGTACCGGTCTCCGACCGGTTGGCTTCATCCGCTTCATCGTCTAGCCTCAGCGGGGCGATGCCGCGCGTTAAGCACAATGGTGAAGATCATGGCCGCGAGCAGCAGCGCAATGACTGCCATGCTCACCAGAAAAGAGGTCTGGCCACTGACCGCCGGTGGGTAGGCTCCAGTGACGATAGCTACCGGTGTCCCGCCGACCGACATAGTCGCCTGTACCTGCCTCGTGTCAGCGTCCAGCATGGTGACTCTGCCGGACGCACGCTGCGCGATAAAACCATACGAGCCCTCAAAAGTGATGGCAACAGCCACCGGCTCACCACTGATGTGCAGGACATGGGCGGGCTCGTCTAACGGTTCGGAGAGCGCTCCCTCGGCATTCAGCGCCACCGGGGCAAGCACATCTACCACATCAGCTCCCGCATCAGGTACGTAGATCTCTCCGGTTACGGCATCATAATCCATAGTTCCGAATGGGCCGGAGTCGGCATCCAGCACCACACCGGCAACCCGGTGGGTTGCCAGGCTCAAGGCCAGCACCGTGCCGGCGCGAGTGCTGACATACGCTACACCGCCGGCCTGGGGAATGGTAACCGCGAGCGGCCCACCGCTAACTGGGATAGTTGCAATCACGTGCATGGTTGAAGCGCTGATGACCGAGATGGTGTTGCTCACGGTGTTGGCAACGTAGATCTCGGCATCATGCGGGCCAGTCTCGCTGATACCAGTGCCGGGAAGCGCGACCGCAACCCCGGAAGGATGCTGCCCAACCGGTATAGTTGCCCGTACGCTCATCGCGCTTGGGTTGATTACAGTCACCGAGTTGCCGCTACTATCGACAATATAGAGCAGATTGGGGGTCTGGGCGAGATCGAGCGCCACCGCAGTAGGCTCGGCACCAGTGGGCACAGTCGCCGTCACCTGATGCGCGTTGGCATCAACAATGGCCAGCCTATTTGCCGAGGACTCGGTGACATAAGCGTAGCGCCCGTCGGTACTGAGTACGACTCCCGCTGGATGCCCGCCGACGGCAATGGAGCCAGTCACTCGCCGTTCACCTATGTCCACAACAACTAGATCATTGCCGTCGGCGCCGCCGCCGGCAACATAGGCCAGATTGGGCGCCCCCCCATCTGCCCGAGCGGCGGGACAGAAGATGAGCTGAGCAGCGAGAAGTAACATGCAGATACTTAGCATGCCGGCGGACACGGTCCAACGTGGTGCAGGTAGAGCACGAAAGACATGCCATATAGGCTCTATAGGCTCTCGCGTGTCTTCGGCTAAACAGGTCTCTCGATCCAAGATGTGCACTCCCCAAACTAGTGCCCGCAGTCCTTCCTTTAACCTATCATTCATGATAGGATGCAGATACTTTTTCATTGTAGCGCGTGCATTGCCACGGCGAGCCTGGGCCGTCTCGAAATCGAGGAGTCTGTCATGACGCTCCAGTCACTTCTTACCGTCTGGTCGTTCGATCCATTAGTAGTCTGTTCGCTCGTCGCAACCGCCTTGCTATATCTTCGCGGTGTAGCATACACAACTGGGATTGGCCTTGGCCCACGGCTACAGTGGTGGCAGATCACCTGTTTCTTCTTAGGTCTCCTGGTAGTATTTATCGCGCTGCAATCTGAGATAGATATCGGGGCTGGCGAGCTGCTGTGGATACACATGGTACAGCACGATCTTCTGACGATGGTGGCACCGCCGCTGCTTCTCCTGGGTAGTCCTGGCTGGATCATATGGCGGGCGATTCCGGCGGCCTGGAGACGGGGCCTCCTTTTAGAGGCGCTCCGCCTGCGCTGGCCCTGGAGACTCGGACACACGTTAGGCCGCGCAGCGAGCAACCCTCCACTGGTTCTCGCGCTGTTTCTCGGTGATTTCCTGATCTGGCATATTCCAGTCTTCTACGATCTAACACTCTATAACCATAACATCCATATTGGCGAGCATCTACTCTTTCTAGGGACCGCTCTGCTCTTCTGGGCGCAGATCATTCCCACAAATCCACAGCGGCGACCGGTCAGGCGGCAGCTGGACACAAAGGCCACTACCAAGAGGCTCAGCTATCCGCAACAGGTGCTCTATGTGGCCTGCGCCGCACTGGTCCTGAATGTCCTGGGCGGCATCTTCGTCTTCTCCGTTGGTCCTATCTATGAGTACTATGCAACGCTGATTCGCACCCCTGGCATGCCCTCGGTGGTAGTAGATCAGCATTACGCCGGCGCACTCATGGATATTCCTGGAACGATTATCTTCTTCACCACCATGATGATCTTACTTGGCCTCTGGCTGGTAGAGGACGATCGTGAAGCGCAGGCAGAGTCCAGCCTTGCCGGCTATCGAAGCTTGTAGACCGAAGCTTGTAGACCGAAGCTTGTAGACGCCAGTGGAAACCGCTAGAAGCTAGCCAAGCGCAGCATGGATGGCCACGTCAAGCGAACTGGAATTCACTGGCCCCTCGAGCTGTCGAACCAGGATTCCCTTGGCATTGATCGCCACCGTAACTGGTATACCGGTCAGGGAATAGGCAACCGCGAGGCTATCCGGGGCTGGACCACAGCCATAGGGCACCTGGTACTGGCGAATGAACTGCTGGCCAGCAGTATCATCAGTCTCTAGGGCTATCCCCACGAAGACGACACCGCGGGCGGCGTAGCTTTTGGCCACTTGGGCCAGAACCGGCGCCTCGCTCTGGCAGGAATCGCACCAGGAGGCCCAGAAGTTCACCACCACCGCTTTGCCCCGGAGCGCCGCCAGGTGGAGAACCTTCTCACCCGGCGCGCCATTCCACAGGGTGATGGTGAAATCAGGCGCCGGGTGACCTACCAGAGGCCCAACGACCTCCTTCTCCTGGCGCACTGTGGTGATTACCACGCTGGTAGCGCTGTAGAACCGCGATAAGAGGACCAGGAGCAACCCCAGGACTACCAGGGCGGTAAGCGAGATACCCAGAATACCGGAGCCTGGAAGGTACCGCGAAAGAGACTTCAAACGATACCTTGAGAGTTGAGTCGACGGCGGCATGTCCAGATTATTTCTCACCAAGTTGGTTGGCCGACTACCGCAGAACCCGGTCAACGACCATCGCGGCGAAGATCAGCGCGAGATAATAGTTAGAGAACCAGAAGACGGTACGCGCATTCTTAAGAGTTTGAGTAGCGGCCAGCCAGATAGCCAGGCCCAGTAAGCTACCTCCCAGTATCAGAGCCGAGGCCAGATAGACGAAGCCCATCGCATGGGTGGCAAAGAGCGCCAGCGAGGCGAGCAGCAGCAGCACAGCATAGAGAACGATCTGCTTGTAGGTCTCCTTCTCGCCATGAACCACGGGCAACATGGGAACTCCGGCCCGTGCGTAGTCTTTCTTCAGAACCAGTGAGAGCGCCCAGAAGTGCGGCGGTGTCCAGAGGAAGATGATGAGAAACATCCAGATCGCCGGCCAGCCAATCGTGCCGGTGGCCGCCGCCCAGCCAATGAGCACCGGCACCGCCCCCGCGGCGCCTCCGATGACAATGTTCTGAGTAGTGGTGCGCTTGAGCCACATGGTATAGATCACTACGTAGAAGAGAATCGCCGAGAGCGCCAGCACCGCGCTGAGTAGGTTCACGAACGCGATAAAAATGGAGAGTGAAAGGATGCCCAGCCCAATGCCAAAGACCAGCGCCTGAGCCTCCGGCATGCGTCCGGCCGGCAACGTGCGCGTCCGAGTGCGGGACATGAGCTGGTCAATATCCCGGTCCCAGTAGCAGTTAATGGCATTGGCGCATCCTGCCGCCAGAGCTCCCCCAACTAACGTAGCCAGAGTAATCCCCAGCCTGGGCATACCATCAGAGGCTACCGTCATGGCCGCCAGCGTCACCCCGAGCAGCAGCACCGTCACATGGGGCTTCATCAGGTTGAGATATGCGGCTACGGTCGCCCTTCGAGATGAAACGGCGGCAATACTGGCATCTTGCATGGGAAAACTCCCCTATTCCCTAAATAAGCCATGAGAGATGATAACACTTTAGGGCTTGGCTGCCGGATTCGCCGGCAATGTCTCGGCCTGGCCAGCCTTCTCGTCTTCGCTGAGCCACATCCACAGGAACACTGATACGGCGACCCACAATAGGAGAACACCCGGCGCGTCCATCGCGGCTCCGGCCTGGTGCTGGTCGACCAGAGCGGCAGCACGTGAGTGCAGGCGAATGTAATACTGGTAGAAGGGACCCGAGGAAAACATATAGAACGAGCCAAGTAGGCTCGAGTACATGCCAACTAGAACGAGGTAGATCATCGCAGGCACCGGGCTCAGGGCCGCTGGCGTCCCTGGGCGCCAGGGAACCATCTGCGCCCAGAGCAAGATACCGGTCACCAGGAACGTCCCCAGCTCAAGGCCATAGAGCGGCGGATGCTCCAGCGCAGCATTGTACACCGGCGTGACATGCCATACCGAGAACGAGACCACAAAGATCACCGCGGCTGCCCAGGGCGGCAGTACCCGATGGCTGATGCCTCGTAGAAGCGAGCGCGGCCACCCGAGCGCCCAGGCCGGCATGCCAATCACCAGCAGCAGCGAGGCAATGAGCGCCAGCAACTCATTCTGCACCATATGAACCCAGAACCACTGGTGCGCCAGGTGATCCATCTCCGGGTGCAGAGCCGCCAGCACAATCAATAGTCCGGCGGCAAAAGCGCTACAGTTCCACCAACGAATCCGCTGGGCTGGGTCGTAGCGATACATCCGGCGAACGCCGAGAGCATAGAGCGCACCCACCAGTAGGACTCCAAGCACGATCAGGATATACGGCCAGGAAATGAACCCAGCAAAGATGGCTGAGAGATCCATACAGGTATCTTTCTTTCTTTGCCCGCTCAGGATGGCGCTACTTGGGCGGCAAGACCAGCATAAGCACGTAGAACAGCACCGGCGTCAGCGCCGCCCAATACCAGAAATAGCCAATAGTGACGACACCGGTATGGCGTTCCTTAGTATAGCGGCCGTGAAACGCCCGGTTGGTTATGCCTATGCCCAGAAATGCGGCCCAGAACAGGTGATAGATATGGTAGCCAGTGAAGAGTGCCCAGGTGTCGGCAAAGGTACCGTCCGCAGCGGCAAATTGCTGCGCGCCCATGAACACAATCTGGCCCACCAACGTAACCAGCACCAGCAGCGTTGAGATTAGCATACAGATTCGGATCACTGCTTGATTGCCGGCCCGGATTCCCAGGTACCCCAAAAAGAAGAAGATCGCACTGGCCACGATCAGGAGGACCAGCCCCAGGCTGATGGCCACGTTAGGCAAGTTCATGCCCGCGTAGGGGAACCAGCCCCCGTCGACATTATAAGCACGTTCCCAGGGATAGGTCACCATCAGGTAGACAACAAACAGCACATCAGCCAACACAATGAAGCCCATACCCAGGCGGACCTTGCGGTCGTTAAACTGCTCTTCTTCGCTCAGAGCTGCGGCTCCACCCTCGCCATGACCGCCTGAGGCAATAGTCGCATCCATATTGAAAAACCTCTCTTCGCCGAAAGTCCGCGTTTCAGTACGCTAGTACGCTGCAGTCACATCACAGTTAGCTGGCCACCTGGCTGGAAGCAGTTGCAGCCTCCTCAGCCTTGACGGACTCCTCGGTATACTGGAACGGAGCACCGGTGATGACGGGTATTTTCTCGAAGTTCTCCAGCGGTACCGGAGTTGGGGTCGTCCACTCCAGCGATAGCGCACCCCAGGGGTTGGCCACCGCCTTCTTACCCGCCACCCAGGAGATGACGATGTCGTAGAAGTACAGAGCTACCGACGCTATCAGCAGGAAGGCAAAGATGCTGGAAATGAAGTTGGACACCGCGAAGGCTGGGGCATAGTCGGCAACGCGGCGCGGCATGCCCTGAAGTCCCGCCACGAACATCGACAGAAAGGTGACATTGAATCCGATCTGGATGCCCCAGAAGGCTATCCAGCCAATCTTCTCATCAAGCATGCGCCCAGTCATCTTGGGGAACCAGTACGCCACCGCGGCAAAGAATCCCATGAGCGCGCCACCCACGATAGTGTAGTGGAAGTGAGCGGTGACGAACATGCTTCCATGTAGCTGTACGTCAAGCGGCACATCGGAGAGGTAGATGCCGGTCAGTCCGCCTATAAGGAAGTTCCAGATGAAGGCAAGTCCAAACATCATAGGAAGCGTCATCCAGATGCGCCCGCGCCAGAGTGTGCCCAGGAGCACCAGGAAGACGAAGCCGGTAGGAATCGAGATCAGCTCGGTGGTGGCCATGTACCAGAAGCGGAGCTCCGGCGCCCAGCCGGAGACAAACTCGTGATGCTGCCAGACCAGGAAGCTGACAATAGTCACTCCCATGATACCCAGTATGCCAAGCTTATAGGCAAAGATCGGCTTGCGGGCGAATACGGCAACGACATCCACGACGATGCCAAAGGCCGGCAGCACGATGAGATATACCTCAGGGTGCCCAAAGAACCAGAAGAGATTCTGGGAGAGCCAGGCGCTGCCTCCACCGACTCCGACAGAATTACCTCCAGTGGAAGCTTCGAAAAAGGAGGTCTTGTAGAGGCGATCCATGAGAATCTCTAGCAGGTCTACCGCAAAGGAACCAGTGCCGATAGCCGCAAGTATCGCTCCACCGAAGATGCCCCAAACCGTCATCGGCATCCGAGTAAAGCGCATACCAGGTGCGCGCATCATGATGATGGTGGTAATCACGTTGATGGCGCCCAGAATCGAAGAGAGCCCCGCCAGAATCACCGCGAACGCCAGAGCGGTCATACCCTCGCCGGTCTGAACCGAGATCGGACCATATACGGTCCATCCGGTCTGCACGCCACCTCCGGCGCCGTTGGTCTGCCCATAGCCGTAGAAGGGAATGGTGAGGAAGATGATCACCGCGGGCAATATCATGGCAAAGCTCAGCGCGTTCAGGCGCGGGAAAGCCATATCCCGTGCGCCGATCATGATCGGCACCATGAAGTTACCAAATGGTCCAATAAAGAAGGTGATCACCGCCAGAATCATCAGCATACCATGCATGGTGACAACGGTGTTGTAGGTTGCGGTCCCGAAGAGCAAGGCGCCGGGACGCAGCAGTTCGGCTCGTATGAGCAACGCTCCCAGGCCGCCGAACCCCAGCATGATGAGCACCAGCACCAGATACTGGATGCCCACCACCTTGTGGTCGGTGGTGAATTTGAAGTAGCGAAGGGTACCGCCGTCTTTGCCGGCCAGCCGCTCATCTTCTTCATGATCGGGATCTTTCAGCGCCAGCAGCCAGGTAAACGGATACTTGAGCGCGCCGATTCCGATCAGCCACCCAATGACGCCGACACCAAAGCCAATCACCAGACCCTGCTCGGTGAAGTTGGGTCCATCCGGCTGGTTGTCGCTGCCGATGAAATGGTAAATAAAGAAGATGCCGGCAAGAAACCCGATGATGCCCAGAATCGCGCCGCTAAAATAGCTAGGAATAAGCTTTCTCATTGCACCGCTACCCTTCTGCCGTACTCGCGCTGTACCCGCCGGTTCTACTCAAAGTCTCCGCAGGCAACGCATTCGGCTGGACAAAGCTGGAGGAGGACGCAGGCACCGGTGTCGGCTGCTGGCCGACCCAGGCCTGGAAGGTGGAGGCGCTGACCACATAGACCGGTGTCTGCATATAGGCGTGATAGAGTCCACAGAGCTCGGCGCAGCGCACCACATAGGTGCCCATCTGGGTTGGGGTTGCGGTTGTCGAGGTTATCTCACCCGGCACCGCGTCCTGCTTGATCCCAAATGCTGGAATCCAGAACGAATGCTGAACATCTACCGATTGGATCTTAAAGACTACCGGCTGGTTCACCGGCAACTCGAGAACACTGGACTGTATGTTGCCATACTGGGGATAGGAGTAATCCCAGAGCCATTGCTCTCCGGTCACGTCCACGACCAGGGCGTTCGAGCCAGGCGATGCGTCTACTTTGCTCAGGAACGTCAGCCCATATACATAGAGGAATGAGACCAGCAGAACGGAGACCACTACCCAAGTCACTTGTATTGGGAGGCCGGCCGGTTGGAACCCGCCGTCGGCAGGTCTCTGGCGACGAGTGAAGTTAAATGCGCTGTAGCCGCCGAAGACCACTACCAGGCAGAAGACCGGTACGGCCAGCAACGTAAAGAGAAACATCACCGAGTAGATGTCATTGGATTGGTTGGAGGCGAAAGGAGGCAAGACGCCCCAACTGCTCAAGTGCGGCCCCGCCAGGATCAAGGCGACCATGAGGACCACGCTGCAGACAATCCAGATGATGACCGCTCGCAGCATGTGATTGGTATGATTGTTCGGGTCCGGCGGCGTCGCCGCGGAAGGATTGGGCGGTGTTGGCGGCGATACAGATGTGTCGTCCATACGTGATTCCACCTGATCTCTACTCTAGACTATCCACTAATGAGATTCCAGCCATATCCCGGCATCGGGAGTTGTTACCCTCGGAGCTCACTCTAGCGGATCAATCACTGAACAGTAAAGGTGCCGGACATAAAGCCTTTGGTAGACATTGGGCCACCGAAACCGTTGAAACCGGAGCCGCAAGGATCAAAGCACTGCCAGATATACTTACCGGGCCGGTTGGGAGTCATAAACGAGAAGACAGTCGTCTCCGGCTGAAGGGGCATACCGGCTGCGTCAACCTGAGTGTTGTTGTTGGCAGTGATTGGAACGCTCACAAAGAGCCAGTCCTGACCGGACTGAGGGATGGAGTGAATAGTGAAGGTATGCGACACATTGGTTGGGTCGACGCTGGCCACTGCCTTACCCCCTACCATCATTGGCCCAGTTAGGCCTCGGGGCGTACCATAATAGGGATTCAGCAACGTCGTGGCGCCATCGTAGTTCTGGATGGTAATGGTCACCAGCGCATTCTGCGGCACAGTCAGATTGGTGGTAGGCTCGTACTTGACCCACTCCTCATTGTCACCAGCACCGGGCCAGGGTACCCCATTGTCGGTCTGGCCGGTAATGTGGTTGGCGACGAAAGTGGGATCAGAGTATGGATCCATAGGAAAGGTCTGCAGTGTGATGTTCACATTCTGCACCACCGACCCATTCGACCCAATCGCCTGTCCTGCATACTTGGCGGTAGTCCCAGGTACTACATGCTGGAAGCCTCCCAACAGGGCAATAAGGCCGATTGCCACCGCGGCGGCAACGACAAGCGAGATGATAGCGCCAAGATACTTACCCATTCGGTCTCTCTCGCTTCCTCGAAGGATAAAAGAATACAAGCGCGTGCGGAGCGCCTGTCATAGCAAGCAGGGTGTAAAAAAGTACGCACTTGGCTGCCGCTCCCTGCTGATCACAAGATGAGATTTAACACAGACTGGCACCCGATACATGGTGCAAATGAACCATTTATCGTAAAGAGAGGCGCCATTTCTCCGGATATGAGCAGGAATTTGCTGCCACATAAAGCAAAGTAAAGCCTGGATGATGCCACGCGAGGGTTATGCGGAATGCGCTACAGCGCAATAGGGGACGGATTCCCTATGGTACGCCAGGGCTAAATGAGACCAAGGCGAGAAGCGGCGACTACCGCTTGCAGACGAGTCCTGACCTCCAGCTTTTCGATGACCTTGGTGACATGATTGCGCACCGTTATCGGGCTGATACTGAGATTAGCAGCAATATCCGAAGTGGTCAGGCCGGCTGCCAGCAAGCGTAACACCTCGTGTTCGCGATGGGTCAATTGTAGAGACGCCTGCCCCTTGCCGGAATCGTACAGGCCCGGCTCGAGGCCGACTGGAGGTGGGAACCTGCCCACCACAGGCTCCGAGCTCACTTCAGCTTGAGAGCGCCGCTTGCCGGTGATATCGTGAAACACGTGAACTACGCACATCTCACCGCTGGAGGAGTGGGCGGTGAGCACCCCCATACTTAGCCGGCGAAGGTCCCCGGCTCTGGTTCTGACCTCTACCTCTGTACGGGGAGTCAGGCGGCCTCGAATCGTGTTGGCGAGCGCGTAGCATCGCTCAGTGTCGCAGTCACTTCTCGGTCTCCCGCAGATACCCAGTATCGAGCCGCAGGTGCGTCCCAGCACCTCTTTCTGGGTGTATCCCAGAAGTTCCTCGGCAGCGGCGTTCCATGACATGATGGATTGCCGCAGATTCACGGCAAAGGCACCATCAGTGGTATTCGCGACGTCAAAGACCAGGTCTTGGGCGGATCTTGACTGCGAGTGGCTCATAGAACTCATAGTAGGCACTCCATCCTCTCTGATGAACTGCTTCGAGCGTCCCGGGGAGTTTGCTCCGGTGCACACTATAAAGGGACGTCTTCATCATAGAAGTAGATACCCCTTTATTTTGTGTAGCTGTTGCATGTCATAATATAACATAGGTACAGAAATCGTGTCCGTATATCTTTGGAGGAGTGCAGAATGCAACCATCCAAGAACTCGCGCCTGCGGCGCTTCTGGCAGACCTTACACCTTCCTGCATTGGAGAGCATCTGGCCACGGCGCTGGAATATACGGCTTTGGAGTATCAGCTGCGCCGTTCTACTACTGGTGCTGCTTGGGGGTCTGCTCGCGCTCCATCTGCGCAGTGGCTCCGCATCGGCGGCAGGTGCCAGTGAGTTGCAGGGAACCGATCTCGGCGGCGTGCCGTCCCCGGCCTTTTCACTCCCTGATCAAAACGGCAAGGTCACCAGCCTGGCAGGCTTCAAGGGCCACCCAGTTGTGCTCACCTTCTTCGATTCGGTCTGCCCGCACGCCGACTGCACGCTTATGGCGTCCTACATCATGGCCACCGCCAAGGATCTGGGCGCGGCCCAGACCAGCGAAGTGGATTGGGTAGCACTGAGTCTCAATCCCTGGCATGATACTCCAGCTACCGCTAAAGCATTTCTCTCCACGCGACACGTCACGATACCGCTTCATTTTGAGCTTGGCTCACTGGCGCAGATGGCGCCCTTGTGGAGCGACTACCACATGCAATCTATTCTGCAGCCCGATGGCATAGTCATACATACTACCGGGGTGTACCTGATCGATCAGCAGGGTCGCGAGCGCATATTTCTCGACGAGGGGTTCGACCCCCAAATGCTGAGCAACGACGTACATCTGTTGCTCACCAATGCCCAGGTTGCCAACCAGAAGGAGAACGGCGGAAGCAACCAGGGTCTGCCAGCAGGTTACACCAGTATGAGCAAGACCAGCTCCGCCGGCGTTGTTACCTTGATTGCATCACCCGGCCAGTACGGTACCTACACCTTCGAGGTGGATGCCTGGGAGGCTGATGGTATACCGGCCGACGGTACCGGAACGTTGGACCTCACCATGACCTCGATGAGCATGACTCCCTTACACGTCCCTCTTAGTGAGAGCGCGGACGGCTCACCGGGAGTCTACACCGCGCAGGGCGTGCTCTCGATGGAAGGCGGCTGGCGAGCGGTAGTCACCATCACGCCTGGTGACGGGTCGACGCCTATTCAGGAGACGTTCAACTTCAATGCGTTTACAAGCTGAGTAATATGATTCTTCCGCAAGCCTTTTATGCCGGCAATACCACTGAGGTAGCCAGGCAGCTTCTTGGCTGCTACCTGGTGCATCTCGAACGGGAGCAGACCACCATGGGCCGCATTGTGGAGACCGAAGCCTACATTACCGGCGACCCGGCATCTCACGCCTTTCGGGGAAAGACCAAGCGCGCCAGCATCATGTTTGGCCCATCGGGCTATGCTTATGTCTACTTGATTTACGGATTGCATACCTGCCTCAACGTGGTAACCGGGCGGGAAGGAGAGGGGGAAGCCGTCCTGTTTCGTGCGCTGGAGCCTCTGCAGGGACTCTCAACCATGCAAACCCGCCGCCGAACCGAGAAAGCCGAGCTACTGTGTAGCGGGCCGGCGCGATTGGCTCAGGCCCTGGCCATTTCTCTCTCGCTCAATGGCTGCCCGCTCTTTGACGGTTGCTTTCAGATCTGGTCGGCTGATACTTGTTCTGGGGTACCACCGGTCGATGTCGTCGATGTCGTGCAGACGACGCGTATCGGTATCGCCAAAGCAACCGATCTTCCTCTGCGCTTTTACCTCAAGGGCAATCCCCATGTTTCCAAACCGTAATCGACACGCGTGAGGAGGGTAGGACCGATGAAGATCGTTTCACTGCTGCCCAGCGCCACTGAGATCATTTGCGCGCTAGGTCTGGAGGGCCAACTGGTGGCGGTTACGCACGAGTGTGATTACCCAGCCTCGGTCACCGAGAAGCCATTCATTACCCAAAGTCTGCTGCCGGCTGGGCTGACCAGCGGTGAAATCGATCAGGCGGTGCGTGGACAGCTGGCTGCCGATGCTCATAGTTTGTATCGCATAGATCGTGCACTGCTGGCGGAGCTCGCGCCCGATTTGATTGTGACACAGCAGCTCTGCGAAGTCTGCGCGGTGGCCTATGACGAGGTGCTTGAGGCGGTACGCGCGCTGCCACAAAAGCCGGAGGTTCTCAATCTGGAACCCATGAGCCTGGGCGATGTGCTCTCCGATATTCGGCGAGTGGGCGAGGCTAGCGGACATCCAGAAGAGGCACGCCAGCTGGTCTCATCGCTCGAGGAGCGGATTTCCGGCGTTCGCCGGCGAGTGCTTGAGGACCGGCGCCACCCACGCGTTGCCTTCCTGGAGTGGATCGATCCGCTATTCTGCGGCGGCCACTGGAACCCGGAACTGGTAGCGCTGGCGGGTGGGATTGATCCTCTGGGCCAGCTACACCAACCGTCAGTACGGTTGGAATGGGAGCAGGTGCGCGCTATGCAGCCGGACGTCATGGTAGTCTCATGCTGTGGCTTCTCGGCTAAGCGGGCGGAAGAAGATTTGCCGCGGCTCCAAGCACAGCCTGGCTGGGCCGATCTCCCTTGTGTTCGAGATGAGCGTGTGCACTTTGTCGACGGCAAGGACTACTTCAGCCGGCCTGGTCCGCGTCTAGTAGATAGTCTGGAGTTATTGGCAGATCTACTGCATCCTTCCCTGCGGCGATAGCGATACTCTACTACGTGCCGAAACGGCCGCCAATTGGATTGGCGCTCTCTGGCGGTAGGAGAGCGCCCGGCTTGGCTTTTAGTAAGACGAGCTTCATACCTGCTCCACCGGTAGGTTATGGCCCGGCAACCACCAGTTCCAGCGCCCCAGCAGGCGCATAGCCGCCGGTACCAGCAAGGTCCGGATAATGGTGGCGTCCACGAGTACCGCTACCGTCATACCCAGTCCCAACTCCTTCATGGTAACGAGCGAGGTAAAAGTAAAGGCTCCGGTGACGATGGCAAAGAGCAGCGCCGCGTTCGTAATAACGCCACCGGTCTTCTCCAGGCCGCGGGCCACGGCGTAACGATTGTTGTGGGTGCGCAGCCACTCTTCACGAATGCGGCTCAGCAAGAAAACTTCGTAGTCCATCGAGAGGCCAAACAGGACACAGAAGATCAGGATAGGCATTGTGCTATCCAGGAAACCCGTGCTGGTGAAGTTCAGGAGACCTGAAAAGTGACCCCACTGGAAAACAAAGACCAGGACGCCATAGGACGCCGCCAGCGAGAGCACGTTCACCAGTACTGCTTTAAGGGGTAGAAGCAGCGAGCGAAACATTAGCAACAGCAGCAGGTAAGTCGTCACCAGGATGAAAAGAATGGTTCGCGGGAAATTACTGTAGAGATGGCGAGTGAAATCAAGACTCAGGGCCTGGGTTCCCCCTATCTGGACGCGGAAGCCGGGAGCTTCGCGCTGGCTTCCAGCGCGCAAGGTGTCAACCAGACCGGTGCCCTGGCTGCTGTCGAGCTTGGTATTGCTGGTAAGAGTAATGACTGTAGTATCGCCGGCGGTAATCGCCTTGACCCAGTTAGCCAGTGGCTCCGACTTGGTATAGGCACCAGACGTGTAGAGTGCGACGAGCTGAGTTTCGGACAAGGCTGTGCCGCCAGCTTCCGGCGGCAGTTGCGTCAGGCTAGTCATACTGGTGACATGTGCCTGGCTTGCCAGCCACTGGCTTAGCCCGTCTAGCTCGGCAAGATGTTGGGTGGTTAAAAAACTGGAGCCGTCCTGGGTCTGCACAACCACATATATGGGATTGGCAGCGCTGGCGGGGAACTGATTGCTGAGGATCGTGTACCCTTGCTGAGCTTCTGCCTGCGCCGGCAGGCTAACCGAGCCGTAGGTGCCAACTCGCATCGAGAAAATCGGCCAACCGAGCAGCAAAAGTAATGCAGCGCAGCCAACTAATACCAAGATTGGCCGGCGCATGACCGCCAGCGCCCAGCGGTGCCAGAAACCGGACGACGTCGAATCCTGGCCCACCTCTCCATTTTCATTCGGGCCAACCGGCCGGGCGACGTGGCTAGTGCGGCGAAAGAATGGCACGCGTAGTGCATTGATACGCGGACCGAGAATAGCAAGTATGGCAGGCATAAGCGTGAGGGCCGCAAGCACCGCCGAAGCGACCGTCAGCGCACCACCGAGCCCAAAGGAACTCATAAAGGGTATGCCGATCAGGAAGAGACCGCTGAAGCCAACTATCACAGCTAGGCCGCTAAAGAGGATCGCCTCACCGGTGGTGGCCACTGTCCAGGCAACGGCATCGCGCACATGCCTACCGTTGGCCAACTCATCTCGGAAGCGGCGGACCATAAAGAGGCTGTAGTCAATTGAGATGCCAAGTCCCACGACGGTTGCAACATTGAGCACAAAGATGCTAGTCCAGCTATGTACCGCAACGGCATAGAGCAGCGCCAGCGCCACCGGCACCGCCACGACCGCAAGTAGTAGCGGCATGAGTGCGGCCACCAGTGTTCCAAAGACAATCACTAGGACGACAAGCGCAACAGGCAGCGTTACCGCTTCCGAATGCTCGATATCCTGCTGCGTGATGGTGTTGTACTCAAGGTAGGTCTCAGGATCGCCGCTCAGATACGCCCGGGCGGGACCCGAAACCGGCAACAACGAGCGGAAGTTCGCCATCGACTGCTGCATCACGCTAGCATTCTGGCTGAAGTCGACTAGAACGTAGGTTGTCTTGCCGTCTCTTCCTACCCCGCCGCTGGAGACGCCGGTAACGTCGCCAAACGTCTTGGCCCGGTCCATAAAGTTGCCAACTTCCTGTTGATAGTGGGAGTCAGTAACTGGCGTGGTACTGGATTGAAAGACCACCAGAGCCTGTGAAGGCGGCCAGTGCAACTTATTGATCAGGGTTTGGTTGGCCTGGGCAGCCTGACTACCATCGTAGGTGTAGCCGCCGCTTTGCAGGACCGAGGAGAGCTTGCTAGCGAAAGGGACACCTACCAGGAGGCCACCCACCCACAGCGCGAGCACGAGCCAGCGAAACCGGTAGACCTGCCGTCCATAGGCAAGACCAATCTGGTACGCTCCATGCGCGGCGGGCCTGCGTCCGGTAATAGGACTATCATTATTGGGTTGCGTTGCTGGTATAGAGGGTGAAGACATGCCTGGTTACCACTCCTCTCCATTGGTAATATGACTGACAGTCAGTCATATCTTCTCAAATAGTAGCTGAGTGAGAGATTAGGTGTCAAGGGTCAGCAGGAGAGAATGCGGCATATTGCCGGACTCCTGGAATCGCCGGTAAGGGTCGCTACGGCGCGCCTAAAGCGCCCCGTAGAAAGCGGGCCACTTCCATCATATACGCTTCGCTTGGGATCTGGACGCAGTGCACGAAGCATTCATCGCCTGCATGCTCAATTAGTCCTACTATCAAGCGTGCCGCGATCTCCGGATTTACATCAGCGGCCATGACATTTTGGCTCTGGCCCTGGCGAATAAGATCACTAATAAAGGTATAGAATGGTTGATACATTTCTTCACAGAGGGCACGCAACTCGGCCATTCCAATGCGCGAATGAATGATGTCCAGTACATCTCGGTAGCGACCCATGACCTCGAATGTGGCCCGAACACCATTGGTGATGGCCGCGCCCAATGAGTCCGACTGGGCCACAGCCTCCTGCAGTCTGGCCATTGTCTGCAGATTCATCTCCTCAGTCAACGCAACTACCAGAGCGGACTTGGAGGGGAAATACAGGTAAAAAGTACCCTGGGCAACACCGGCTCGAGCCACTATTTCGGAGATCTTGGCCGCCTCCCACCCCTTCGTCGCCAGCACCTCACGCGCAGCCTTAAGGATGGCCGCTCTGCGGTCCAGCTTGCTACCTATCTCCGTCGCCATAGGAATCACCCATCTCTCGTCCCTATTCATAACAGGGAGTAACAGAACTGCTCTTCTCTCCATGATACACTACCATCCTATGCCGAAGAGCAGTTCCTATGGCATTCATGCTGTCCTGGCGGCTAGCCGATCAAGCTCGTTCCTCGTGCTGTTCACCAAAGACCCTGCGCAACACGTCAGAAATCTCGCCCAGTGTGGCATACGCTTCCACCGCCGCCAGGATACACGGTAAGAGATTGTCGTGGCCGCGTGCGGCATTCTCCAGTCTAGCTACGGCAGCGCCTACCGCCGAATTGTCACGCCGCTCACGTAGCACCGCGACCTTTGCTGCCTGACGTCTCCCCGCCTCGGGATCTACCTTGAGAAGCGGTGGCTGCAACTCGCCCTCAATCGGGAATTTATTCACCCCCACAACGACCCGGCGCCCCGCGTCAAGATCGCTCTGGAAGGTGTAGGCGGCTTCTTCGATCTCTCGCTGAATATAGCCCTGCTCGATCGCTCGCACGCTACCGCCCAAGTGGTCGATTTCCTCGATGTATTCTCCGGCCAGGCGTTCCAGCTCATTGGTAAGCGCCTCGACGTAGTATGAGCCGGCCATTGGGTCAATGGTATCAGCTACACCAGTCTCATAGGCAAGTATTTGTTGGGTACGTAAGGCAATTCGCACCGATTCTTCGGTTGGCAGAGATAGAGCCTCGTCTCGAGAATTGGTGTGCAACGATTGGGTGCCGCCCAGTACCGCCGCCATGGCCTGGTAGGCTGTGCGCACAATGTTGTTTTCCGGCTGCTGTGCGGTAAGTGTTGAGCCGGCCGTCTGGGTATGGAAGCGCAACATCCATGAACGAGGATCCCGCGCGCCAAAGCGATCACGCATGATCCCTGCCCACATACGCCGTGCCGCTCGGAATTTAGCTATCTCCTCGAAAAACGTGTTGTGTCCGTTGAAAAAGAACGAAAGCTGGCCAGCAAAACGATCGACATCCAGACCAGCATCTATTGCCGCCTGCACATAGGCAATGCCATTGGCCAGAGTAAAACCTATTTCCTGGGCCGCGGTGGCACCAGCCTCGCGTATATGGTAGCCACTGATGCTGATAGTGTTCCACCGTGGCACCTGGCTGGCACAGTAGCTGAAGAGATCCGTGATAATGCGCATCGAGGGTTTGGGTGGGTAAATGTAGGTGCCGCGCGCGATGTATTCCTTGAGAATGTCATTCTGGACCGTGCCCGAGAGCTTGTGGATATCCGCTCCTTGCTCCCTGGCTACAGCGATATACAGCGACAGGAGAATCGAAGCCGTAGCGTTGATCGTCATCGACGTTGTGATGCGTTCAAGGGGAATGCCGTCAAAAAGCGCACGCATGTCCTCCAGACTGCTGATGGAAACGCCAACCTTACCAACCTCGCCTTCGGCCAGTGGATGGTCGGCGTCGTAGCCCATCTGAGTCGGCAGATCAAAAGCTACCGAGAGGCCCATAGTACCCTGCTCGAGCAAGTAGCGGTAGCGCTGGTTGGACTCTTCCGCGGTAGCGTAGCCGGCGTACTGCCGCATTGTCCAAAAACGTCCACGATACATGGTCGGCTGGATGCCTCGGGTGAATGGATACTGTCCGGGATAGCCCAGTTGCTCCTCTGGATGCCACCCTGGGAGGCTCTCCTGAGTATAAAGCGGCAGAACTGGAACACCGCTATAGGTGCTAAACGATGCCTCGCGTTCGCCCCCTGTCTCCGCCGCCTTCTGGTAGGATGACTCCAGCCATTGTTCAAGGCTGCCGGATGATCTAGGGGATTGCTCAGATGATTCTGCGCTCTTGGTCTGTTGGAATTCGTCACCCATTGGTCATCCGCCTCCTTCGCCTACGTAGAGATTCGCACGGCAACCGGGAATTGCCGTGCCATGCTATCCGACAGCGTAGCACGCCATACGGAAGGACCGCAACTCTGTGGCTGCCAATTAGACTGCCATCTTGTATTCACATATGTACAGCGGTCGTCCGCAGGCCAGAAGCAGCAACTGATATGGCACATCTCCTGCACAAAAACACCTGGTGGCTCGTTAGAAGTGCGGGCATGGCTTGCTGCCTGCCAGTCTGCGGAGATACCCACTCAAGTGCTTCCAGGCTAGCGATTGAGGTAGACAGGTGCGACAATACCGCTAACCGGCTGAGCAGATAACGAGCTGTCTCATCAGTTCATCGAATGTCACCATTTGACGTGAGGGACAAACATGCAGATCGGCGTTGGTCTACCGAATATGATTCCCGGAACTCCTCCAGCTAACATCCTGGACTGGGCACGCATGGCAGATGCCGGACCCTTCTCGAGTCTAGGGACCACGGACAGGTTAGTCTATCCCAACTACGAGGCGCTCATCACCCTAGCTGCGGTCGCCAGTGTGACCCGGCGCGCCCGGCTGATAACCACCGTGCTCATTGCGCCACTGCGCAATCCTGGAATACTGGCCAAACAGGCGGCAAGCCTCGACGCGCTCTCCGGAGGGAGACTAACTCTAGGCCTAGGCGTTGGTGGTCGCGAAGACGACTTTATCGTAGCTGATGAGTCTTTTCACCAGAGAGGCCACCGTTTCGAGGAACAACTCAGCCTGATGCGCCGAGCATGGAATGGCGAGCCGCCCGCGCCCGGAGTGGCACCCATGGGACCAACACCGGTACGAAAAGGTGGACCGGAGGTGCTAATTGGTGGCTATTCCCCAGTAGCGGTACGGCGTGCGGCCCTCTGGGACGGCTATATCGCCGGTGGAGGCAGCGATGCGCAGGCAGCGCAGGTCTACGCAACTGTGCAACGAGCCTGGCAGGAAGCCGGGCGGCCCGGTAAACCCCGGCTGGTCTGCGCAGTCTACTTTGGCCTTGGCCCAGACGCCACCGAACGGGGTGGCGCTTACCTAAAGGATTACTACGCCTTTATGGGTCCCCGTGCGGAGCAGGTGGCACAGAACATGATCTCAACCGCTGCTGACCTGAAGAACGCTGTTGCCCGCTTTGAAGCCATTGGTGCCGACGAACTAATCCTTTGGCCCTGTATGCCCGACCTCGATCAGCTGGACCGGGTAGTAGAGGCGTTGGGCTAGCCATGACATATACCTGAAACACGATGACACGCTGCGGGATCGTTTCATGTGAAACATTCCCGCCGGCTGCAGTGAACTGCAGCCGGCGCGCAGACCAGGGCACCTGGAGAGGTGACCATGAGCCTTAACTGGCAGATTACACCACGTTAACACATGCGCTGTATGGTCCTGGAGGGGGAGTCGGGGCGTGGGGTGCCAGTTTCCCGCGCGACGCGCTTCCCAAACGATCGAAAGGACCTTCGCATGCTCCAGCTTCCCTTTCAGAGACCCGGCCGCTTCTACCGCGGCAATCTTCACACCCACTCCACCCACTCCGACGGTGCGCTTGCCCCCGAGGTGGTGGTGGAGGCATATCGTGCGCGCGGCTACGACTTCGTGGCGCTCACCGACCATTTCCTGGAGCGGTACGGCTTCCCCATCACTGATACGCGTGAACTGCGCTCCGCAGACTTCACCACGCTGCTCGGTGCCGAACTCCACGCTCCCCGAACAGAAGCCGGCCTGGACTGGCATCTCGTGGCCGTGGGCCTACCGCTCGACTTCGCCCCGACATCCTCCGGCGAGACGGGGCCTCAGCTTGCTGCTCGAGCCGCCGACAATGGCGCCTTTGTCGGCATGGCTCATCCTGCCTGGTACTCCCTGACGTTGGCCGACGCGCTCTCGATCGAGGCGGCACATGCGGTAGAGGTGTACAATGAAGGGGTAGCCCAGTGGAATGACCGCGGTCAAAGCTGGTACCTGTGCGACCTCCTGCTTGGTTGCGGGCGGCGTGTATACGCCTATGCCGCCGACGACGCGCACTTCATCAGCGCACGGCCCGCCGCTTTTGCCGCCTGGGTTCAAGTGCGCGCCGAGGCGTTGACTCCCGAGGCGCTGCTGGCCGCGCTGCGCGCCGGCGCCTACTATTCTAGCCAGGGACCCGAGATCCACAACATTGCCGTCGGCCATGGGCAGATCGCCATATCGTGCTCGCCGGCCGCATCGATCATTGTGTCCGGAGCAAGCACACACGCTCGCCAGGCCCACGGCGATTCCCTCACTGAGATCACACTCTCACTCGACGGGTTTGCCGGGTCGTATTGCCGCGTGACGGTCATTGATCACGGCGGCAAACGGGCATGGTCCAACCCAATCTGGCTGACGGAAGAGCAGCTGTGATACTCTCAATCCCGTGAACGGGATGAGCTTCTGAGAGCGTACGTTGTTGGTTGGCCTGCCTCCGAAGAGACCCTGAGCCTGTCAGGTGGTTGCCCTCGACGCGCTCCCAGACAACACCAGTGCGAACGGACGGACGTCCTCCTGGTGACCCGTGTCCGGGCGCCTACAACGGGCCGGCTGGCTTCCCACCAGGCGCGATTGTTTATTCCGCGCCCGGACCCGCACGGGACCGGCTCGTTGATACGTGATGCGAGCGGGGAACGCAATCGTGGTCCCAAACGCCAGCGGGTGCATGTTCACGCTGCCCACCACATCCCGGTGGCCGACAAACGCGCACTGGGGATTGCGGCAGCGCCAGACGCGCCCCTTCACTTTGTGTTTCCAGCCGCATACCGGACACTGGCTGCTCGTTCCCCGCTCACTGCCAGTGAAGCTCTCGATGCTGGCTGCTTTGGCTTTGGAAGTAAGATAGGCCAGATCCCGGCCGTACTCCCACCCGCTCAGGCGCTGATTATGATGCCGTCCGCGGGTCCGCTGGCGCACACCCTGCGGATTGCCGATGAACAGCCTGCCCACCTGATGCTGCTGACAAAACGCGATGACTTTGCGGGTTCCCTGATGGCGCAGCGCCCGAACCTGCCGCCGGGTGCGCGCGCTCACCTGGCGCCGAGCTCGTTGCAGCTTGCGCCAGCGCCGCGAGCCCCGCGTGCAGCGGCTGCGCTTCCTGGCCAGCTGCCCCAGAGCCATATGGTGCCGCCGCTTGAGTGAGCGGATCCCACGCCCGGATACGACCAGCGCCACCCCGGTGTTCGTCGTCACCGCCGCCTGATGGATCTCCCCGAGGTCCACGGTCGCCTGGACTGGCCCGGGAACCGCTTCCCCAGGCGTCACAGGGATGGAGACGTGCAGTTCGTACCCATCCTTCCAGACGAGTTTGACGCTCCCGATTCGCTCAGGCAGGTCCAGCTTGAACACCAGCGACTGCCGCGAGCGTCCCATGGGCAGCACGATGCGTCTCCGCTCCACACTCACCGCCTGGGCAGGCCAGTACAACGCAAAGAAGCGCTTGTCCTTGTAGGGATAGCGGATCTTCCGATTGGTGCGGCGCAATTCGCGGGTGGCCTCGACATTGGCAAGGAACTGGTGGCAGACCATCTGGACGCTTTGGCTGTGGAGCGCAAATCGGCCTTTGGTGGCGTATTGGAGCTCCTCACGATCCGGCCAGGGCGTGTGCTGCTGCCGGGCCGCCAGATGCAGATCGCGGCACATCGTCCATACTCTGGCGGCTTCTCGCTGCGCTTGGTACAAGCGCCGCCGCAGGGACGGGCGCAGGGTGGTGAGGGGATAGATGGACACGGTTTCCATGATGAGGATCTCCACAGCCTCCACAACCCGAGAGGTACTCCATCGCTCCCTTCTTTATGCCAGCAAGGAAAACGGAACAGTGTCGGTGAGTCGGGGCGTGCTCTGCCAGCGGCGGGGCGCTCTCATCCAGGGTCCCCTCAACGGGATGGGAATTCTCGCGCCTTTCTTTAAAGCCGGCACGAAGCTGGCCCAGTCCTCAGGCCCAGCGAACTTGAGAGGTTTAAGACCGGTTGGGGCACTATCGATAGCAGCGACTCGAAAGCCTTGTTAGGCCAGACAGAGAGTGTGACGACCAGTTCCACAGCCAAGGTCGAGGACTCTACCCGCATGTCTCTCAATGACGTCACCCCGCCTGCGAGTGCCGTGGCCTCAGGC
>JBKQTH010000092.1:0-6229 GCA_052143275.1 Ktedonobacterales bacterium | reverse complement strand
AGAAGCTGCGCGTGGAGGCCGAGCCGCCGGCTTTGTCGCCGCAAGAGGAGACGACGATTCCCCCTGCTGGAGGCCTGGAGACGCAGGCCTCGCTGGGAACCTTTCAGGACACGGTGGATACCGCGCTTGCCTGGGCGGCGGAGGAGCAATTCGCCCAGCGAGTCTGGGCGAAGGATCCCAACCTCTGGAAGCCCAAGCCCGCGGATCAGAGCGAGATCGTCGATCGTCTCGGGTGGCTTACGGTGACGGATCAGATGAGGGAAGCGCTGCCGCGTCTCGAGCTACTCCGTGATGACGTACGCGAGGCCGGCTTCACCCATGTGGTGCTGCTAGGTATGGGCGGCAGCAGCCTTGCTCCCGAGGTACTCCGCGAGACCTTTGGGAGTGCCGGCGGGCAGCCGCAGCTGCTGGTCCTCGATTCCACCGATCCCGCCACCATACTTTCGGTAGAGCACGCCATAGATTTGGAACATACCCTGTTTATCGTGGCCTCCAAATCCGGCGGCACCATAGAGACGCTGTCACAGTTCAAGTACTTCTTTGCCAAAGTCAAGGCCAGCAGAGGCGACGGTGGCGAGCCGGCCGGCTCGCAGTTCCTGACCATTACCGATCCCGGCACCGCACTTGAGCAGCTGGCGAAAGATTCCCAGTTTAGAGACATCTTCTTGAATCCGCCGGACATTGGCGGGCGCTACTCTGCGCTCTCGTTCTTCGGGCTGGTTCCGGCGGCGATCCTGGGCGTCGACTTGCGGACTCTGCTGAATCGAGCCGACACCATGCGGAATGCCTGCCGCCCACTCGCACCGGCGGCGGAGAATCCCGGCCTCTGGCTGGGCACAGTCATGGGCACCCTGGCGCGCAGCGGGCTTGACAAAGTTACCCTGGTGATGTCGCCACCGGTTTCAACTTTTGGCTACTGGGTGGAACAATTGATAGCCGAAAGCACCGGCAAGGAAGGTAAGGGTATCGTGCCGGTAGAGGGAGAGACGCTGGGGGTGCCGGATGATTACGGTAACGATCGTCTCTTTGTGTATCTGCGTACTCAGGAAGGCGCCGATCCAGCGCAGGATCAGGCACTGGCTGCCCTCGAAGCCGCCGGGCAGCCTGTCGTCACGTTGCCGCTCGCGGATCGCTACGACCTGGGCGGAGAGTTCCTCCGCTGGGAGTTTGCCACCGCCGTCGCTGGGGCTTTCCTGCAGATCAACGCCTTCAACCAACCCAATGTGCAGGAGGCTAAGGATAAGACCAACCAGGTGCTGGCCACATATGAGGCCACCAAATCCATCCCTGATCCGCAGCCTATACTGCGCACTCAGCGCGTCAGTATCGTAGTGGGCGAGGAGGGAGCGCCTCTCTTCAGCGATGCCGTCAGTCTGCAGGCGGCGGTGGAAAGGTATCTTGGCCAGGTGAAACCCGGGGATTACATCGCGCTACTGGCCTACATACAGCGAACCCCCGAAACCGCGAACTCCCTTGCCGCGATCAGAGTGCGGATGCGGAATCTGTGCCGGGTAGCGACGACTCTGGGTTACGGGCCCCGCTTCCAGCATTCGACCGGTCAGCTTCACAAGGGCGGCGCCAATAACGGTGTCTTTATTCAGCTGGTTGCCAACGACCATGAGGATGTGCCCATACCTGATGCGCCCTATACCTTCAGCGTACTGAAGGCGGCGCAGGCGCTGGGAGATCTGCAGGCGCTGGAGGAGCACAAGCGGCGCGTCATCCGGATAAATCTGGGGCCCAGTATCTCTCTAGGTCTAGGGGAACTCCGCCAGGCGGTGGATGCAGCGCAGCTGGGACCGACCGATAAGATACGTGAGACACTGGCAAGACACTAGGGGATACATGCCCAAAACAGTACAGTAGCAAGAACAGCAGTCTAGAATTGATACGGAAATGGAGTGAGACACAAATGGAGCTAGCTATCTACGGGCTTGGACGTATGGGCGGTAACATGGCGACCCGCCTGCTTCGTGGAGGACACCGGGTAGTGGCCGGAAATCGCAGCGCGGGGCCGGTGGACGAGGCCAAGTCGGAGGGCGCGGTTCCGGCGTACACCATTGAAGAGATGGTACAGAAACTGGAGGTTTCGCCTAAGATCGTCTGGCTCATGGTGCCGTCCGGGCAGGTTACCGATGACGCGCTGCACCACGTTATGTCGCTGCTTGCCCCGGGAGACATCATCATCGACGGCGGCAACTCGAACTGGCGGGATACGGTTCGACGCTCCGGCGAGGTGAACGCCGCCGGCATGCACTTCATGGATTGCGGAACCAGCGGCGGTATCTGGGGTCTCAAGGAGGGTTACAGCCTTATGATTGGCGGTGAGCGCGAGAGATTTGAGCACTGCGAGCCGATCTTCAAGACCCTGGCTCCCCCGAATGGCTATGGCTATATGGGCACTCATGGCGCCGGTCACTTTGTGAAGATGGTTCACAACGGCGTGGAGTACGGCATGCTCGAGGCCTATGGCGAAGGTTTTGAAATCATCGAAAAGTCACAGTTTACACCCGACCTGCGCGAAGTGACCCGGGTCTGGCAGAATGGCAGCGTGGTTCGCTCATGGCTGCTCGATCTGGCGGCGCTGGCCTTCCAAGATGATCCGACTCTCGCCAACATCAAAGGGTACGTGGAAGATTCCGGGGAGGGACGCTGGACGGTTCAGGCTGCCATTGACGAGAATGTTCCGGCACCGGTGATTACGCTGTCTCTGCTTCAGCGTTTCGTCTCACGCCAGGCTGAGTCCTTCTCCGCCAAGGTCATAGCGGCGCTACGCAACCAGTTTGGCGGACACGCCGTCACCTATGAGTCCGGCGAAGTAGGTGGGGTGAAGCACGAGGCCTAGAGCGATTATCTGCGCCTGAGGTGAGATGTAAGCAAAGCTTAACCAAAACATAATAAAAACTTAAGGTCACGATGCCTTAGGTATTGGTGTGCGTGGGTCTGCCGCCACTACCCGGGCGGCGAGGGGAAAGGGACGGCATGTGGATACGACAATGACTTTAGCTGCCGCGCAGAACCCGTTACGGGTGGGCATGCGCAGCGCTCGCAGCGTGGCCCCCTGTGTCATGGTGATCTTTGGAGCGACCGGTGACCTGACTCATCGCAAGTTACTGCCCGCGCTCTACAATTTGGCACTGGAGCATCCCTTGCCACCCCAGTTTACGGTTGTGGGGGTAGCCCGGCGTCCATTCTCCAACGACGAGTTTCGCCAGCAGGCGCTGGACTCCATCAACCAGTTTTCCCGCAGGCGTCCGGTGAACCAGGCGGTCTGGGAAACCTTCTCCAAGGGCATTTATTACCACCAGTCGCAGTTCGATGATCCGGCAGGGTACGCGGGGTTGGCCGATCTTCTGGTAAAGCTGGATCTCGAGCGGGGAACCGGCGGCAATCATATCTTTTATCTGGCTACGCCACCCAGTTTCTACACCACGATCGCCGATCAGCTCGCCGGCGCCAAGCTGGCGAGGCAGGTGGAGAACGGCACCAACTCCTGGTCGCGAATCATTGTAGAGAAGCCCTTTGGACATAATCTCGAGTCGGCGATGGCTCTCACTAATGAACTCAATAGGGCATTCAAAGAAGAACAGATCTATCGCATAGATCATTATCTGGGCAAGGAAACCGTACAGAATATCATGGTGCTCCGCTTCGGCAACGGCATCTTCGAGCCTATCTGGAATCGTCGCTATGTGGACAATGTGCAGATAACCGTCGCCGAGAACATCGGCATCGAGAACCGTGGCGACTATTACGAGGAAGCCGGCGCGATGCGCGACATGGTGCAGAACCATATGATGCAGCTGCTCACGCTGGTGGCCATGGAGCCGCCTACCAACTTCGGCGCCAACGCGGTGCGCGATGAAAAAGTCAAGGTGCTGAAAGCCATTCCCCCACTGGCGGAGGCCGAGATCGCCGCCGATACGGTTCGAGGCCAGTATGGTTCAGGGATGGTGGGAGGCGAGGCCGCAATGGCCTACCGCAACGAGCCCCATGTGAACCCCAAGTCTCGCACGGAGACTTTTGTTGCGCTAAAATTATCAGTGGAGAACTGGCGCTGGGCCGGCGTACCGTTCTATCTGCGGACGGGCAAGCGTCTGACCAAGCGCATCTCCGAGGTGGCGATTTATTTCAAACGTCCGCCGTACCTGCTCTTCCGAGACAGCGGCGCGGACCAGATGCAGCCCAATGTCTTGTCGCTGCGCATACAGCCCAATGAAGGGATATCACTGCTATTCGAGGCAAAGGTGCCTGGGCAAGAGATGCAATTGCGCAGTGTCAACATGGACTTTCTCTATGGCAGCTCATTTGGAGTCGAACCTCCGGAAGCATACGAGCGACTACTGCTAGATTGCATGCTTGGCGATTCAACCCTCTTTACCCGTATTGATGAGACCGAGCATTCCTGGCAACTGGTGGACGTGATTGAACGCGCCTGGACGCATTCATCCGCGCCACTGCCGCAGTACGAGCCGGGAACGTGGGGGCCTAAAGAGGCGGATGCGCTCATCGAGCGTGACGGCCGAACTTGGAGGCGACTATGACCGTAGTGTACGACCCTTTTGCTTCGATGCGTCCAGTTGAGCTTGGCCACATTGAGTCGGAGCTCGATATCATGTGGCGGGAGACCAACGCGCACATTTCCGCCAGCGGGGCGCAAGCCGTATCGCGTAACAGCGTTCTTACGTTGGTAGTATATACGACCGGGCGGTCATCCGCCGGGCAGCTGCTCGAGGTCATACATACCTTGAACTCGCAGCATCCGTCACGGGCAATCATCATCTCGGCGGATCCACAGCAGAAGGGAGATCGAATCCAGGCCCACATCGCCACCTATGTCAATTCCGAAAGCAACAGCTATGGCGACAGCTATGGCGAGGATATTGTGCTCGACGCCGAGACTGAGGCGGTGAAGCATTTACCCGGCGTCATTCTGCCGCTGATCATCTCCGGGCTGCCGTCCTTTCTCTGGTGGTCCGGTGAGCCGCCCTGGGGCAGCGAGCTTCTGGAGTCGCTCGTGGATGGCAGCGACCGCTTGATCGTAGATATCGCCGAGATGTACCATATCGAGTTGAGCCTGAGCGCCATGGACCACCTGGTTCGGCGCAAGTCGGCGCGCTGCGCCATAAGTGATACTTCCTGGACGGCCCAGACGGCGTGGCGCGAACTGGTAGCGCAGTTCTTCGACATGCCGCATGTGCTGCCCTACCTTGGAGCCATTGAGCGGCTGAGCGTGGAGTTTGCCGCCGGTGATGAGGATAGCCATCAAAACAGTGGGCAGGCTTATCTCTTTGCCGGCTGGCTAGCTTCCCGGTTGGGCTGGAAGAGCCAGCAGGCGCACGCCACCGGTCTGGACGCCAACCGGCAGCATGCTTTGCGGGACGCGAACGGACGAGCCATTGCTCTGGAAATCAACCCCCGATTTGGGGTGAACCAACGAAACTGGTGGGAGCAGGACGTCTACCTGGCCGGTCTGAATCCCGCAATTCAGCCAGATTCACAGGGTGACCTGAGCTCATACTGGGTACGTCCCGGCGCCTTGATGTCGGTCCATATCGTGGCGCGTCTGGAGGGTAAGCGGGCGACCTTTACCGTCGGCCGTGAACAGGATCTTGGTCACGCCACAACGCTCTGCCACGTGCCGGGTACGGTGCTGCCGTCTCAGACGATTCATCTCGACTCGGTAGGAGAGCGAGAGCCGATTTCGGCGCAGCTACGCAACCTGGGGCATGATCAGGTCTACGAGGAAGCGCTGGCAACCGCTCACCAGCTGGCCGGTTCTTCTGAAAGACACACTGGAAGCTAGCGGAAGCAAGCACAAGTTGGGCAGCTAGGGGAAAAAGAGACAGGATACCATGCCAGAGACTAACGGCACCCAAGATAAGAGCACTCGAACTCACCTACAAATCTCCCCCAACCTCAACGGAGTGGCGCGGGGAGGAGCGGACCTTTTTGTACGGCTTAGCCGGGAGCGGGAGAGCCTGGCTGAGCCTGGCTCCACCACTGCCTCTGTGCCCTTTACCATTGCGCTTAGCGGCGGCACGACTCCCAGGGCCCTCAACCAGCTGCTCACCTCGCCTCCCTATATTGACATGGTTGATTGGTCGAAGATCGATTTCTTCTGGGGAGATGAGCGGTGTGTCGCGCCGGATGATCCACTCAGCAACTACCGCATGGCCCGCGAGACCCTGCTGGCTCATGTACCGGTTACCGAGTCGCAGATTCACCG
>JBKQTH010000091.1:0-12077 GCA_052143275.1 Ktedonobacterales bacterium | reverse complement strand
CGCGCCTGATCGCACGAGACAGCCGGTAGTAGTCGCCCGGACACGGGCCACCAGGAGAGTCTTTGGCTCAGGTGTACTGGTGTTGTTGTAGTCGGCATAGGTACTCAACCACCTTGCATGCAAGGGTCTCTACGGAGACAGGCTCCCTACGTATGTAGTCGGCTAAGAAGCTCATCCCGTTTACGGGATTGAGAGTGTCACGGGTCTAAGCCCTGGTAGGGCGAGAGGGACTCGAACCCTCACTCCGGGTTGGCCGGAAGCGGATTTTAAGTCCACACATTGGCAAAGCACCGATAAATTCAGGCTTTGTATTACATCAAGTTGCAGAAGTGCTGCGGAACTCCATTGCACAATGTCCTCAGTGCTGATATTGGTTCTCTTCTCCAGCAATCTGGTACTATTATGTCACACCCACTGGTCGTCAACTCCAAGTTCGGGCACGCGGATGGAGCGGCATCGTCGAAGCGCCTGATGGCGGAATAGACATTCGCCTGGTAGCTTCGCAACCGGTGGCTGGTGCAAGATTATAAGCGCAAAGTGCAAGGGGAGCGAAACGCTCATAGAGGTGGCGATGTTTCGTCTGCTGTTAGCTCGTTGGGGACGGCAGGCCTAACGAGATGCCAAACGCGCTGTGAGGCTCTAGGTGCGACCAGACCTCCCGACCCGACGTACGATGGCGTGCCTCGGGTAGGCCGGCCGTGACCCACAGGCAGCGTGATTGGCAGAAAGAGGGCCTCCATGCGAAACTCGACGGGCGCTTGTGTCGCTCAGATGAGCTTCCTCAGACGCGGGAGTGGCAAGGCACCGGGCCATTCTGCTCGTGCCGTGTTCGTCCTCCTGTGTCTCTTCGTTGCGGTGGGCTGCGGCACGTCGACCACTGTTGTTCAGCGAGCTCCCACACCTACACCTGCCGCCATGTTCGTGCCGACGGCGGTGATTGGGTCCGTCACCTCCGTTCACATGTTCGATGCCACGACCGGCTGGGCCATAGCCAGCGGTCGGCTGCTGCGGACCGCCGACGGCGGGCTCCACTGGCAGGATGTCACGCCGCCCGGGCCGCAGAGCATCGCCGCGTTCCCCCTCTCCGCTGACGATACCTGGGTCGTACGCGCCGTCGTCAACGGCGGGCCGGGAGCATCGCAATCGACCGTGTCCCACACGACGGATGGGGGCCGGACCTGGCACTCGATCACGCTACCGGTCTTCTCAGTGGCCCAGATCACCTTCGTTGACCCGGAGCATGGCTGGATGCTCGCGGACCTCGACACCGCTGATGGGCAGCAGGCCGTCGACATCTTCCGCACGACCGACGGCGGCCAGACCTGGGCTAAGCTATCGAGCGCCGCCGACCGACCGGGCGCACTCCCGCTAGACGGGCAGAAATTCGGCCTGACTTTCCGCGACGCGACCACTGGCTGGGTCATCCTGGGCGATTCCCTGGACCCAGCCCCGAGACTCCATGGGCTGTTCCGGACGCAAGACGGCGGGGCCACGTGGCAGCCAGCGCCGGCTCTCGCCTGGCCGGCCGCGCTGGTGCACGATCCCTCGCTCGACGAGTTCGGTCAGCTGCCGACCTTCTTCTCGCCCCAGGTGGGCGTGCTCCGGGTGTTGGTGGTGTCGCAGGCGACGGGAGACGTGGCGGACACGGTGATGTACGTGACCCGCGACGGAGGGACGACCTGGAGCCCGACGACGCCACTGCAGGCGTCCGTGGTCACAACGAGCTTCGTCGACGCGACGAGCTTCCTCGACTCATCGGACTGGTGGATCGTGCCTGACGCCAACGACCGTACCAGCCTGTTCGAGACGTCCGACGGGGGGCAACACTGGGCGAGCTGGACGCCGGGCGAACCATTCGCGGGCATCTCCGTGCTCAGCTTCGGTTCCGACACACTGGGCTTGGCGATCGGGAGCGTAGGTCTGCTGCGGACCACCGACGGGGGCCATACCTGGACGACCCTGGCCGCCGCGCCGCCCGCGTAGGCATCGAGGGAGACACCTGCCGCGGAGCAGGAGGAGCGAGCATGGCCCACTCGTGAGTCCCTTTATCCCTGCCGCTGTGGCATCCACTACCGCTCTCGCGTTGTCGGCCCCGCTGCGCTGACTCGACAGTGCGCCCAAGGCAAAGCGACCGCGGGAATGCTGCTTCTGACCCCACACCGGCTGCACTCTTTTGGCCGTAACGACGCTCGTGGCAACCAAGGCAAAGGCGAGGCTCTTGGTTGCCTGAGAGCAACGGCTCTAAGCGGCTGTCACAGTTCTTTCTGCGCCGCTGGTAACCGAACCGGAGCAAGCCGGAACCGTCCGCAAAGCTCAGTGGGCACGGGAGTTGGGGCAGTTACCGGAGAGCAGCGGATTATTAGTCTCCTGCGTCTGCCTCACAAAGGCCGATTTTTCTTGCCTTCGCGGCTCTGCGGGTAGTGTACTAACGGCAGCAGGTTCACGCTTAACGGCAGCGGATTCGCCTGGTTTGCTGCGATGTGCCACCATGCACCCATTATTGCCTCCTTGCCTGCAATCAGGAATAGTTCCGGCGTTAGCCGTGGTAGGGCGAGAGGGACTCGAACCCTCACGCCGGGTTGGCCGGAAGCGGATTTTAAGGTCGCTGCCTATAGGTCGCCGGGGTTCGCCGGCATCCACAGCTCGCTAAAAATTGGGCACTTGTACCACTATCTGTTCGTTACGGTTCGCTACAGTTCGCCTGGGTTGGTGTCGTGGTTGGTGTCGTGGTTGGTGTCAATGTGCTCACTTCCTGGATTATAGCGTAGCACTCTTCGAACCTGCGATCTCCACCTTGAAAGGGTGACTCACTCGGTCCAGCGCCGTATTCCTGCGTCTACGCTTGTCTTCTAAATCCTGGTGTCATGAGGGTTTGCGTCTGCTGGGGTCTACTGGTGTCCATCGGGGTTGTTGTCACGATTGTTGTCAGGTCAAATGCTGACACGATGACAGCATTGCGCCTTGATCCAGCAGGAGCCGACTGCCTCTGCTCCGGAATTATCAATCTAACAGTGTGTCTCAGAATCCCTGACCCTATTTCGGGGTGCAGGTCATCCGCCAGCATCCCCAGTTCCAGCTGGGTGAACTGCTCGAAGTGGCGCACATTGTGGAACACTGAGCGGTACTGCGCGCAATACTCATCAATGCAGGCGACCGTGTGGGACGCCGCTCGTATTCTGGTCATGATGGGCTGCTCCTGATCTGGAAAGGCGTGGAATGTTCTCTACCCCAGCTCTCCTTGCAGACTCTGTGCCCAACAAATGTAGGAATTAGGACCTTCTTGACCAGGGTCCCACAGTCAGAACAGTTCTGGCTCGTGTACTGCGGTGCCACTGCGACGACTGCACTGTGATGAATCGTTTGACTACTCACGTGGCGGCAGATGCCCGGTCGATCTCCGCGAGCGCCTGCTCGATATACCCCGCATACAGCCGCTCGCCTAGCCGGTCGCATATGGACCGCGCCTCGAGCCACTGCCGCAGTGCCTGCTCGGGCATGCCAGACTGCATTGCAAGGAGCCCAGTGGTATAGAGCACCTTAGCCTCTGCATAGGGAAACGGCATCGCGGCACTCAGCATCAGTGCCTCCCGTAACAGATCCCGTGCCGTTCCATAGTCACGCTGCCGCATAGCCAGCAGCGCCTGCACACGTAGCACGTTCAGACGATCGAAGAGGTTATGCTCCTTTGCCGTGTCACGATCCGCGCGGGCGACAAGTTCCCCTGCCTGTCGTTCATCCCCTAGCAGCATCGATGCCCAGGCCAGCAGCGGCAGCGCCATCGCCAACTCGGTGTTCGGGGCAACGCGGCCGAGCAGCGGCTGGAGGCGTGCCCGCGCGGCGCGGGCATCGCCTGCAAGCAGCTCCCGCTCGGCCAGCACACTTTGAGCATATTGCAGTACGTGCACATCACCCCGACGTCCGGCCAAGTCAATCGCCGCATTTAGGTAGGCGGCCCCGGATTCGTACTCGCCCTCGACGAGGCAGAGGAGGCCGAGGCCGAGCGGGAGATACGCCGACATCCACGATGTGCCGACGGCCTGAACGTCCGCCGCTGCCGCCTCGAAGCAGACGCGAGCCTTGTGCCAGTCGCCCAGGTAGAAGGCGTTCTTGCCGCGGCGGTAGCCCATGAACGCGATCATGGTAGGGTCGCCTATACGCTCGGCAATCGTACTGGCGCGTTCGACATACGAGCGTGTCGTCGCGAACTCGCCGTGCGTCTCGTAGACGACGCCGATATGGTTGAGGGCGTGAGTAAGGCTCCAGAGATCGCCCACCATCTCGGCGAGTGGTACGGTCTGCTCAATGACACGGGTGCCCTCTTCCACGCGGCCGAGCGTGAGCAGCGCATTCCCGCGCCGTAGCTCTGCCTGCACGATGGTGGGCTCATCGCCTGCGGCGCGGGCAAGCTTCACCGCTCGAGTGGCAGCCGTGAGCTGCTCGCCATGCTGACCGCTGACGTAGTACAGCTGCGCGAGCGCGACATCGAGCGCTGCCAGGACGTGCGGGGAGATGTGTCTGGCTGCGAGCGTCGTTCGCAGCGGCTGAAGCCGGGCGATGCCCTCGATTGGAGTCCCGCGCTGGGCGTAACACCACCCAAGCTGCGCCGTGGCGTGCCCTAAACCCTCTAGGTCGCCTAGCGCACGGTAGCACTCGATCACCTCATCGAGCAGTGCCAGCGCCTCGTCGTAGCGTGCGGTCGTGCGGAGGATATCACTGAGTTTTAGTCGCACCTGGGTCACATCCGGCTGGCACTCGAGGGTGTCGAGCCGCTCAATAAGGATGCGATAGTACGCCTCAGCTTCGGCATGGGCATGAAGCGACCAGGCATGGTCTGCGGCACGCGCGAGGTACACAGTTGCCTTGGTCGGATGTCCGCCATGGTCGTAGTGATAGGCAAGCACGTCGACCGGGGGCTCACCTGGCTGACGCTCGAGCGCCTCACCTACCAAGAGATGAAGCGCAGTGCACCGTGCAGGATCGAGATCGGCGATAACGACGTCGCGGATGAGGTCGTGGGCGAATTCGTACGTAGTGTCGTCGGCTTGCGGCAGAAGCCTGGCGCGGGAGGCAGCTTCAAGGGCAGTAAGCGCCTCCTGATCGCTAATGCCCAGCAGCGCGAGCGCTGTCGTGAGAACGCCCACGGGCGCGCTCCGGCCAACGATTGCGGCGATGCGCATCAACTCCCGACCAGCTGCTGGCAGCACCGAGATCCGCTGACGCACCGTCTCAGCCACGTCCCATGGAATGCGCGCGTGCCTGGCACTGCTCATCGCGCCCAACCGCAGTGCGTGCGCGCAGCTAACGAGATAGAAGGGAATGCCACCTGCCCGATGCAGTAGTGCATCGCACAGCAGTTGGTTCGTTTCTCCTGAGCGACTGAGCAGGTTATCCAAGAGCTGGGAAGCCTCGGCCGGGGCAAGTGGGCCGAGCTTGACGCGCTGACCAAGCCCGTCGCGTGTCAGGTCGAGAACCAGGCGGGTAAGTGGATCGTCGGAGCGCATCTCGGTGTCGCGGTACGCGCCGAGCACACAAATGGGAGCAGCACCAGGGGCATGCGCCAGCGTGGCGAGGAGGTCGAGTGCGTCCTCTCCAGCCCAGTGCAGGTCGTCGAGCACGAGGAGCGTCCCTGCCGAACCAGCGATGTTTTTCAGGAAATGGGCAGCGGCGGCGAACATGAGGCGCCGCTCCTGCTCTGGTGGCAGGGTCCACGTGTGGGAGAGTGGGACGACGAGCCCGGCGGCCTCGGGAAGAAGACGTGCCAGCCAGTCGCATCCGCGCAGCTCGCGCCGGGTCTGGGCCGGTGGCGTCTCTGCCAGGTAGCGCGCAAGGGCTCCAACGAGCGGCGCGTACGGCTCCTGTCCGCCCTGGCGGTGACAGCTGCTCTCTAGCACGGGCCATCCCAGCCGTCGTGCGCGCTGGGCCGCCTCGTGGAGCAGGCGCGACTTCCCCATTCCAGGCTCGCCGGCAAACATCAGGAAGCGCGGACCTGTGCCTGTCAACTGCTGTTCGATCACCGCTACCTCGCGGCTGCGGCCAACGAACGTTGGCGCCGCCACGCTCTGCGCAGAATCTGGAGCCTCTGCATGACCTGAATAGGGGGTTGTCGCGCTCCGCCTGCGGGCCACCGCCAGCAGCTCGGCATACTCGTCGTCTGTGACGCCCAGTGCTTCAGCCAGCAGCTGTACCGTAGCTCGGCGGGGCGCCGAGCGTTCTCCACGCTCGAGGGCAGTAATGGCGCGCGGGCTT
Source organism: Ktedonobacterales bacterium (assembly GCA_052143275.1). GTDB lineage: Bacteria > Chloroflexota > Ktedonobacteria > Ktedonobacterales > JADMIN01 > JAJPKE01. The sequence continues at coordinate 5,831 of JBKQTH010000091.1, read as the reverse complement.
ACGTGCGCACGCTCCGCCAACTCCTCCTGTGTAAGTCCGGCTGCCACACGGTGACGGCGGAGCAGGTCGCCGAACGACAGTACCCGGAGCGTGACCATGGGGCCACTCCCTCCCGGCAAGCGTGCCAGAGTATGAGGCGTCGCGCACATCACAAAGGGCCAACACACCGCTCCAGACATGATAGCACATCCTGGCTCGCTCCTCCGGCATCCTTGGGTAGAAGCTTGTGCTACCCCATGTGCCAGCGAGTGTGCTAGTTGTGCCTGGTGGGGCGCTGCGCAGTTGGGCAGACTGGAAGGGAGGAATCGTCCTTCAGTAGCGAACAGGAGCAATCCCATGGCAAGCATCGCTCGCACCCCAGACCCAGCCAAGCTCAACCGAGCCACTCGTAGTGCGCACCCTCGTAGGCATCATCCAGGCAGGTGGAGCCCGTTGCTCGTCGTCGTGCTGGCGGCGCTGTGCGTGCTCCTGACAGGGCTGCTAGCCTCGTGTGGGGTCGCTGGCACGACTACGACCGCTGGCCCTGCCGCGCCGAAGGCGCCGACCAGGCCGCTGGTCGCCTTGCAGGTCACATCGGTTACGATGGCGGTCACGCCTGCCTCACTGGCCGGCCTCGCCTGTGGGACGACTCTGACCGAGACCTACGCCGCAACTATTCACGTGACGCCCAAGAACCCTGGTGGGACCGTCCAGTTCAGTTATACGGTCAACAATGGGCGCGGACAAACCCCGGCCAGTATCACCTTCAGTCCGGGACAGACCACCAAAACCTATGCGTTTACGTGGAGTGGCGCGCTGCCCGCTGATCATACTGCTCCTGGACTGGGGGGTATTCAGGTGACCAGTCCCAATCAACTGACGTCTCCCCTGATTGCGCCAACGGGCCCATGTACGCCAGTTGCGGCTCCAGCCTGCGGCTCCAATTTCAATGGCTCAGGGAGCCAGTCTTATCAGAACAGCCTGATGACACCCTTTGGGACCGTGCCGCTTCCACCGCTCTCCCGCACCGTGGCCGATGACGCCTCAGGCGGAGTACGGGGCTATGACATCTGCAGCGCAGGTACGGCCGCCACGATCACGGCGTTCATGCAGCAGAACCTTCCGGCCTCCAGCAGTGGCATCATCAACTGGAGTGTGGCTGATCCGCTAGACTGGAACATCAACTGGCGCATTCCAGCCTGCGGCTCCAATTTCAATGGCTCAGAGAGCCAGTCCTATCAGAGCAGCCTGACGACAGACTTTGGGACCGTACCGCTTCCCCCGCTCTCCCGCACGGTGCCCAATGACGCCTCGGGAGGAGTACGGGGCTATGACATCTGCAGCACCGGCACGGTTTCCATGATCACGACATTTATGCAGCAGAACCTGCCTGCTTATGGCTGGATGCTGGTGAGCAACAGCGGTGGCATACAGTCCTGGAAAAGCAGCAGTGGCACCATCAACTGGAGTGTGGCTGATCCGCTGGAGTGGAACATCAACTGGCGCCTACCACTCAGCTAGCCTGCACTCGGATAGGATATCGCGAGTATCTTCCAGCATCGACCTGTATCGATCAGTATCGACCAGCGTATCCACCCCCTGCGAGCTTCCGCAAGAAGAGATCAGGGGGTGTCCCCACAGCACAGATTTCTGGTGTCAACTGCTCCTACAGCCTTTGGACTCTCACCGGCTGAATGGTACAACGTCTGAATTGAAGGCAAGAAAACGTCTCCCAGCAGGTAGCTGGGTACTCGTTGGGAGCGCATACGGGATTTGGTTGCTGGTGTTCGCAAGCGTTCGTCCTGGACCGCCAATGCTGAATTCATGGGTATTTGGCATCACCGTGCGTTCGCCCTAGTTCGCCAAAAGTCGCGTGGGTTGGTGTCAGCGTTGGTGTCATGGTCTTTGCTGCACGCTCTACGGCGATCACGTCGTATAGCTGAGAATGTGCTATCGTGACTTTGTAGCGTGCAGTCCGTAACACGCCAACGCAGTCTACCTAGGAGGGTGAGGGGTATGTATCAGATGACACCCGATGAGGCCAAAGAGCACCTAGATGACCTTATCAAAGCCGCACTCGCAGGGGAAATGGTCTTCATTGCGCAAGATGCTGAGCACACAGTCCAGCTGGTGCCGATCACTCATACCACACATGACCGGGTGGCTGGCAGCGGAAAGGGAACGTTTACGATGCGTGACGACTTTGACGCTCCGCTGCCAGATTTTGAGGAGTATATGCGGTGAGGGCGCTGCTCGATACACATACGTTTTTCTGGTTCCTTGACGATAATCCGCGTCTGAGCGCGACCGCCAAAACCGTCATTGTGGATGGATCGAATGAGATCCTGCTCAGTATGGCGAGCTTGTGGGAAATGGCAATAAAGATCAGCTTGAGCAAGCTCAGTATCTCAAGTCCGTTCGGACCGTATATATCCCAACAACTCAGTGCCAATACGATCGGAATCTTGGACATCTCTCTCGCGCACGTCGCGGCAGTGATAGCACTGCCGTTTCATCATCGTGACCCGTTTGATCGGCTCCTGATTGCTCAGGCGCAGATCGAACAAATTCCACTGATAAGTGTAGATACTGTCTTCGACGCCTACGCCGTTCGGCGGCTGTGGTGAGGCAGATGCGATCACTGACTCACGGTTTAGGAACTCGTTCCGCTCAGTTCGTCTAGGGTTGTCACTGGCTGTCTCTGCCATGTATTTCAGGCGCTGTGAGCGAGTTCTATTCGTCTCTGTTTGAGGGTGATTGTCGGCGCTGTCGTCAGAATAGTCGTCAGGTACTAGCACCTAGACGCTGCGTACCGCCGTTTCAAAGTTGTGTTCCATCTCTCTAGAGCGTCTCCTACCCACCGGTCGTTGTTTTCAGGTGGTCGAACAATCCAGCACTCGTCCATCTCAGTACCTCTCTCTGAGTCTAGAGATCCGCAACGAAGTGCTGATTGACGTATACGCTGCCGATGAGCTCCCATAGGGGTTCAGGTGCAAAAACACACGAAGAGTGGCAAATCGAACGTCCCGCTTAATACTAAGCGGGACATTTGCCCTCATCCACCTCGTCTGCCTGAGCAAGCTTTTATCGTGTTGGCCCTTTGGGCCAACCGGTGGAGTGGATAAGCTGGAGTATCAATTACGCTTGCCGACCAGCAGCAGTGGCGGCAGAAATGGCCGGCGTATAGGCGACGAGGTCACCGGTGAAAGCGAGGATAGGCAGAGAGCCAATATCGTGATGGAAAGAGTCGATCAATCTGCCTGCCCCTTTCTTCATCCAGTCTTCTCGGGCCACAACCGCATGCTTGGCCTGCGATTGAGTCTGCCAAATGCCAAAGCCAATTGTGGATATCTCGTCGGTTTTCGCGACGGTATATGCGACAAATCCAGGCAAGTTGCGATAAAGGGGTAACAGCTCGGTCTCTGTCAGGCGCAGTGTCTCATCAACCTGGCCAGGCTTTACTTTCACGAATTCAACACAGGTATATTGCATACAAGTCTCGTTTCTGTCCTAACGAATGCCGTTATGAAGAGCATCTCAAGGGATGCGCCAGTGTGGCTGTCGGAACACATGGAGTGTAGCACTCCTTCTACTATTAGTCAAGCAATCTTACGCAAAATGCATCGTTTTATTAAATTATTTATCGAATTTGAGTGCCGTGCTGGTGATTGGTGATCTACTCGATCATGCACCCTGCTTGAATTGTCGAGGCCTTTGTCCAGGTGTGCGCTGGCACTCGCACACCGCTTGTCATACAGAATCCGGTTCGGTTGTTGCAGACAGATTCGCAAAGGGTTTGGTGTACAACGCAGCTGAGGCTGGAGTCTGTCAAGCGCCAGCAGCAGTTCAGCCGGAATATGACCGAAGGGTGGGAAATCGCCCGGAAGATGGAATGTGGTGATGACTATTTGGAACAACACCGCTCCCAATCTGGATTTCTCCGTCGATGCCGTGTACATTGATCACCTGTAGATTGTTGTGACAGGCCATGAGAAGAACTAACAGATGCAGTAAACCGCTGCATCTATTGATCAGGTATCTACGGAAGAGATATGATTCCGGATAATGAGGCCACAATACTCGAATTTATGGGCGGTTGAGACCATCATTCGTTCACACCTGTTCATGGCTAAACGTTGGCGTTGGCGTACCGGTTGGCGTAGTAGCGAAACCACACATGACCGGTTTAGAAGACCGAATCGGAGCAGTTTGCCACTGTTCGTCAGCGGTCGGCGGGTGTCGTTGACGCGAAGCTGCCCGCGCTCATGTGTCCATCGTGGGTCGTCAGGTATCGTGGTTCGTCGTCGGTGCTGGGGGCAAAATTGGGGGGCATACCGACTAGGCAGTAATACGTGCTACCCCTTGTCGCACTCAGGGGAGCAGGGGTAGTAGCCTCTGCTGCTCCACCAGGGCCGTGCCAATAAACGATTCCTGCACTTTCATCCATGTGCGGGCGCTTTGGGCTTTGCGGAATATGGACCACGAATATTCCCTTCGTGTCTGCTGAGGGAAGTCGAATCGGTGTAGGAGTAGGTTCATAATAGAGATTTGGCAGGATACCCTTGACCTTGTCTTGAAAGTGCTTCAAGGGGTCACTTTCCAGAGGTACTCCTATGATGCGATTATCATGAGTCGAGGTGGTAGGGCATTCTTGGCGATCTTTTACGCCAAAGAGAATATATCCTCCATCTGCGTTCGCCACCGCCCGCACCGCCATGATGAATCCCCGCCGTGCGGTGCGTGAGCGCGGCCAGGTTATGACGTGTGCCGCGGCAGACTGGAGAGAACCCTACCTGGGAGAGGTAGGCTACCTCTCTTCAGCAGCATGCAAACGGTCGTATAATGCGAGTAGTTGTAGAAACTACGGCCCCGCAGGCACATGTCCTGTGGGCGCGGCGGAGGTCGGTAGCTCTTGAGGGAGCGGCGGATGAAAATCGGTCAAAGCAGGTTTGCTTCAACATTCCTGCTCTGTCTGCTGAGCTTACTGCTACTGGCCGATTGTGCGGTGCAAACTCCTACTGTGAGTAACGTTAAGCCAACCGCTACCGTGAGTAATGTTAGTCCAACCCCTACCGCGAATACTGTGTTGGCCTCTTTTGTTGGTAAATGGGTGAGTCACGACGACGAGCTCACTATCGCCGAGAACGGCACAGGTGTTGAGAATTGGAACGCTGGACCCTGCACCGGCCAGGGGGCTTCGGGATTGTGCACCGGCATCGGCAACCTCATGTTCACGGTGAATGCCGACGGTAGCCTCACGGGCACCTACCAGTCTGTCTCCTACGAATCGAGCAGTGGGCCGCTTCCGGCTAGTTATCAACCCGCGCCTGGTTACCCAGTGGTTGGAAACACCATCTCCCTTAAGCATGATGGGACGGACTTGCTGGCAGCAATGGTGAACGGGAATAGTTTTAACTATTGTGATCCGACCGCCCTGAGCCAGGGGCAGTGTGGCGCGTAGTCCGGCGGTACGGTACCAGCGCAGTTCCATTCCCGACTCGGGTCGCGAAGCGGCCTGGCGATCACAGATGTGCTCCAGTACCCGACAACTAGTCCGCTAGCAATGTTAGTTGACTTCTTTGCCGGCTGCCAAAGACAGTCGGACCAGGATCTGCTGTTTACGAAATAGCATTCACCAGTTCGCCACCGTTCACAGAGTTGGTGTCAAACGGCCCTGTAAGCATAGCAATAGGGAGCGTTGCTCACACTCCCTAGATGTCACAAACCCTGAATTGTCAACACTAAATAGGTTTTCTAATGAGGGGAAATAATAACAGAGATGGTATGTTACTTCTTTTCTCGTTTGACCATTGCTCTAAACGACTCTCCTGCTTTGAAGTGAGGACGTGCAT
>JBKQTH010000090.1:0-12478 GCA_052143275.1 Ktedonobacterales bacterium | reverse complement strand
CTATTTGCCGCTCTAGCCGGCGCCTATATCATCAGCCCTTTCGTAGGGCGGCTGGATGACATTTCCGAGGACGGTCTCCAGGTGATCCGCGACATTGTCGACATCTACCGATGGATGGACAAACCTTCGGTACCATTGATTTTAGCCGCCAGTATCCGGCACCCACTCCATATCATCGCATCGGCGAAGGCGGGAGCTGATATTGCAACAGTTCCCTTTAAGGTATTGGAACAGGCGACGAAGCACCCACTTACCGATAAGGGCATTGAGACATTCGTGGCTGATTGGCACAAGTTTTCCGAGGCCTAGTAGCTTGCTTGCGTTGGGTGCTGAAGGAAAGAGAAAAGGAGGGCGAATGAGCGAGAGAGTGGTCTGTCGAGATTGACAGCGGAGAGACCTACCTGTACACTTGCGGCAAAACAGTGGAGCTTGCAAGGGGATAGCTCATGAATCGGTCTCTCTGGCCCATAATGCTAGGTCTACTCGTCTGCATCTGCATGGGAATCACGGCCGGGTGTAGCGGCGCGACCACAAGCGGTGTCAGGACTTCTCCTACATCAGGCACGCTTGCGGCAATTCCCAGCCCAACCTCTGTCGCGCTCTCGGTTGAGTTGGGAACAGGACTTGCGGGATCGATTCCCAACGTCTCTGTAACCAACCCTACCGATAGCTTTACCGCCACCGATTCCTTTGCCTTTGTGATCCATTTGCGGGTTCCGATTAACGCTACCAAGCTGGCATGTCTCATCTTTGATCCAGAGTTGAATGTCGCATATGAATGGTATGAAACCGCCCAACCCAGCGACACGGTTCTAGCCAGCTACACTCCGGCACTTGGCAGCATTTTGGAGAAGAACACCAGTGGTGGCCCTCCCGGTTCGCCTTCGATTACTCCTCCGCTTGGGACCTATGTGCTGGACGTAGAAATCTACCCATCCTCACCAATCAACTATGCCGACAATGTGGCCTTCACCTATAATGGCTAATGCTTCGCGGTGCCCTGTAGCTCGCCTGCGCGCACCGGACGTAATCCTTGCGCCATCAGGCGGTAGCCAGCGCCGTGCGAGCCTCCAGCACGGACAGGGTCGCAAGGATACCGGCTGTCACCAGAACCAAGATAGCCGAAGCCGGATGGAAACTCTGGTTCCAGATCAGTACCCACAGGGCGAAGACCAGTGCGCTAGCTCCATTGGCAATAGCCAGATCCAGCATCAACCTCGGCCGCGGAGTACGGGAGAGTCGCCACAAAATAGGGCACAAAGCCAGAAAGAGTAGCCCGAACACCACCAGCGCCGTCTTGCTTGCAGGGGGATCGGGAAGATCGAGCGCGCTGGAGGGTCCAGTGGCTGCGATACCAATCACAACAGCGCCAAGCACCGCCTCAATGCCTCCGTCGATGCAGAGTAGCAGGGTAGCGCTGTTGATTGCTGGCCTCCGGTCTCCATTTCCAGTGATCTTCGCTCGAGGTGATCCATTGGATGTCGACGTTGCTGGGTTGGCTGGAGGACGCGTGCGCATAATGATCTCTCCTGTCTTTACAATAACGAGTGTTATCATATCGATTGTTATAATATCATAAGTGGCGGCGATTTGCCAGTGGCGATTTACCACCTAGAAGAGAGGCGGTTATGCCGCGAAGATCAGATCCGAATCGACGTGAGCATCTGGAGAATGCGGTAGTTGACTACGTGTTGGCGCATGGGATCGCTGACTTATCACTGCGCCCGGTAGCGGAGGCCCTGGGCGTAAGTACCTTCTCACTGGTCTATCACTTTGGCTCGAAGGAAGGGCTCATCGCAGCGGTCATGGCGCGCACTGAGGAGCGACAACGCGATATGACGGCTGCCTGGCTCCACGAGGACGAAGCTTCGGCAACTCTAGCCGCCATCATGAGACGGTATTGGGACGAGTGGTGTCTACCGGATGAGCTAGCACCCTATCATCGGCTGTTCTACGAGGTCTATGCTCTTTCCCTGCAGCAGCCGGAGCGGTTCCCTGCTTTCCTTGAAGGCGGGGCCAGCCCATGGCTGCCGTTTATCCGTGATCTAGCGCGACGATGTGGGGCGTCGGAGCCTCAGGCCGAGCTGGCGGCCTCGTTGATGGTGTCGACAGTGCTTGGCGCCTTACTGGTGCTTCTGGGCAATCATGATAAGGATCTGGCGACGCGGACGGTATATGCCGCCGCCGACTATGTGGAGCAGCTTACCGCCAGCTGGAGACCGATCACCTCGCTTTCGGCAAACGGCCTCGAAAATGTGGGCAAAGATTGAGGCAGGGTTTGCTGTTGAGGAGCTGGAGTAGGTCAATGTGGGGCACGGAGCATGTCTAGGTAGCCAATAAGGTAGCTGTGAGGCAGTTTTGCTCACTGTGTGTCACAAATACCAGCAGCAAACGTCTCAAAAGACACATGATCCTTAGGTTCTCCCATCTCTGCCCAATAGCGCCAGTCCACCATCGCGCATCATGGTCTGCTAGGACCCTCTATTAAACAACTACATGGTATGTTTATCAATATTCTAAAGCTTGTGAGGACAATGCGATGCCGGATTCAATGCCGCCTTCTCCACAGTCGGATCCCCTACTCTGGAATGCCGCTTCTACGCAATTTCCTTCGCCTGAATCGTCTAACAAGCGATCTCCTCTCAGCATTGCCGTCACGTTAGGTGACTGGTGGTTGCGCCTGACAAGCAGTGGATTCTCCACGGTGACTGCGACGCTGGCGCAACGTGAACGGGAACGGCGAAGCCGTTTGCTTTCGTGGTTGATTCTTGGTTTGCTCGGCGGTGAAATCATTGTGTCGCCCCTCGCCGCTTCTGATCTGCGGGCGCGTGCTACATTGCTCATCTGGCTCGTCGGGTTAGCGCTGGTGGCCGTTCTCAACCGCTTCGGACACATCAACTGGGCGGGCGTGGTTCTCGTTCTGCTGATAAGCGGCGGCCTACTTGAGGCGAACTTGGCCAGTCCAATCGGTTTGACGATGGGCGAGTTGCCCAATTTCGATGCGTATGTCGTCGCCGTCGTGATCGCGGCCACAGTTCTTCCCCGTTGGTCCGTCTTTTTCGTCGCGGCAGGGAATTCGCTCCTTATTGTCGGTGACTACCTTTACCAGCCACACTTCACAGACCTGCAACAAAACGTGGAGCTCTATTCGAGCGCCACGTCGCAAACCATCTCGCTGCTCGTACGTCCCATCGCGCTTGAGCTTTTCTTAGCGGTGGTCGCCTACCTTTGGGTACGAAGCGTGGATGTCGCACTACGCCGTGCGGACCGTGCTGAAGAAATCGCGTCATTGCAGAAACGTGACTTGGCGCGCACCGCTGCCCTGCAAGAAGGCGTTCGCCAGTTACTGGATACGCACGTGGCGGTAGCCAACGGCAATTTTGGCGCACGGGTGCCTGTGCTACGCGACCAGTTGCTCTGGCAAGTAGGGGTGAGTCTCAATTTGCTCATCCGCCGCTTGCAGAGCTTCGTCGATCAGCTGCCGCGTGGCGAACGGCAAAACTATCAGTACACCGATTGGCTTGCGTGGCGTTCTGCACAAGAGGCTGAACTAATCGCGAGTGCGCTCCGCCAGGCCGAACGCGGTGAGCAACCACGTTGGCCCGCTCCCAGCGGAACGCCATTGGATGAAGTGGTGGAGCTGCTTCAGAATCCAGCTGTCGTCGCGTCGCTACAGAAGGAGCGGCGTAGAATGACGGAGCCTTACACCTGACTTTCCAGACTTTTTGAGAGGACTGGTATCTTACCGGCAAGTCCGGTTCAAGGAACACCTTGCTAGCGGACGGCTCTCCGATGCCGAGACCGGTCTACTGGGCCTGAACTTCTTGCATCTGCTCTAGTCATACTGTTGTTACGTAGAGATGACCAGGGTTTCAGGCCACTCATAGTGTTGCTTATGTTGACTTAGCCGTGAAAGCGACAAGGGAGGTGGTCTGCATGGCTCGACTGCTATCCGTCAACGTGGGACTTCCACGCGACATCACCTGGCGTGGGGAAACGGTGCACACTGCCATCTGGAAGGAGTCGGTCCCAGGGCGGCGGATGGTTCGGCGGCTCAACATTGATGGCGACGGGCAAGGGGACCTAGCCGGCCATGGGGGTGAGCAACGCGCCGTCTTTGTCTACCAAATGCCGTCCTATAGGTACTGGGAGCAACAGCTTGGACGCACCGACTTCGTTTTTGGCCAGTTTGGCGAGAATTTTACCGTTGATGGACTTGCAGACGAAGAGGTCTGCATCGGCGACCAATTCCGCATTGGCAGCGCACTCTTCGAGGTGACGCAGCCGCGCGTCACCTGCTACCGCATCGGTATCCGGATGAACGAGCCGCGTATGGCCGCACTCCTCGTCTCGCATAAGAGACCCGGATTTTACTTCCGCGTGCTGCAAGAGAGTGAAGTAGCGGCGGACGACGAAATCGTCAAGGTCGCCGAAGGGCCGGAACGCATGACGGTGGCGGAGATCGACGGACTTCTCTACCTCGCTGATCATGTGCCTGATCAAATCGCGCGCGCGCTGCGGATTCAGGCTTTGAGTCCGGCATGGAAGGCATCATTTCAGGCGCTGGTCGACCAGCTGGCCGCTGGGGATACCACTGGTGGGAACGCTGGGCTGGTTGCGGCGAGCAGTCCGCCGCCGGCATGGCCGGGTTTCCGGCGTATGCGGGTAGCGCACATTCAGCAGGAGAGCCGCAGCATCCTCTCCCTGGTCCTTAAGCCAGCGGATAAGCAACCCCTGGCTGCGGCCCTCCCCGGTCAGTACGTCGTGCTACGGCTGCGACCACGGCCTAACGGGCCACCGGTCTTGCGCAACTACTCGCTCTCCGATGCGCCCAGCGCTGAGCACTACCGTGTGAGTATCAAGCAGGAGGTAAACGGTGTCGGCAGTACGTATATTCATACTCAAGTACGTGTGGGCAAGCAGCTGGAGGTCAGCGCCCCGCGTGGTAGCTTTGTCTTTCATTCAGAAGAACGTCCCGTCGTACTGCTAAGCGCCGGCGTAGGGGCGACCCCGGTGTTGGCTATGCTGCACGCCCTGGCTGAGGAAAAATCGCAGCAGGACGTGTGGTGGCTGCACGGCGCGCGTAACCGCGAAGATCAACCGTTTACGCAGGAATCACGCCGTCTCCTCGCGGTGCTGCCCCGGAGCCATAGCCATATCCGCTATAGCCGACCTGGTCCACAGGATCAGTTGAATCGAGATTACGACGCTACCGGCCACTTCAGTGTACCGGTGCTTCAGGAATTAGGCGTACCACGTGAGGCCGACTTCTATCTCTGTGGCCCGACGGCGTTTCTGCGCGATCTGACGGCGAGTCTGCCAGACTGGGGCGTGGCCAAGAGCCAGATCCACACTGAGATCTTTGGGCCAGAGCCATCTAGTACTCCAGGTGTGATCGATGCCTCGCGCCGCCTGCCGCACCCACCCACCACTGCCACTGCCACCGGGTCGTTGGTCTCGTTCGCGCGCAGTGGCCTCGTCGTACACTGGGATCCAACGTATCACAGCGTGCTCGAACTCGCCGAAGCCTGCGACGTACCGGTCAGGTGGTCGTGCCGGACTGGGGTGTGTCATACTTGTGAGAGCGGGCTGATTGCCGGCGCGGTCCACTATGACCCGGATCCTCTGGAGCCGCCCGCTGACGGGAACGTGTTGATCTGTTGCTCCCAACCGGTGGGCGAGATCCTGGTTGACCTGTAACCAGATCGACACTTGGTGATGGCATGAGAAGGAGCTTCACCGCCTCCCGCAGTTCGCGTTCTCCTGGAGTAGTACAATAGACAACATGTGGCCGTGCTCTTTTCTCGAAGAAACCACTCTACAGGGAGGCTTGGCACCATGGTCCCAGTGAGTTTTCATGATTTCTTCGCCACCAGCGCCGGTGCTGGCGCGGCGTTGGTCGGCCTGCTCTTCGTAGCGGTGTCCATTGCTCCTGAGCTCACGGTGAAGCGTACCGCGCCCGTCAAGCGACAGGTCGTGGCTACAAGTACATTTACCGCAATGCTCAACGCCTTCTTCATCTCACTCGTCGCCTTATTACCAGGTGTAAACCTTGGTATTATCGTGCTGATCTTGGGCGCCTTCGCCTTCGCCAACAGCATGATGCTGGGATGGTACCTGCTGCGACAACGACAGCGGAGTGGCAAATCAAGCAAACGGAGTGCGATGCCAAGCTTCATCCTCATTCTGGTTGGCCTCGGCCTCTACGGGTACGAGCTGTACCAGGGCTTTGGGCTGCTGGTGCCGCCCAACGACACCGGAATCGTGAGGGTACTGGCATCGATTATTGTGGCTGTCTATGGCTTGGGCCTTACTCGTGCCTGGGAGCTTCTGGGCGCGCAACGCTACAACCTGCTTTCCTACATCAGCGTGCTGCGTGATGTGGACGACCAAGGTGATGGGGAACCGAGTCCCCAAGGGCGGTAAGCTGCCAAGCTAAGCTCACCCGTCCTTATTACTGGGCCGGGTTCCACGCATAGGTACCGACCACGCAGCATTCCTTGAAGCCCAGGCGACGATAAATGCTGATCCCCATGGGCGAAGCCGTCAGAACCGCGATGCGATAGCCGGCACGACGAGCCGCGTGCAGGGCATGCAGCGTCATCATCGTCCCAATCCCCCGCCGGCGAAACGCAGGGACAGTCATCACCCGTCCGATATAGGCGACACCGGCGGCGAAGAAGAGCTTCAATGTGGCCACCGGATCGCCATCGAGCGTGCCTAGACACAGGCGTAAAGGGCTCTCGTGACCAAGAGGCAGACCGGAGTAGGCGGTAAACACATGGCCGGCAGCCTCCTGATGAGCGCCGAAAAACGTTGTCTGCGACCATTGATATAGCTGGCCTTCCGACAGCACCTCCTCTAGATCAGTTGAGACGCTGACGCGAGGTCCTCTTCGCCCAGCGTGAGCAAATCTACCGCCATGCCGGGCTCGTCTTCATCGTGGCTTATGCCATGGGCTTCGAGTACCTCTCCAAAGGCGGCGGGCTGTGAGGATGGCCCAATGTGCCAGTGGAATGGGAGGTTCCGTTCCTGGAAATAGGCAATCACCTTCTCACTAGCAGAAGGTAAGTCTGCTGGAGAGAGACGTGTCTGGAGTACGCCATTATAGGCATCAAGCGCAATACCAGTCTCGAACCAGAGAAGCCCTGGCTCGTCATGAAGAGTCGCTCGCGGAAGACTGCTCAGCAAGATACCAAAGGCGATCTTGCTCGCATCCAGAGCCAGAGCCACCCTTTCGGGAGAGCTGTCTTGCAATATCATGCTCGTTGCTCTATCTAACTTCTTCACTGTCTTTCAGCTTTAGGAATCAGACACTCCTCTGCAAATAGGAGTCTATCAGGTGGAGAAGCCGACACGCCAGAAATCACTCTGGTGACACTCTCGATCCCGTCAATGGGATGAGCTTCCTGGCAGCATCGCACCGGTAGCCTGCCTCCAGGGAGACCCGCTCGACCGAGCGGCGGTTGAGGGTAGCGACTCACCAAGACAACGCCAGCTCGGGCTGGTGGCCCGTGTCCGGGCGACTACAACGGTCCGGCTGCCATGCACGCTCTCCTCCTCGTTCGTCTGCTCTCTATATAGGTAGTACAGGAGGTCGGAGGCGAAGCGCAATGATGGTCGATCCCAAACTGGCCGGCTAATAGCAACCGCGCCAAGGGGAGAGCGGCCTGGCAACCTTGACACGTTTACTAGTTTCACAGGGGGACCATAATGAATGAAGCCGGCAACGAGCAACAAGCCAGCAGAGCGGGCGAGAAGACCACCGCTGCCGGCATGAGAAGCATGATCGTGGCGTGTCTGGGATCCAGCTCTACCGTAGCCAAGGGCCCTTACGACTGGATACATGACCTGGAGCAGCGGCCGGGCAACGCGCGAGTGAGATTTTACCGCTTCGCCGCCGGGGGCGATCTCGCCTACAACGGCCTCCAGCGTCTGCCCCGCGTGATCGCCTGCCATCCTGACCGGGTGATCGTGCAGCTCGGCGGCAATGATGTCCTCGCGTTGATCTCAAGGAAAATGGCGCGGTTTGTTCGCCTGACCAAGCGGCCCCCACGCGAGCCCTCTGCAGAGTGGTACCGCGAGATCATGCAAGCCGTGGTACAGCGCCTGAAGCAGGGGACCTCTGCGCGCATCGCTCTCTGCTCGGAGATTCCGCTGGGGGAAGATCCAGGATCGGCGAACCCGTTCCAGGCTGCGGCCAATCAGCGTATCGCTGAGTACAACACCATTCTCCAGGACATCGCGTCAGCCGAAGAGGTCAGCTATCTTCCGCTCTACGAGCGGATGGAGGAACTCATGCTGGGATCTCCTGGCCGTGCCCTTACCAGTTTCGACTTTCTCCCCTTCTACCGTGATCTGTTCAGGCAGGTAGTCTTGCGCAAGAGCAATGATGAGATTGGGCAACTTAACGGCTGGCGTTTTCATCGCGACGGCGTTCACTTGAATAGCCGCAGCGGCAAGATTCTAGCTGATCTGGTGCAAGAGTTCATCAGTGCGCCAACCGGCGTGGAGAGCTCACGGTAAGCGCGAGTGAGAGCGGAGTGAAGTTCTGCTCCTACCTGTGTGCTCAGCTTACCGTGCATTTTGTGATGCAAGTGAGATGGCAAGTCAGTCTATCGTGATGCTGGTGTGTCCGACTTGTGGTACTTTCTCCTCGACTGGTAGATAGGGGAAACGACACCAGAAGGAGGTATCCGGTGGCAGCCAGGACGACAGAACCCAGAATAGTCGAAGAAACCAAGGTTACTGCTCCAGACCAATCCTGGAGCGAGCTCTACCGAGCGGGAGGCATATCGGCTTTCCTCTTTGTCCTGCTTACCATTGTCTACAGTGTGATGGCTGCCATCACACCACAGCCCCCAAGCACAGGCGAGACCGGCGCGCTGCCGGGCGGGGTCGCCACTCTCGAGTACATCGCCGATCATAAGTCCCTGTACCTGCTCAACATGATTTTGTTCATTGGACCAGTCACCTTGACCACGGTTGTCTTCCTGGCTCTCTTCGTGGCGCTATCGCGGGCCAGCAAGAGTGTCGCCGCTATCGGCGCGATGGTCGGGATCACTTCGGTCGTGCTGTGTGTAACTCCGGCGGCACTCTTATTCGGCCTGGTACCGCTCTCCGATCAATATGCGGCAGCCACTTCAGCGGCACAGCATGCTGCCATAGCTACTACCGCTGAGGGGCTCGTTGCACAGATCAACGCTGTGAGCTTCGGAGGCGTCCTGTTTGCGGTGGGTGTGCTGGTCATTTCGCTGGCAATGCTCGGGGGAGTCTTCCCTAAAATTGTCGCCTATCTAGGAATCATCACCGGCATTGTCGGTATCGTATGTGAAAGCCTGCGTCCGGTTATCGGTGCCGGGTATGGTGTCTACGGAATTTTGCTGGTCTGGCTAGTATTTGTCGGCTGGACACTCTGGCGACTGGATGGACGGCAGCCGAGCGGCGCCAGCCGGTAAAGCATGCAGCTCGTTCCATCGGGTACACCCAGATGGCCGCAAGGCCAGGATTGGTAGGCGGACTCTGGCTCAGAAAGTAAGGAAGAATATATTATGAATACGCAACGCTTCTATAACCCAATCGTGATTCGGTTGCTACGGTCGCCGCTGCATCGCTTCGGGGATCAGCACACCATCGTGCTTACCGTCACCGGGCGCAAAAGCGGCAAAAGCTTTACCTTTCCAGTGTCCTATCTGCAAGACGGCGAAACCCTGCTGGTGATGACTCACCGTGAGCATACCTGGTGGAAGAATCTGCAGGGGAGCGCCGCTCCCCTAACCGTCTATTTCGATGGGCAGGATCTGCCTGCCAGAGCGGAGATCTCTACCGAACCTGATGTGGTAGCCAAAGCCCTATTGCAGTTTCTACAACAGGTGCCCACCTGGCGCTGGGAGACGCGTATAAAGTTGGATGCGAACGGCCAACCGGAGCACCCTGAAGACCTTACCCGCCTGGCACAGCGAGACCTGGTGCTGTGCAAAATTCAGCTGGAAAGGGCACCGTCTCTTGAGCCAGAGGCTGTACAACCAAGCGCTCACCCAGCTGCCGCGGAGTAGTAATCCGGCAGCAGTAGCCAGGCACGGGTTATTACGGCTGAGCCGGCCAACCTATCTGGCAGCCATCTGGCAGCCGCGCAGCTGAGTGTAGCTGGTAACCTCAAACGGAGCGCTGATAGGCGCGGAAGGCCCGGGTGGAGAGCCAGGCGCAGACGAGCGCGAGGGCCAGCAGTCCGGCCAGGTGTTCGCTTACCAGCGACCAATCAATGCTGGTAGTTAACGTTTGGCGGCCCACCTCGACAGCCCAGTTGACCGGATTGTACTTGGCGAAATCCTGCATCCACTGTGGCATGAGGTTCACCGGCAGAAAGGTGGCGGAGAGGAATGTGAGGGGCAGCACCAGAGTGACATTCGCAGCGATTACCGATTCTTGCTTGCGCAGGATGAGGGCGAGAGTATTGGAGAGCGAGGCGAATGCCGTTCCAAGCAGCACTGTTGCGGCGAACAGCAGGGCAATGCCGGCGACGCCGCCGTGGAAGCGGGCCCCAGCAAGGTATCCCAGCCCCAGGATGATCAGCGATTGCAGCAGCACCATGCCGGCCTGGTAGACCAATTCACCGCCAATGAGCGCACCGCGGCGCACCGGTGTAACGAGGAAACGGTCTATCACTCCGCGCTCCATGTCGATCACATAGCTCGTACCACTCCAACCCGTAGAGAGCATTGCCGACATGACGACGATGCCCGGCGTAAGGAAAGTTATATACGAGCTGCCGGTGAAGCCGGGTATCTCGGTAGCGCGCTTGAAGAGCTGTCCGAAGAGGAGCAGCCAGATGACCGGCTGTACCAGTGTGCCCGCGATATAGTAGGGCTGGCGCAGAAACGCTCTCAGGTAGCGTGCGGTGACCTGGGCAGAATTGGCGAGCGCAGTGGTCATCGTATAGTCTCCTTCTGGTTGGCTTCGGAGTAGGCACGACCGGTATAGCGCAGATACACATCATCAAGCGAGGGCCGGGCGACAGTCGCGGTGGCGGCGTGTATTCCGGATTCGTCAAGAGCACCGAGGACAGTGGGGAGCGTGCTGGCTCCGCTATCAACCCGCGCGCGCAGGCTGCGGCCGTCTAGGGTGACATCTCGAAGTAGGCCGTCTAGGCCCTGTAACGCGCCGAGAACGTCAGATTCAGGGATAGCGCTAGCGAGCTCCACCTGAATGGCGTCGCCACGCAGCTCGGCCTTTAGCCCCTCGGGTGTCCCTTCCACAACGATCTGCCCGTGGTCGATGATGGAGACGTACTGCGCCAGATGATCGGCCTCCTCCAGGTAGTGCGTAGTCAGCACGACGGTGAGCCCGTCCTCCCAAGAGAGTCTCCGGACCTCCCGCCACATATCCGCGCGCGCTTCCGGATCCAGCCCGGTAGTTGGCTCGTCTAGAAACAGCACCTCGGGTTGGTGGATGAGACCCATGGCCACGTCGAGCTTGCGCTGCATGCCTCCGGAGAGGGTGCGTGCAATGCGGTTGCGTGCCTCATTGAGGCCAAACCGCTCAAGCAGACTTGAGACGCGATGCCCGAGTTCTGCGCCGGACATGCCGTAGAGCTGGCCCTGCAGTCGTAGGTTCTCGGCAGCGGTGGCCTCGAGGTCTACCGCTGACTTTTGTGCTACCAGTCCGATCACGCGGCGCACACGTTCGGGTTCGCGGACGACATCGCGGCCGGCGACGAGGGCACGCCCAGCGGTGGGCCTTGAGAGCGTGGTAAGGATCTTCACGATGGTGGATTTGCCGGCGCCGTTCGGACCGAGCAGCCCGAATACTGTGCTGGGTGTGACGGTGAAACTCACGCCTTTGAGGGCCTGGACGCCCTTGGGATAAGTCTTGGTGAGCCCCTCGACTAGTACGGCCGGCGGTAAGTTAGTGCCAGTGGCCGCACTTGTATGCCGTGACTCGGCTGGCTGGATGGTCATGCATCATCTCTCTTTCTGGTGCACGCATACGGTCTACGAGCGTATTCCGTTGGCGAACATCAAACGACGAGAGGCTACCCCTCTCCCTCTTCGTGTGCTTTGTGTTTCTGGGCTTCCTCTTGCCGGAGAGCCTCGTCGTTTTCCCGTTCGTCTCGGGCGCGAAGCAAGGCAGCCCACTCGGTGAGGTCCGCCAGAGTACCCGATACGATAAGCCCATGCTGCTGCAGCCCCTCGACCACAGTATAGAGCGAGCCGTAGTTGAGCTTGATGCTCTGGTCCTTGCCGCGTTCACGCAACGTGCTTGCCATCTCGTAGGGATGCATTGGGCGCTCCCAGAGACAGGCCAAGACGGCCAGCGCAAGCGGATTGCTCACTTTGCGCTTGGTCACCCTATATCCTCCTTACTGATATTCAACACAATGTTATTTGATGTCAATCATTCACTTACATATTATCCTGCTACGAGTATATAGATTGGAATATCAGTTGTCAAGGGTCGGCTCTAAGTGAAGGCCGCATTT
>JBKQTH010000089.1:0-7427 GCA_052143275.1 Ktedonobacterales bacterium | reverse complement strand
GCAGGACTACGTGCGGACGGCGCGAGCCAAGGGCCTCACGGAGCGTCGGGTGATCTGGTTTCACGCCTTTCGCAATGCGCTGGTCAATCTGTTGACCGCGATCGGTCCGGCGCTGGCTTTTGCGGTGACGGGCGTCTTTGTGGTTGAGCTGCTCTTCAATATCCCCGGCATCGGCGTGGAAACCTTGAACGCCATCGAAGAGCGCGACTTTCCTGTGGTGCAGGGTACGGTGATTCTGCTTGCGGTAGCGATCGCGATAGCCAATCTGGCGACCGACATCGCCTATGGATTTGCCGATCCCCGTATCAAGACCCAGTAGCACGAGTTGCGCGATACCTGGCATGGATAGTGGGCAAGCCGCCACCGGCTGACCCACTCGCTTGTGGGAGCAAACGACGTCTCTCTGGGTAGCAGACCACACCGGTTCTCTCTGGAAGAGGCGAGAGGAGGGCACGAATGAGAATTGATGAAAGCGCCGAAAAGACCGGCTCGCAACCCTTCGATGATGGATTCTCGATCAATCCGGCCTCGGAGCTCAGGCCGACCGGCTTGTTGATCCCGGAATCGATTCTGCAGGAGAACGCCGACGTCACCCTGTCCCAAAGCGAATTGGATCTGCAGGCGCAGAGGGACCTGGCGGAAGGACAATCTCTCTCCCCGATGGAAGCCTCGCTCCGCCGGCTGGGCCGCGATCGGCGCGCCATGATCTGTCTGGGCATCGTCCTGATTATGGTGGTTGGCAGCTATATATTCCCCGTGTTCTACCTGCACATGGGTCCAACGGTGCTGGCGGGCATAACGGGTACCGTGAAAACCCCGCCCGAGGTCTATCACTATATGACCCATCAGGAGTTGCTGCTGGCTGATGCCCCCAGTTCCTGGATGTATCCGCTGGGGACCGATGCGCTGGGACGGGACAACCTGTCGCGATTGATGGCGGGGGTCAACGTCTCCATTCAGGTGGCGCTCTTTGTCGAAGTCTTCGATATCGGCCTGGGTCTTCTGGTCGGAGTGCAGG
Organism: Ktedonobacterales bacterium; assembly: GCA_052143275.1. Taxonomy (GTDB): domain Bacteria; phylum Chloroflexota; class Ktedonobacteria; order Ktedonobacterales; family JADMIN01; genus JAJPKE01. Next base: position 6,409 of record JBKQTH010000089.1, on the reverse strand, counting down.
CCGGCTTCTTCGGGGGCGTGACGGATACGTTCCTGGCGCGCTTCACCGACCTGATGTTTGCGTTCCCGGCCTTGCTCTTCGCGATTCTGGCGGCGGCGACGCTGGGGCCAGCCTTTGTCAATGCCCTGGGGCCGGAAGGGCGCTTGATCCTGGTCAGTATTGCGCTGGGCATTACGATCTGGCCGCAGATGGCGCGTTTCGTGCGCGGCCAGACGCTCCAATTGAAGGAGCAGCAGTTTATCGAAGCGGCTCGGATGTCGGGGAGCTCGAACCAACGCATCATGATCCAGCATATCGCGCCGAACCTCTTTAGTATCGTCGTGGCGGCCGCCACGCTCGATGTGGTGGGGACGATCATTGCCGAGGCCACGCTCTCGCTTTTGAGCCTGGGAGTCGAACCGCCCGGTTCCAGCCTGGGCTTAATGATCTTTGATGGCACGCAGCGTCTCTACATCAATGCCTGGGAGGTGGTCTGGCCGGTCCTCACCCTTTCGATCCTGGTGCTGGCGCTGGCTTTCCTGGGTGATGGAGTCAACGACGCCTTTAATCCTCGTACCAAGGATTAGCCCAGCGGTACGAGTCACCAGGGGTGCTGATCCGGAAGGACCGGCACCCACCTCTAAGCTTTGAATTTCTTTTTGAGGGTGAGGCACGAATGGCAGAGAACTTGCTCGACGTACAGCATCTTCGCACTCACTTCTACACCCGCGCCGGTGTGGTGAAGGCGGTTGAGGATATCTCATTCCATATCGATGAGGGTGAGACATTAGGTCTGGTTGGCGAGAGCGGTTGTGGAAAGAGTGTCACCTCTCTAACCCTCTTGCGTCTCATAGAGAGTCCCCCAGGGAAGATCGTCGGGGGCAAAGTTCTCTTTCAGGGTGATGATATCCTTGAGATGAACCGAGAGGAGCTGAATCAGCTACGCGGCGGCAAGGCGGCGATGATTTTTCAGGATCCCATGACCTCCCTGAATCCGGTCTACTCGGTGGGCTATCAAATTGTTGAAGCGGTCAAAGCACATCTAAAGCTCGACGACAAAGCTGCCACGAACCGCGCGGTGGAGATGCTGGATCGGGTGCGAATCCCGGAGGCAAGACGCCGCCTCAACCATTATCCTCATGAGTTTAGCGGGGGCATGCGCCAGCGCGTAATGATTGCTATCGCCCTCTCTTGCAATCCACAGCTCCTGATCGCGGATGAGCCGACGACTGCACTGGATGTCACCATTCAAGCGCAGGTGCTAGACTTGATGAAGGGCCTGGCGCAAGAGTTCCGCACCGCCACGCTCCTCATTACCCACGACCTGGGTGTAGTGGCGGGCAGCTGTGATCGTGTGGACGTCATGTATGCCGGTCGTATCATCGAGGCCGCCCCCACACGGACGCTCTTTAGCAGGCCGGCGCATCCTTACACCCAGGCTCTCCTAGCCGCCGTCCCACGGGCCGACACTGCCAGAAATTCCAGGCTGGCAGCCATAGGAGGACAGCCGCCCAATCTGGTCAACCTGCCGCCCGGCTGCCCTTTTGCTCCGCGCTGTGTTAAGGTACAGTCGCGTTGTCGGGTGGAACTACCTCCCTTGGAGACCGTAGGGCCGGATCAGCAGGCCGCATGCTTCTATCCATACTAAGATAGGGAGATCATTTCATTGGCAACAGAAACGATGCGGTCGGGCATGCCGGCCATGACCGACAGTGATGCGCTAATTGAATTGCGCGGGGTCAAAGTCTATTTTCCCATTCGTGGCGGGCTGGCGAACCGTCCGGTTGCCTCAGTCAAGGCCGTGGATGGTGTTGACCTGAAGATCAGGCGCGGTGAGACGCTCGGACTGGTGGGTGAGAGTGGCTGCGGTAAGTCAACCTTAGGACGTGCTATTCTGCAGCTGATCAGGCCTACCGCAGGCGCCGTCTTCTTCGAAGGCGAGAACCTGATGACCATGAGCGAAGTCGAGGTGCGCAAGCGCCGCGCCAACATGCAGATGATCTTCCAGGATCCGTTTAGTTCACTCGACCCCCGGTTTACCGTGGGACGCGTGATTGCCGAGCCCTTGGAGAACTATGACTTTGGAACTCCAAAGGACGTAGATGAGCGAGTTCGCTATCTGCTTCGTACTGTCGGAATGAACCCCAACGTCCTCAATCGCTATGCGCATGAGTTCAGCGGCGGCCAGCGGCAACGCATCGGTATTGCTCGCGCACTCGCGCTCAATCCAAAGTTCATTGTGGCAGACGAGCCTACCTCGGCGCTGGACGTCTCAATTCAGGCTCAGGTGCTCAACCTCATGAGCGAGCTGCAGAGGGGGTTTAACCTGACCTATCTTTTTGTCGCTCATAACCTCTCGGCTATCAGGCATGTGAGTACCCGCGTGGCGGTGATGTATCTTGGTCATATTGTCGAGCTTGGTACCGCCGACGATGTGTACGCGAATCCGCAGCATCCCTATACCGTAGCTCTACTTTCAGCCAGCCCATACCCTGACCCTGAGGTGGAGCTGACGCGCAAACGGATCATTTTGACTGGAGATGTACCCAGTCCGGTAAACCCTCCTTCCGGCTGTCCATTTCACCCTCGTTGCTGGAAGGCCCAGGCCATTTGCCGCGAGGTCTACCCTAAACTTGAGAAGAGATCCTCCGGGAATCAGGAGGTGGGCTGTCACTTCCCCGGTGCCTAATCACCAGCGAACCCTGGATCTGGTCGCCGGCTTTGGTGGGTTGCGTTCCAAGTTCGGAACCTAAGTCTTTTCTTAGTTTAGCCGCAGTTTCGCGGGTAATCCACGTGGTGACCCTTTACAGGCCACTAGGGTACTGGTATGATATACCCGTGGGTTAGCAGTGTCGCTAGTCCACGGTATCTCTCGAGCCTCAATGAGGAGGGTCAGCGTGAAGTTGCGTGGTTTGCGCCAGGTGCGCCAGCGCCGCGGCCTTAGCATCAGCCAGCTAGCTGAGCTTGCGGATTTACGTCGCGATACCATCACTCATCTCGAACATGGCAAGGAAGAGCCACAGCCCTATGTATTGCGGAGGTTGGCGGTAGCGTTGAGCGCCACGACCTCTGAGTTACTCGGAGCTACGGTGATCAAGTCCCCTGTATCCGGATTGGCGAGCTAGATAACTACCCGGTAGCGGAGCTACTGCCAGCGCTCGGCCTCGGCAGCAGCCAGCGGATCGCTAGCTGTCCGCTCCGTTTCAGCGCCTTCCTGCTGTTGATCATCCAGCCTGGTGGCTGGGTGCATAGGAGCCTCTGTCGGGACCAGTGTATTGGTAATGCCGCCCTTGGCTACGGGTGAGGCTATGTCGCCCGCATTCTCGGCATTCTCGGAATCCGAGGACTCTGTCGAATCCTCTGTCTTCTCAGCTGCGGAGAGGTGTCTGGTTTGGCGGGGACCCGCGGTGATCTCTGCAGCGTGTCCAATAGCCGCCATGGGCTGTGTGACAATGTCGGCGCCGAGCTCTTCCGCTGGAGGGGGCAGCATATGGCCCTGAAGCTGATTATTACTGCCAAGCTTAAACGCGCTGATCGAGCGCAGCAGCGAGTGAGCGACCTCTACTAGCCGGTCCATGGCGGTCTCGGTCTGAGCCATGCTGCCCTGAGTCTGCGACGTGATATGGGCGATGGCCGACATGGACTGTGAGATCGTGGCTGCCGCTTCGGCCTGTTGAGTTGCGGTTTCATTGATTCCTTTGACCGCCTCGGCGATGCGTCCGGTAACCGCATCTACCGCCTGAAGCGCGGCACCAGCTTGTGATGCCAATTCCGACTGCTGCACCACCTGCTGCGTGCTGTGTTCGATCGTGACGACCACGCTATTGGTTTCAGTCTGGATATTCTTGATTCGCGCCTGGATATGCTTGGTCGCTTCGGCGCTGCTGGTGGCGAGGTTGCGAATTTCCTGTGCTACAATGGCGAACCCTCGTCCATTTTCGCCGGCTCGTGCGGCCTCGATGGCCGCATTCAAGGCGAGCAGGGTAGTTTGGCTGGCAAAATCGGAGACCATCTGGACGATTTCGCCAATCTCCTGGCTACTTTCACCCAGACGTTTCATCTTCTTGACCGATTGCAGCGCTATTTCCCGGACTGCGCTCATGCCTGCGGCAGCTCGCTCGGCGGCTTCGCGCCCTTCTTTGGCTATCCTGATACCTTCCTCGGTGACCTGGGTGGCATTATGAGCGACACCGGCAATCTTTTGCACACTCTTGGCCATATCGCCAACTGCCCCGGAGACGGCGATGATTTGTTGAGCCTGATGCTCAGCATTAGTTGCCATGCGGGCGGCGGCATTGCGGCTCTCGCCCGCGCTAGCGCTTACCATCTCGCTTGCCCTGCGCGCATCACTGAGCAAGCCGCCTAGAGCCTGGAACACCACATTCAGTGAGTTAACCATGGGAGCTAGGGTCTCGCCGCTGAGCTGGATATGTACACTGAGATCACCCTGGCGCACTTGCTCCAGTTGATACATCAGCTCGAAGAGCTGTCCCCCAAGCGCCTTGCGCTCCTGTTCACGTTCCTGGAATAGGTATGAGGTCTCAATGGCCAGAGCTGCCTGGCCGCAAAACATCTCGATCATCTCGATGGTTTCAAGGGACGGTATCTTACCATCCTCTGGCTGGTCCAGCGAGATGACACCCAGAAGCCGGTCTTTATGTGGGCTAATGAGCGGAATAAAGAGTACGTCGTCGGGATGCCAGGCATCGGCACCGCGCGGCAGGTTGGAGGCCGGCGAGGTGTAGAGCGTGACCACTTCCATGCCTTCCAGCAGATGTTTGTATTCATGGCTGATAAAGTATGAGTGGCTGACGCAGAACTCCGGACGCATAACCGCCAGGAGACGGGCAAGGGGTGGCGGAGTTTGTACAAGTACCTGGCGTTCAGGCTCGTTTAGGCCCGAAGTAGCGGCAACTTCAATTGTCGTGTCGGGATGGATGAGATTGAGCACCGCCGCGCGGAATCCAAGGGTACTGGTAATGCCCTCCACCACCTGGGTGAGAATACGAGGTAGTTCTATTTCAGCGCGCAATTCATTGCCCAGCCGAACGATTTCTTTGAGTTGGCGTGTACGCCGCTCAATATCCCGGTCCGATCCCCGGCGCTGTACCCAATTCACCACCATCGAATGCTAACCTCCTACCGGCAGTGTAACCGTCGTCATGCGTACGTTACGGTAGTTGACAGTAACTGGTTTAGCTCCCATCTGTAAACCTGCCGGGAAGGATAGCATATCACAAGCAAACACACAAATAGCTCTTCAACACTCGCTGACGATTATCTCGTTCGCACTCTCTCCTGTACCCGGTGCCAAGTCGGGTTGCTGTACTCCTTTGAGGTATTCGGAGGCCGAAGCATAACCCAGCTCGATCCATATGCCGGCTTTGTCAAAATCCAGGGTGCCGCCGCCGACATTGGTGCCCAGGCGAAGTACATGGATTTCTATCCCACGTGGAACTCGCTCGAGGGCGCGACTGAGCTGATAGCGATTCATTACCTGAGCGGTTCGCTCCAGTACAGCCACCATAGCGTGCAGCGACGAGGTTCGCATGCCGTTGGGAGCTCGGTGGCGCCCAGATGAGTCATTAGGCAGCAGTGGCTTGATGTCACTGGCATCATCGTAGCCCACGTCCAGGACGAAGATGCGACGTGCTCCAAGCATGAGGGCGGTTTCAATGCTCGCATTATCCAGTGCTCCACCATCAACATAGACGTGATTTCCGATGGTCACCGGTGGGAAGACACCGGGAATGGCTCCCGACGCCATAACCGCGGGGACGACGGGACCGGAAGCGAAGATGGCGCGAGTACTGGTAGTGATATCGGCGGCGATGATACAGAGGGGAATCGCCATATCTTCGAAAGTAATTCCCTTTAAGTAACGATCAATAAACTGGCGTAGCCCGGCATCGCTATAGAGCGAGGGATAGCCTGCGGCCAGGCGTCGAAGTGCCGCTACTACACGACTGAAGTTGACCGCCTGAGGCGCGGCATTGAGCAGTGGATCCACTCCCAGTAGCAGCTTGTTGGTACTTGTGCTCAGCCAGGCGTTGGCCAGCCACTCGACTCCTTCGATGGTTGGACGGAGCGCCAGGCAGGCGCCATTCCATGAGCCTATAGATGTACCCACCACCACATCGGGGTGTTCTCCCGCTTCTAGAAGCGCTCGGAGCGCTCCTACCTGTAGTGCGCCGCGCGCACCGCCGCCAGCCAATACGAAGGCGGTATAGGAGCTCCAGCGAGGGCGACGGATCTGGCTCATATCTCTAACCTTGTCTCTCTTTCGCTCTCCATAACTTGCTACTGGCGCCCCGGCGTCTCTCTGGCTACTCAGTCTCCTGGGACACTTGCTGCTCCAGCGCTACCCGCATCCGGTCCAGTGGAGCTGCCAGTCCCGTCCAAAGAGAAAAGGCTTCCGCTCCCTGGTACA
>JBKQTH010000088.1:0-5219 GCA_052143275.1 Ktedonobacterales bacterium | reverse complement strand
CCCGCCGCCAGGCGTCGAGCCCAACACAACAGCAGAACGCGATACTACAACTGAGTGACGCGACGGCGTATTATGCGCCAGGTGCGGAAAGTCCAACGTACTGTTTCCGCAAAGCGCTATGGCGCAGTTTTGCTGTCTGTTTTGCTGTCAAAGGGCCTTGGAGTAGTCTCAAGCAAAGTAGCTCGCAAGCTGCGAAGTCTGAATTCAATGGGAAAACAAAAGGCCCCATACACGTGTATGGAGCCTACTGGTAGCGCATACGGGATTCGAACCCGTGGTCTTCGCCTTGAGAGGGCGATGTCCTAGGCCGCTAGACGAATGCGCCTCGCTGTCTGCGGCTACTAGTCTACACCAGTGCCGGCTGGTACGTCAAGCCAGCTAGCTGCCTTCTCGGCGCCACTTCTCGGGTCCTGCGCTCGTGCCACGTTCTCTCCTACGCCACTGTGGAAAAGCCTCAGGCTATGCTAGAGTAGATCGCAGCATAACCAGCATGGGTTTTATGTCTAACACCGTACCAACGTGGCGTCCGCCAGACGACGAAGAGACCAGGCATGGTATGAGCAGCACCGAAGTAACCAATAGCGAAGCTATCTTGGGCCGTCCAGCCCCCACAGCGGACGTCCGGCTGAAGTATGGCCCCAGTACCTACCAGTTCGGCGACCTGCGCCTTCCCAGGGATCGAGCCGGTAGGGGCGGGCGAGAGGCCGGACTTTATCCGGTAGTGATTGGAGTTCATGGCGGTTACTATCGCGCCAGGTATGGCCTCGACTACTTTGGCCATGTCTGCGCTGCCCTCACCGCAGCGGGATTGGCAACCTGGAATATCGAGTACCGTCGCCTGGGCAACCACGGAGGCGGCTGGCCCGGCACTTTTGAGGATGTCGCGGCGGCCGCCGACTATCTGCGAGCTCTTGAGCGGAGATACCGGCTTGACCTGGGCCGCGTGATGGCGCTTGGCCACTCCGCTGGCGGCCATCTTGCCTGCTGGCTGGCCGCTCGCCATCGTATACCAGCTGGGCTGCCTCTCCACTGCAGCAGTGCGCTGCCGATCTCTTCAGTGGTTTCGCTGGCCGGTGTACTCGATCTTCGCCGCGCGTGGGAGCTACGTCTCAGCCGAGGTGTCGTCGATCGCTTGCTTGGAGGCTCTCCGGAGCAGGTCCGGGTACGGTATGAGGTTGCGTCACCGGTGGAACTGCTGCCACTCGGCGTGCCACAGACCATCATACATGGGACCGCAGATACCAGCGTTCCCTACGAGATCAGCCGGGATTACGCCGAAGCGGCACGCCAGCGTGGCGATGTTGCCGAACTGGTGACCTTGGAAGGCGCCGGTCACTTTGAAATCGTCGACCCAGGCACGCCAGAGTGGCAATGCGTTTTGAGGTCGGTTCAGAAGGCGATGGGTGGGTAGCCGTGGCGACTGGCGTCAAAGTACAACATGATCAGCGGCGGGTAGCCACGCTGGAGGAGCGCTACCGGCGCATCTTCCTGGGTGGCCTGGCGGTCGCGTTGCTGGCTCTGGCCGTCTTTCTCCATCTGTACCGGCTGAGCAGCATACCGGGCTGGGATCCGGAGGAAGGCTACAACCTGGATATCGCCTGGAATTTGGCCCATGGACGGCTGCGTCTCTTCTCTCTGGCGTCGGCATTTGGCCAGCATCCACCGCTCTTCTATCTCCAGCTGGTAGTAAGCATCCACCTCTTCGGCTACAACATTACCGCGCTGCGCACACTAGCCGCGTTCTATGCCATCCTCACCGATGCGGCAGTGCTCCTGGTCGGGCGGCGTTTGATCGGGACCCCCGCGGCGCTCTGGGCAATGGCGGTCTATAGCGTCGCTCCGGTGATGCTGGCAAATAGTCGCTGGGGTTACAGTTACTGTATGCTTGCTCTGATTGGCCTGCTGTGTCTGGGCGCTCTTTGGAGATACCAGCACAGCGATAACCAGCTGCGCTGGCTGGTGACGGCGGCGGCTCTGGCTGGGCTCGCGACCCTTAGCGACTATGAAGGTATCGCCTGGGTGGCGCTGGTTTTACTGGTTGCGGTGTGGAAGCCTCCGCGGCGCTGGCGAGAAATAGGAATCGCGCTGGCGATTGGACTCGGTATTCCCCTCTTAGGCCTGGCGAGCTGTCTGCTGCTGGATCCCAGACTGGTGCTGGCGGATCTGGCTACCACTCTGGGGCGCAGCGCCGGTGGCAATCCTCTTACCCAACTGTTGCTGCTACTGCTCAACTATTTGCAGTTCCTTTCTGCGGACGCCTGGCTGCTCTTTGGGGTCGTCGGACTCTTTCTGGCTCCGGCCCGTACGCGAGGCTTATTACTCGGCGCGGTCGCGGTACTGGGGTTGGTTCTGCTCAAAGTTCGCGCTATAGGCTTGAGCCTGCACACTGCGGTGCCGCTGTTACCGCTTCTCGCGCTGGGAGCCGGCATTCTTCTGGATTTAGGGCTGCGCTATCTCTACCGCTGGCTGGAGGAGTGGCTGCCCAGCGTAGTGGGGCGGCGGCGTCAATCGCTTTCGCGAATGCTGGCCACCGTCATCGTATTTGTCGTGGTGGTGTCGCCGGTGACCATGGTCACGCTCACTGACCTGGCCCAGTTGGAAGCCAATTCGTTCACCACCCGGCAGGATGCCATACTGGGGACGCCAGCGGACGCCGCAGCCGTGTCACGCTACATCTTTACCCATGCCCACAACGGCGATCTCGTATTGGCCTCGCCGACGCTGGCCTGGATCTTTGACTCCCCAGATCATGCTCCAGAGACCAAGGGAGCCGATATTCTCCAGACGCTGGCTCAAAGTGGGGAGAGTGCGGCATTCTATTCCGCGGGCCTGCCTAGCTGGCGCTGGACCTACACCGTGTCGTTAGCTAGCGCTCGTTACGTAGTCGTCGACAACCTACTGCGAGAGCTTGCCCAGCCGGATGAGCTGCCCGCTCTGGTTCAAGTGCTTGACCGGGTGCAGAGCTGGCGCCTGGTGTTTAGCCGCGGCCAGTATGCGGTGTATGAGCAGCCGCCGTCTCCGGCTCTGGCGGTGGCAGGTCCATGAGCCGGGTAAGGCGTGGCACTACCTCCGCTATAGGCGGCGCAAACAGCGACGGCTGCTCCGGGTCGGCGGTCAGCGCGGCGAAGTCGTCGGCGGTGAAGGCTCGGGCCAGCCGCGCGGCAAAGGTCTCCCGTAACTGCCGCACATAGTAGGCGACGTCATAGTCGCGAGGCGTTCCACTACCTTCGCCTTCGCCTTCGCCTTCGCCTTCGCCTTCGCCTTCGCCTTCGCCGTACTCCTCGTCCTTCGCTTGCGACTCGGAGAGTACGGCGGCTCGACCCCCAGTGGCGCGATAGACTCTAATCTGTTCGCCTACCCTCCACTGCCGGCGTCCCGCCAGCAAGAGCGCCTCATAGGGGGCCTCGCGGCGCGATCTTCGAGTCGCCTGGTACTGCTCCGGAGACTTGGTGAGTCGAAGCTGCGCCGCCACCTCGGCGGTCGGCAGACTTCGGCGGCGCAAGGCCAGCACCGTCTCGACATAGACTGAGCGTAGGCCGGGCGTATCCCGAACCAGCAGGCAGTAAATGGCCCGGCGCAGAAAATCCTCGCCAAATGGCTCGACGCGACTTGAGCGGAACGCCACACCCCGTAGAAGCACACTGCCGTCGTAATGCAAGAGAGCGTAGTTTTTGGGCTCATGCGAAAGCATGGCTTGGTAACGACCCTCGAATTCTAGCCGCACCAACGGAGGAAGCAGTGCAGCCACTTCGCCCACAACCCGCCGCTCATCCTCCTCCGTCCAGTTTGGCGGCGCAGCAAAGTAAACGCCGTCGGTATCGGCTTCAAGCAGAATTGCGCCTCGCTCCGCCAGCTCTCGGCAGATTAGACCCAGTACCGCTCTTCCCTGATAGGTCACCTGGTTGGCTGCCTGGACATCTGCCAGCCGGGTCAGCCCGATGGCGCCAAGATAGCCGTAGGCCGAGTTGACCAGAATCTTCATCGCCGCGGATAGCGCCTCATTGGTATGGCGCTCCGCCGATCCTAGCGGAGCGACTTTAGCCCGTTTTTTCGCGGCCAGCCGCTGCACTACCAGCCGATCTACTAGAGCCAGAAGCGCACCGATATGGTCGGATCTCGGTCCGATCCGGTACTGGCGCATAAGGGATGGATACAGACTGGATACGTCGGCTTTGACGATCCGCTCGGCCACGCCGGCGGCAAAGAGGTACAGCGCCGCGCCCGTATGCTCGGTACCGTCGCGGCTGGCATAGGCGGGCAGAGCCTCGCCGGCACGCAGATAGGCTCGCACAATCAGCGGATCGAGAATGCCGGTAGCTGGCCCGGCATCGGCCAACCGCTCATAGCGCCGTGGCGCCATACGGGCTAAAGCAAAAGCGGCTCCACCGAGCAGACGTGCCAACCCTTCAACCTCGCGTACGTCATCCTGGGCGTAACGCCTGACTCTATCAGGGTCTTCTTGCCAGGTGCGATAGATTAGGGGCCCCTCGATATACTCGCGTGAGGGCGTTGCCAGACCAAAATACCGAGCCACCGCCTTGAGACCATGTCCCGGCAGGTCACGTGCCGAAAAATCGTAGCGCCGCACCGCATCCAGAGTGTCGATGATCTCGCGTCCCGGTACCACATAGCGCTCGGCACGCCCGGCAGCGCTGGTACGCTCTCTCTGCCGCCAATCTGCCGTCTCTGCGCCTGGCTCTCCCCGTACCGGTCCATAACCTCGCGAAGCCGGCCGGCGAAGTAAGCCGGGAACACCAGGTCGGCCGAGCGCCAGACTGACCTTGAGAAGCTCGGCGCGCTTCGCCAGGAACGGTAGATCGAAGCCTTGAATGTTATGGTTCTCCAGGATATCGGGATCGGTCTCGCGAATCAGGGCAGCCAGACGCCGGATAAGATCGGCCTCGGCCTGCGCGCTCGGCAGGCCAGTGCCCGGGTGAGCTACCTCCAGAACCTGTTCAAGCCCTCGGTTATCTCTCACCGCAACCAGGAAGATTCTATCCCTTGACGCGTCAAGCCCGGTGGTCTCTAGATCGAATTGCAGTCGATGAAGGTCGTCAAAGGTGAGATCACGAAAGTACGTCTGGCCGGTGGCTACCAGATACTGCTCCTCCAGCGGAAGTTGCAGCAGGTCGTTTTCTCCCAGGTCGCGTAGTCCAGTCACCTGGTCTCCTAGACGCAGCCGCATTCCAGCCAGTAGAGCTCTCTCCAGTACGCGGCTG
>JBKQTH010000087.1:0-13147 GCA_052143275.1 Ktedonobacterales bacterium | reverse complement strand
CAACGCCGGCGTTGCCGCCATCGATATCCTGGGGCTGCCGTGCCATATTATCGGCCAAAAGTAGGAGACCGCCCCCCTCCACCGGGCGGGTCCGTGTGGCTGGTTAGGCACTGATCCTGCAACTTGGCTACGACCTCGCCAGGGGTTGAGTGCTAGCCTCTCTTCGCGAGGCACCACCGCCCCGCCCTGCCGCAGAGTCCGTATCCTTCTGCGTGGGACCGGTGGGCAGTTGATCTTTCGGGCCGCCTTGACTATAATGGGAAGCTGTAGGATGGGTACTAAACACTGATCAGCACTGCATTGCGTGACCTGTCAGCGCTGTCTGCGCTTCGCTGAGCGCCGGATAAGAAGGGCAGGGTGTATAAACACTATGGCCGCCGAGCATGCACTGTCCTTTCCGGCAGACGCCGCGATTACCTCGACCACGTTGGCCACGCTGAAGCGCCTGCTCCAGCTCTCGCCTGATGCCATGCTGGTGATCGATCACCAGGGGACCATAGTTCTATCCAATCCGCAGCTCAGTGCCCTGTTTGGCTATTCAGCGGATCACCTCATCGGCCATCCTCTGGAGAACCTTCTTCCCCAGCATCTGCGTGCTCGGCATGAGAGCCACCGCGCGGCGTACCTTGCTGCCCCTCATTCGCGTCCGATGGGAATTGGTCTGGATCTAGTTGGACGACGTCAGGATGGCGGCGAGTTTTCAATTGATATCAGCTTGCGCCCTTTCCGGGTCAATCGCCAGCTCTACGTTACGGCGGCAATTCGGGATGTCAGCGTCCAGCGCCAATGGGAGCACGAACGAGCTGATCTGCTGAGTCGGCTCCGTTTACAAACCGATCTCATCAATTTAGCTCATGATGCCATCTTGGTACGTGACAACGCCAATCGCGTTCTGGTCTGGAATACGGGCGCAGAGGAACTCTACGGCTGGACGGCGCAGGAGGCGCTGGGCCGTGTTACCCATATCCTGTTCAAAACTCGTTTCCCGGTGAGTCCATATGCCGTCCAATCTCAACTGTATCGCGACGGTACTTGGGAGGGAGAACTGGTACATACGCGGCCTGACGGGCGCACGTTGATTGTGGAAAGTAAGCAGGTCGTGGTCCGCGATGCCAGTGGGCAGCCCAGCGCAATCTTGGAGATCAACCGAGATATTACCGAACGGCGGCGGGTGGAAGAGTCGGAAGCATCGACCCAGGCCAGCACTCAGGTGCAGCTGAGCTTCCTGCAACAACTGCTGGATGCGCTTCCCAATGGCATCTATGTGGTCCATGGACTGGATGCTCGTCTCGTGCTGGCGAATCGGGCGGCGACCGGCACGTGGGGAGCGGTATGGGAGCCCGAGCAGCCGATGCAGGAGTTCATGGAGACACACCATATCCTGCTCAATGATGCCCAAGGCCGAACCATGGTGCCCGACAGCTGGGCCACTATGCGGGCGCTGCAGCAAGGAGAGACCAGCCTGCAATTCCAGGAAACCATCCGCCGGCCCCAGGGAAACGATCTCCCAATCCTTGTCAATGCGGTCCCTCTTGCCTTCTCATACTGGCAGAGTCTGGAGAGACGCCGTCCGCTAGCCGGAGAATCTATTGGCATAGGGTACTCGCATGACAGCCGTGTGGAGAATCAGAGCGGCAAGGAGCCAGGAACCGGTGAACCGCTGGCGCTGGTGATTCAGCAGGATGTGCGTGGCCTCAAAGAAGCGGAGTACGTCAAAGATGAATTCATCGGGCTCGCCGCCCATGAATTGCGCACCCCGGTGGCGGTGCTTAAAGGAGCTGTCGAGACGCTGTTACTACATAGCGCTCGCGGCGCCGGCTCCCAGCTGGCCGAGTGGCAGCAGGAGATGTTGCAAGAGATCGATCTGGCTACGGATCGGCTCACCGGTCTCACGGATGATCTACTGGACGTGACCCGTCTCCAAGCGGGTCACCTGCGGCTGCATCCGGCTCCAACTGATCTCTGTGCGTTGGCCAGGCGAGTCGTGAACCGCATACAGATGACGACTACCCTTCACCAACTGGATGTAAAGATAGTGCAATCGGGGCGCCACGAACGCAAGAAATCAAAGGAACCGAAGACTGAGTCGCCGCATATGATCGCCAACATAGACTCAACCCGTATCGAACAAGTTCTAATGAATCTCCTGACGAATGCGATCAAGTACAGCCCCGCAGGTGGGCCAATCTGCGTCACGCTGGGTATGCGACACCATCCAAGTGAACAGCCTGCGGCCCAAGGTGACCGGCAGATGGAAATTCAGGTGCGAGATCGAGGGATGGGCATTCCGGTGCATCAGCATCCACTCATTTTCGGACGCTTCATGCGTGCGGAGAATGCCCGGCAAGCGGGTATAAGCGGCACCGGCCTGGGACTCTACCTCTGTCGCGGCATAGTGGAGCAGCATGGCGGTCAGATCTGGTTCGAATCTCAGGAAGGAAAGGGAACCACCTTTTTCCTGACGCTACCGATGTTTGATGTACCATAAAGAATCCAGGATCTAGTTTTCCGCATTCCGCGTGTCGCCCGTCTACGGAGGACCATATGACGGCTAAACTTGCAATCATGTGCGGTCTACCCCGAAGCGGGAAAACGACTATCGCAAGATCCCTGGAGCCAGAGTGGGTACGGGTGTGTCCGGATGATATTCGCTTGGCCTCGCATGGCGAACAATTTGTCGAGGAGAAGGAGCCGCTTGTTTGGTCTACCGCGAACCTCATGGCGCGAGCGCTCCTCATCGGCGGCAGGGCTGTTGTCGTTGACGCAACGAATATCACACGAAAAAAGCGGCGTTCGTGGGTCCGGCTCGCCAAAGAATTTGGAATAACCCTCGACATTTACCAGGTGGAGACACCGTATAGAGTCTGCGTCAGTCGCAATACCGGTGCGGGCGCTGTTCCGCCAGAGGTACTTGAACGAATGCATAGGCATTATGAGCGTCCAACCACAGATGAAGGGCGCATACTCGTGCAGGAATACTACCAGCCGTAGCGGCAAATCGGCGCACAGCAATTTTTTGCCGGAATGTAATATGCATAATGTCTACGTGGCAATGCGATAGAAGCGCCGTCCAAACGCGATACAATAGGTGCGATAGAGGTAGAGGTGGACAATTGGCCAGAGCTTAGCCGTTGCATGGGGGCGCTACGGCCCGGCCGGAGATTTTAGCAGGAGCGAGTGAGTCATGTCCAAGAGCAAACGCACGCAGCGATCCACCCCCGGAGCCAAGCCGGCGAGCTCGGCCACGAAGCCGGCGAGCTCGGCCACGAAGCCGGCGAGCACGGGAGCAAGCGGGGCTGCGCGCACGGTGACGCGAACCACCAGTAGCGTCGCCAGTACGGGTGCCGGTTCTCGCCCAGCCAGCACCGGCCCCCGCACCGCGAGCAGCGCAGCAACCGTCCGACGATCGACCGGCAGCCCTCCCAGCTCGATGCGCTCCTCGAGCGTGGCTCGGCCCAGCACCCGGGCGCAGGCCCGAGCGACCTACGCCAGGAACCGGCGCCGCGGGGTGGCCACTCCGTGGTGGAAATCTCCCTGGGCAATCGTGGGAATTCCCGTGGTCGCTATCGTGCTGATCGTGGCCGGGTTTTTCTTCCTGGGCAGCCATGGCGGCGCGAGCGGCACCAATGCTCAACCGGTGCCGGCGGATGTGCTGCAGGGGGTGACGACGGTCAGCGCCCACACGTTTGCGACGGTGGGTACAGGAGAGGTGGCCAATCCGCTTACCCGGGTGACTCCGGGGGTGCCGATACTGAAAGACAGCGCCGGCAAGCCCATCTTCCTCTATATCGGAGCGGAGTATTGCCCCTACTGCGCCGCGGAGCGCTGGTCGATGGTGATCGCGCTCAATCGCTTCGGCAGCTTTTCCAATCTGCACATCATCTCCTCATCATCAAGCGATGTGTATCCCAATACGCCGACCTTTACGTTCTACCAGAGCACCTATACCAGCCCGTACGTCGACTTCCAGCCGGTGGAGATATATGATCGTAATGATCCACCACAACCGCTGCAGACCATGACGGCGGCTCAGAGCCAGCTCTTTAGAAAGTACGACAGTAGCACGGGTCTTCCCTTCATGGACTTCGGCAACCAGTACATCGCGATTGGCCCCAGCTATTCGAATGACGTACTAACCGATCAGGATTGGCATAGCATTGCCAAGTTGCTGAACGATCCCAGTTCACCGGTGACGCAGTCTATCGTGGGTACAGCCAACTACATGACGGCGGCGATCTGCCAGATTAATGGAAACAAGCCGGCGAACGTCTGTGGTGCGGCGCCGATTCCGGCGATCGAGAAGACCATCGGCAAGCCCGCGGGTAGCTAGGTATGAGAGAGCTTTCCGACTTGGCCGTTTGATCAGGTCACACACTGTCCTGATTCGCATAGCGCACTGTTGCTGGGGCATGCGACACTGGGAGTCATGGAACATGATTCAAGGTGGAGCATACACCGATGACTACAATCGTTGAAGGCACGGCGAATGAGGCGCAGGCGAGCACCCATCTGTGGCGCGACGGGCAGTGGCTACTCACGCTGGGTCTCGTGAGCATTGTCGCGGTCACGGCTTTCGAAGCGCTGGCGGTCTCCACAATTCTGCCGGCGGTGGTCCACGATCTGGGTGGGCTGGCGCTCTACGGCTGGGTCTTCACAGCCTATGCATTGACCAATGTGATCGGTCTAGTCATCGCCGGCGCGCTGGCAGACGAGCATGGTCCCGCGCTGCCATTTGGGTTAGGTGGTGGGTGTTTTACCGCTGGTCTCCTCCTGGCAGGCGTCGCACCCTCGATGGCAGTGCTGATCGCGGGACGGGTGGTGCAAGGATTTGGCGGAGGCATCTTAGCCGCGGTCGCGTATGTAATTGTGGCGCGTGGCTATCAGCCGAAGGCGCGTCCGCGCATGCTGGCAATGCTTGCTAGCGCCTGGGTAATCCCGGGGCTGATTGGCCCGGCCGCTGCGAGCTTGGTGGCGGCCTTCTTGGGCTGGCGCTGGGTATTTCTGGGATTGGCGCTGCTCGTCCCCTTTGCAGTGCTGCTGACGCTGCCGAGCCTGCGCCGCTTCACCAGAGACCGGACCCTTCCATGGGACTGGGCGCGGACGCGGGCGGCGCTGCTCCTGGCAGTTGGCGTCGGCCTGGTGCTTCTGAGTGCGACTCTGCGCCCAGGGATCACCGCCTTCTTGGCCTTAGGGTTAGGAGCGCCAGCGGGCGGCGTAGCGCTGCATCAGCTCTTGCCTGCCGGAACATTGCGTGGTGCGCGCGGGCTGCCGGCATCCATTGCGGCGATGGGCTTAGTCAATCTTGCCTATTTTGGGGTGGATGCCTTCGTTCCGCTGGTGCTGACGGCCGTGCGCGGCCAGAGCATCACCGTGGCCGGCCTCGTATTGACGGTTGCCACCTTGACCTGGACGGCCGGGGCCTGGATGCAGGCACGGCTCGTTCTCCGGATTGCCCCGGCATGGCTGATCGGTTATGGCCTCGCACTCATTTTCGCGGCCATCGCTGGAATGCTGGTAGTCCTGCTTCCACAGATTCCGCTCGCTGTGGCATTTCTGACCTGGGGTCTAGGCGGCTTAGGCATGGGGATCGCCTATAGCACCCTATCGCTGATCGTGTTGAACCATGCATCAGCGCAGCATGAAGGGGAAGCGTCCTCGGCGCTGGCGCTCACCGGAGTTCTGGGGTTGGCCCTTGGTTCGGGTCTCGGCGGCGCTTGCATAGCCGTTGCGGAGGCGCATCGGCTGCCCATCTCCGCCGGGCTTGCCTGGCAAGACGGGATGATGTTACTGGTCATATGCACAACCGTCTGGCTGGCACGACGCTTTGCCGAGCCTTGCACCGAGATCTAAACTAGGCTGCCGTGCTACGCTTCTTCAGCTGTACTTCAGGACGTATACCACTCGTCTCGATCAGAAGTCAGCGCTCCCATACGGTATCATGTCTTTAATTGGCTAGCTAGTTCTGGTTCCCAGCGAGATTGGAGGCGACAATGCAGGACATGACAATTGTGCGCGTTGGCTCTGCGCGAGTGACCCTCCTCAACGCAGGCGATATGCGTTTCAAGCTCTCGGAGGAGATGGCGGTTCCCGAATCAGTGTGGCGTCCCCAGTATGCCGAACTGTTTGAGCGACCGGGCGCCTTTCCAAGCCTGAGTGTGTACATCGAGCAGGACGACATCAAGGTGCTGGTGGATGCGAACGACTTCCAGACAACAGTTACTCCCGATTCCCCAGAGGCGATCTCCGGCTATACCCCGCCTCCCGCTATTCCCACGCAGCTTGCGAGCCTTGGTGCGCAGCCGGAAGACATTGCCCACATGGTGATCACACATGCGCACTGGGATCACTTTGCCGGTACCACGTCACTCACGGTCAGTGGCTACGAGCCGACATTCCCGCAGGCGCGCTACTACCTGGGCGCTCCCGATTGGATGGACACCGAACTCCAGGCGGCGTTAGGAGATCAGAAGTCACTGGAAGCGCGTACCCTGGGCATACTGCGGGAGCGGGGTATTCTGCATCTGGTCGAAGGAAGGGAACAGATCGCTCCGGGGGTCGACATTCTGCCAGCGCCTGGTGAGACCAAAGGACACCAGATCGTGCGCGTCCACTCAGCCGGCGAGACCCTCTATATTGTTGGCGACCTGTTCCACCATGCCATCGAGGTGGAGCATCCTGACTGGATGGTGACCTGGGCTGACGCCGAGACTATGCGTGAGACACGTCGCTGGCTGCTGGCGACTGCACTTGCCGACAATGCAATCCTCATTGCTTCCCATATCGCCTCCCCTGGGCGGATTGAGCGCATTGGCGATGGCCTGCGCTGGAATGATGCCTGAGCGTCGTGATGTCGTTGAGATGATTCGGGCGCGTTGCGTGAGACTGCTGTGATGAGCCCCATGTATGCTTTTATCACGACGAGACGTCAGACAGCTCTAAGAGCCGATGGCTCGCCAGCAAAATCAGCAATTTCAGCCATTCATTACATCAGACACAAGGGAGAATTTCAGATGACTAAGGCAATTCGGTGGCGCACCATCGTTCTACAAGCGGTCATGGTGCTCGTCTTGGGGTTCGCCGCGGGCGGAGCGCTCTACGCGAGCAATTTCATCAGTACCCAGATTCACGACCAGCTCGTCCCGCAACAAATCTTCTTCCCGGCAAGCGCCAAGCAGGGTCTCCCAGCTGACCTGAATGCCTACGCCGGCCAGCAAGTGGTCAATGGCGACCAGGCGCATGCCTACGCTGAGGACTTCATTGGGCTTCACCTGCAAGAGATTGGTCAGGGCCACCCGTACTCCTACTGGAGCGGCCTGGCACGGTCCACGACCAACCCGACGCTGGCGGCCAAAGATGAAGCTACTGCGACTACCATCTTCCAGGGCGACGCGTTGCAGAGCATGCTGAACACCGCCTGGACCTTCTGGACCATCGGGCAGATCGCGTTCATCGCCTTCTGGGTGCTGATGGCAGCGGGGATCATCGTGCTGGGCACGCTGGGATTTGAGGTCTATGAGGCAGTACGCGGCAAAGAGACGGTAGAGGCGATCGTGGTCACGGCGAATGGTTCTAGCCCAACCAAGAAGGTTGTCCTCGAGCGTGAGCTCGCCTCGGTCAACTAAATCAAGTAATCCGGCAGCGCGCACAGAGCGTAGCCTATCAGGAATCAGGAGAGACCCCGGAACTGTCCGGGGTCTCTGCCGCGTTCTGGCCACTGGAGACGGTTCCGGGTCATACCTGTGCTACGGATGGTGGCCTTGTGATGCGCTCATCGAAGCTCAGACGTTATCCAGCCTCTGGACGACCTGCAGCAGCTCCTGACTCTCCCGGAGCCAGGTCTGTGGATTGATGGCGCGTCTCTCGGCAGTCGTGCACTCACGCAGAGGTCAGCCGCTCCTCCGCCTGGTTGGCTACCACCTGCACACCGCTGGTGCCGTCACTCGACTCCGTCTCATCCGCGTGTTGCGGCCGCGATTCATTGGGCGGAAGGGGTAGGCGCAGTCGAAACGTCGATCCCTCGCCCTCGACGCCGGTGCTCTCCACGCGGATCGTGCCGCCCATAGCCTCCGCAAAGACACGGCACAGGTAGAGACCCAGTCCGCTCCCACTTACCGGGGAGGCCAGATCACGTGGCAACCGGGCGAAGCGATTGAACAACAGTGGAATCTGATCCGGAGGGATGCCGTGTCCGTAATCGCGTACGGCGATCTCGCCAACCGGTCGTGACTCGACAGCGCTGAGCGGCCATTCCCGCCGCAACGATCGCCTTGGGGCAGCTGTGGCCACCGCGACGATCTTGCCGCTCACCTCGATGGGGCTGCCAGGTGGCGAATACTTGACGGCGTTGGACAACAAGTTGATAAGGATCTGTTGCAGCCCAACTGGATCGCCCCAAATGATCAGGTCATCGGGTATCGTGAGGTGCAGGTCGCGCACAGACTCGCCGCCCAGGCGGGGATCGATGAGCGTCAGCGCAGCATCGAGTGCTTCTCGTACTCGGACTGGCTCGGGTTCGCTGGTCTGGTTGGTCTCGATGCGCCGAATGTCCAGGATATTGTTGAGTAAGGCCACGAGCGTGTCCGCGGAGCGACTGGCGCCCTGGAGAGCGGCCTCGAACTCGTCTGCGGGCAGCGAGGCAAGTCCCAACAACAGGTACTCCACGTAGCCCTGCAGGGTCATGATGGGTGTGCGCAGCTCATGATTGATGTGGGTGATGAACTGCGCCTTGAGGCTATCCAGCTGCTGCGCCCGGTCATAGGCGGCGCCGAGCGCCGACAGAGTCTGGCGGTAACTGAGCCAGATCGCCACCACCAAGGCGGCCACGCCCCACTGGTAGGTGATGGAGACCGAGGCGAGCAAGGGCAACTGCGCCTGGATGGTACCAGCGAGTCCTGGCGGCCGCGGTGCCCAGAGGAGGAGACTGAGCGTGACCGAGCTGAGCAGCGCCGTGGCGCCCAGGATTGTGACCAGATTGCCCAACATGCCGACCAGCACCACGACTATGGTGAGCGAGGCCATCTGTATCAGCGTAAGCGGGGTCAACCCCTGGCTGAAGCCGGCGATAGCGACGGTCGCGAGGACGCCAGTGCCTCCCGCTCCGACGACCAGCGCCGACGCCACCGTAAGCAAGCCCTGACTCAAGGCGCGCCAGGCTCCGATGAACAGGACGGTCATCACCAGCGTGATGGCATCGTTCACCCAAACCGACGCGTTCTGGTGCGGCATGACGACCAAGGTGATCGACGCGACTAGCCATGCCAGGCCCGCCAGGCCGACTCCTGCAGGTGCCATGACCCGCAGCAAGGTCTGCCGGCGTCGTTCATCGTAGGCCAGGTAGCGAGCCCGTTCCGCCTGACTTAGAGTTGATTCTTCGCTCATGCGGTACCCGCCTCATCTTTATCGACCAGCGCACGCAGGCGGCTAGTGCGCTCCTCGCCACTGGAGGCGATCGCCTGCTGAATGACGACCACCAGGTCCTGAGGCTTGACCGGCTTCACGAGATATCGATCGGCGCCCGAGAGAAACCCTGCTAAGCGATTGCGGTCCTGGGCCAGTGCGGTGAGCATGACCACTGGGATGTCAGCCGTATCCGGGTCGCCCCGCAGTGCCCGCACTAGCTGGTAGCCATCCAGGCCGGACATCACGATATCCACTACGATGCAGGCCGGATGCGTCGCAACCGCCAGTTCGAGCCCGCTCTCCCCGTCCTTGGCCCGCAGCACATTGAACTGGCCCAGATACCTGATCGCGCGGGACAGTAGATCCAGCAGGTCGGCATTGTCATCGATCAGCAAGACCGAAGTTGGTGTGGCGTCCAAGTATGCCCCCTTCCAACGCTCTCCATCGCCCGCATACAGGCCGAATGATAGCGCAAGCGCACAGCGCAGATCAAGTAGGGTGTATTGCGAGTCAGGGTGTTCGCCCGCATCACCAAGCGCGGCCACGAATAAGCCGCCGGGAAGGAAGCCCATGTACCTCTCGCTGTCAGAGTGAAGATCCGCGCGGTTGGAGCCGCATGGCCTCGAAATCCGCCACCGAAAACCCGTAGCCCGCAGTTAGGCGATTACTGGCGGCTTCGAGTTCGGGGGTGGGATGCTCGATGATCGACGCTAGCTCGCCGCCATAGCAGTTGGGAGCGACATCTACCTGAAGCAACACGCCAGCCCGACGTCTAGGATGGTCTTGCCCGTGAACAGGATATTGTTTCATGGTGTAACCTGTACACGTTGTTACTTGGCTATGCCTGGCTTGCGCTCGGATCCACAGCCAGACATCCATAGGCAGGTATCAACATCGTAGTGCATGCTTGCTATTGTTCGTGAGCCTTGAAGAGGACCCATGGAAAGGACACGAGTGCCACAAAGTACTTTTCGGAATACGCGGGCCGGTGAAGGCGATGCCAGAACGGAGTGAATATGCCTACGGTGCCTAGAGCGATCACGTTTGATTGCTATGGGACTCTCATCGATTGGGAAGGGGAGATCCAGCGTTACTTTGCCCAGGTGCTGTCTACCCAGCACACCGCAAGGGTGGATACACGAGCTTTGCAACGGCACTGGGAGGAGGTGCAATTTGCCAGCATTGCGCACTATCACCCCTATAGCCAGGTCCTCAGCGAGACCATGGCACAGGCATTTGACGACTTTGGTCTTGCCTATACTCCGGCGGAGTTGGAGACGTTTGCTGATTCTATGGGTCACTGGCAGCCGTTTCCCGATACCCCGGCCTCGCTGCAGGCATTACAAAACTTAGGTATCAAGGTAGTGCTGATCACCAACACTGACGATCAGATCATTGCCCAGACCGTGCCACTGCTTGGGATCGTGCCCGATGACATTGTCACCGCTGAGCAAGCCGGAGCGTACAAGCCGGCGCACCACGGTTTCCACTTGGCGCGGCAGCGTCTTGGGCTCGGGACCTCGGAGATCTGGCATGCGGGCTTTGGCTTTAAATACGACATCATTCCAGCCAGCGAGCTGGGCTACACGACGGTCTGGATCAACCGCCAGGGAGAGGCGCGTCCCTCCGCCGTCAGAGAGACATTTCTGGTAGGGGATATGGCAACGCTCGTTTACCTCGTTAGGGGCATCACCGCATAGGTCTATGCCTCGCCGTGAAGGTGAGCGATGTAGCCGTTCCGCCAAGCGCCGCACCCACCTCCTTCGCATCGCCCTGCGCTATGCTCCAGCCGTCGTAGAGCGCACTGAAGGGCAGCGGCTCGACCATGTCGGCGATGCGGCGCACTCCACGCTCATCGAGCGGAATGCTATTGGGTAACTGCACATGAATGTGACCCAGTGTGGATCGGCAGCTTGGCTAAGACTGCATCAGCACGACCGGCAGAAATCTGCCTGATATACTTCCGGATACTGGCAGGGGCCGCGAGCTAGGTGGCATACTGGGCGAGGCGACAATGACAAGAACACACGAACAAGGGGAGGGTCCGCATGGCGGAGACGAGCCAGATGCACGACGATACCTACACTCGCAAGCTCGGCGATGGTCTGGTGTTGCGCTGGTCCATGCCACAGGATGTGGAGCGTGTGGCATCGCTCTACGCGCACGTCTTCCGTTCCAGCCCGGACGCTCCGCTCAACTGGCATATCCCTTACTGGACGCGCGATATGTTCAGCGGGCGGCATCCGCATATCGGGCCACGCGACTTCGCAGTGGTCGAGAACACGACAACCGGCATGATTGTGGCGTCGACCTGTCTGTTACGTTACACGTTCGAGTTCGAGGGCATACCAGTCCACTTTGGCCGGCCTGAGGTGGTGGCGACGCAGCCTGAGCACCGCAAGCGGGGCCTGATTCGGGCGATCTTCGAGCTGATCCACGCCAAGAGCGAGGCGCGGGGCGACCTGGTGCAGGGCATCACCGGCATACCACACTACTACCGTCAGTTCGGCTATGAGTACGCGATTGCGCTGGGCACAAGCTTCACCGTCTACTTTCCGGCCATTCCGACGGTCAAGAAAGATGTCACGGAACCCTTTACCTTGCGAAGAGCGACGGTCGACGACATCCCGCTGCTGCGACATCTGGAGGAGCGCGAGCAGATGGGTGCGGCCATCACGACACCACTCAGCGTGGATTATCACCGGTGGGCGATGGAGGGCATGTGCGCCGAGGCCCTAGAACGCTGGAATCCGTATCTCATCGTTGACGCCGGCGGCCGCTCGGTTGGCTATCTTCGGCTGAGGCCAGGACGCTGGGGTTCCAGTGTCGACGTGGATGGGCTGATGGTCGAGGCGGGGGTGCCCTTGGTGGCGGTGGTGCCGTCAGTGCTTCGCGGCGTGCGGGCGCTGGCGGAGACGACCGTACCTATGCGGCCCGAGACGCCGCCAGCGGCCGCAGTGAGGTTCCAGCTGCAGAGCGGCGGTCATGCTTTGCACAACGGGCTCGGCGATCTCGCGGCGGTGGGCGTCACGCACCCATATTCGGCATATCCAGATCTGTGGTATATCCGCGTGCCAGACCTGCCGCGCTTTGTCAAGCATGTGGCACCGGCGCTGGAGCGGCGGCTGGCGGCGACGGCGCAAGCGGGCTACACCGGCGAGCTAGCGCTGGACTTCTATCGCAGCGGGCTGCGCCTCCTGTTCGAGGGTGGTAAACTCGCGGCTGTGGAAGACTGGCAGCGGCCGCTCTGGGGCGAGGGCAAGGCGGGCTTCCCACCCCTGGTCTTCCTGCAGTTGCTCTTCAGCTACCGCAGCCTGCACGAGTTACGCAGCCTCTACCCGGACGTCTGGGCAGAGGGCGAGGCGGCGCCGGTGCTCGATGCACTCTTTCCGAAGCGGCATTCAAGTCTCATCCCGCTAGACTGAGGAACAGAACAATATCTGGCCAGAGGCCATGAGCAGCGTGTCCCATATGCCCAATTAGAAATACCATGCCTGCCGCGCACAGATCATGCGCAGACGCGAGAGGTGCGCACCCACTTGTCGAGCCATCCTCCGCAGAAGCGGCAAAGCCAGGTAGGCACAGACAACCCCGCTGATGGCCACATAGGCGATCTGGCCTGGCGTAAGTGGCTCATAAACAACAAACGGTCGCCACAGCGCGCTGAATTCGGGAGTATACCAGCAGTACGCCTCCAGGGCAAAGTTATTGGAGATACATACCGGCGCCAGGGTCCGTTGACCAAACA
>JBKQTH010000086.1:0-3655 GCA_052143275.1 Ktedonobacterales bacterium | reverse complement strand
TGGAATCTTGCGGGAGTGATGCGGAGGTGTGCGAGTTCTGCGGCGCTGACCGCAATGCCGGTTTCGTAGCGGCGTGGATCCAGCGCCGCACGAACGACGAGGCCCATCTTCGTGGTGGTACTCGCAGTCTCGCCATGCCCGGCCGAGACGACAGGGGCCAAAGTCGCGCCCGCCGACAGGTTAGCGGCTGCGAGGTCTGTTGAGCGCGACCCCAGAGTCATCCGTTCCGTACCGTGGGTGATCGGCTCGCCCTGCGGACTTCGGGAAGAGCATCGCCCTTACATCGCCTGGATTCCGATTTTTGCCATTGCCGCCGGTCTATACAGCCTTGTTGTGCTCGTGGTACCGGTCATCACTCTACGCAAGATGAGCCAGGGGACGGCCAAATTAAAACGGTTGCTCATTTTTCCGATCAGCGTGGCCGTCGCGTGCGCTTGCTACCGGCTGGCCCCGTCCGAATTCTGGGCGAACCGACTCGGATTGGGCTTCCAACCGCCCGCTCCGGGCTTGATAGTCGCACTGGCAATCATTGGACTGCCGTATCCTGCGATCATCATCGAGTTGGTCATTGCCCTGCGACGGCGGGGCTGGCGATCTTTGCCCGGCTCCGTAGCGCTCTACGCGGCCGGATGCGTCGTCGCGGCCGCCTTGTTGATTTACTTCCACCATCGCAACTGGACGGAAGCCGGTGAGTGCTACGGCTGGGAGGCATGGTGGACGATCTGGCTCCCCGGCCCTTATGCCGCGGGATGTCTTGTCCTCGTCTGGGAGGGCGTTCGCTGGCCCCTTTCGCGGTTGACACGGCTTGTACGGTCAACGAAGTCGAGCGTGCCGGCGCCGTCAAAACCACCAGCATCTTGGTCGGGAGAAAAATGAGGCAGCGTGATCTCCTAAAACGAAAACCGATATGACGATGCGACGAGGCAGTACTGGCGATGCTGCCGGAGCGATGCTACTCTCGGTGGCGCGCGGGCGGTGGGTGTCTGCGTTCACATTGGCAAGATCATCCGGAAGGACCGTGCCCTCCGGCGGATGCCCCATCCAGCGAGGGTCACTTAATCCCCAGGAGGCTCTTGAAGACTTGTTTCAATTCCGCCTGGATCTGGTCGTGACCTGCTCCCTCCCTTCGTCCGTTGAAGATAAATGCGTAATCAAATTCGGGGAACTTCTCGTCAACTCGCCAACACATTTGCGCCGTCGTATTGTCGGTGCTGCCATCCATTGTCCAGAACCAGTTGCCGTTATCCCGGGGTTCTCCCGTAAGCCAGAAGCAGCTCATGAAGGTGCATAACGCCGGGGCCGAAGCGCGAAGCGGGGAGGCGGGCATGAGTGGGTAGAAGTCGAAGTTGACGCTGCGCGCATTCCAGACCTGTGGGGGCTCCCCCCGAATCTCCACGCCAGGCGATTGGATCTCCCTCAGCTCGTTGAAGCCATACGGCCGGCACAGTTCGTGACGGACATAGTCCGCGACAGGGCGACCCGTCGTCCTCGCGATCAGCAGACGCAAGACATCATAGCCGAAGTTGGAGTATTCCTCCTTTGCACCCGGCGCGTCCTTGAGTCTCTGCGCCATCAGGAAACGGAGCCAGATCTCTGTGACGTTGTCCTTGAACCCGCGGGCGCGTGCCGCCTGCATGGCCTGATCCAATGGCGCGCCCTGCCAACCTGCCTTGTGGTCCAGAACGTGCTGGATGGTGACGTCCCAGACGCGGCTATCGACGATCGGTCCCACGGGCTGGATCCTCAGCACTTTGAAGATGCTGGCGTTCAGATCCAGCTTGCCGGCCCGCGCCAGTTGCTTGACGACCGCCGCCGTGATCGGTTTTTCGCAACTCCCGATGGCCATCGGGTTGTTCGGGTGCATGGGGACTCTTCCGAACCTGTCGCTCGACCCGTAGCCCCGCGACAGGATCACGACTCGGTTGCGAGCAATGGCCAGCTCAGCCGAAGTGCAGCCGATCTTTGCGCCGTACTTCAGCATAACCGCGTCGAAGAGCTGGACATCTCGTTCGGTCCACTCATGGGCCGGAGGATTCCCAGGCGAAACAGGCTTTTCGAAGCGGAACGTGGCGCTCTTCTGGAAGTCGGCCCCGTCTTCCTGTGGGCCAGTCCATAGCTCGCCGTTCCTGACCCGGAGGAAATGCCCCGGCAAATTCAGCAGTCCCAGGGAAATCCACCCGTCCCGGTAACCAGCCAAGCCCTTCTTGACGAGGAACGTGGCGTCTTGCTTATCGAGCGCTTCGGGACATGCCGTGAGGGTCAAGCGACCGCTACGTTGCCGGAGGAATCGGCCGGGATAATTCGTCGACTCGAAAGAGACGCCCTTTGCGTCCGCCAGCCCGGGCACTTTCTTGAACCGAGCATCCCTGGAGTCCAGGGGCGTCAGGATCGGATTGACGAAGCCCTTGCTGTCCCTATGACGAACAAACTCACCCCGCAAGCTGAACGATTCGATCGAGATCTCCTCGGGCTGGGCCTCATCCGTGGCCTTCGCGGCCGCCTCGCGCTGGGCCTCAGCCGTGGTCTTCGTCGGAGGCCTCGCGGCCGCCTTGCGCTGGGCCTGAACACCATGGGGCAGCAGGGTCAAGGTCGTCAACCAGACGAGCACCGCGCCGGCTGCCATCTTCGCGATCGCAGTGTGGTTGTCCTGCTTGAACATGGTGATGTCTCCCGTGGGATCGATCTACCTCGTATGCGCCGGACATTATTTGCAATTGATATCTCCGGCAATCAGTGCTCGCCAGCGCCACGTTCGTTTATTTTCCCTCGAGCCGTTGGAGGATCTCGGGCGAGCTGATTATCACGCTGCCGTTCCTGACACAATACGACAGGCGGAGCTGTTGAACAAGCACGCGAAGAGACGTCCCGAGACGGACGCCTTCAGGCTCGATCTGGACGGTCGACGTCAGCGACCGAGTCACTTCCTGGAGGGCCGTAACTTTTACAAATTCTTGCGTCGCGGACTGATAGAAGGAATGGGACAGGCAAATCGCATCATCGCAGCGACCGGTGAGGCCCGCAGGCTGTGCCAGGTCGGTCGGAAGCGCTCTGACGACTGGCTAGGACAGGCAGATTGCTGGCTGGGCGGCAACGCCCGAGGGCTACGGACCTCTTGGGTCGGTTGCAAGCGGATCACGAAACGAGCGAATCGGTCCTGATCGCCGAATGTGCTCAGAATTCGCGGATTCCGCGCGCAGAGCAACGTCGCCAGAGGTTCGCAATGTCCGTGGCGCGCAGGGAATCAGCCGCTCTGGGCCCGAATCGGGTTCCGATCGGGACTTCGTGCCGCTTACGTTGCTGGGCATCCGCCCAGGTTCGGCACGCGGCGCAGGCCGAGACGCTGGGCGACTTCTCTGAGTCGCTGCCGACTGGCAGCGAAGAAACGACCCAACAGACGGCCTTTGCTCAGCTCTTCCAGCCGTGCTTGCCAGGTCTCGGCCGTCGTCCCGATTCGGTCGAAAACAGCCGCTACCTCACGCGAGATCGCGGCTTTGCCCTCACGGAAGAACCGCCCGACTGGCTGCGATCGTTCTCCCCTTCTCCGAGCAAGAACGCCCGCCGCACGCAACGGGTGACGCAGTGGTACCAGCGTGTGACCGAGGGTTCAATCACATGCGCTCGTGCGATGGTCACCGTGCGGTCTCCCAGGGTTATG
>JBKQTH010000085.1:0-7707 GCA_052143275.1 Ktedonobacterales bacterium | reverse complement strand
ATGAGCCACCGAGGCACCGCGGTGTTAGACATTATCAGCCCATGTGTCTCCTTCAACGACAATGACGATTCTACCAAGAGCTACTCCTGGGGTAAGGCCCATGAGGAAGTCATCTCCGATTTCACCTTTATTCCTTTCCGCGAAGAGATATCGGTTGACTATGACGAAGGCACAAGCACGTTGGTTGAAATGCACGACGGCTCGGTCATCAAGCTCAAGAAGCTCGACAACAACTATGATCCAACTGACAAGTACGCTGCGCTGCGACTGCTTGAGAACGCTCATGAAAACCAGGAATTCATCACTGGCCTGATCTATCTGAGCGAGGACCGGCCGTCGTTGGTGGAACTGGAGAGGCTTCCTGAAGTTCCGCTCGCCCACCTTCCCGAGGCAAAGGCGAGACCCTCACGGGAGTCACTCGACAAGCTCATGCTTGGATTGATGTAGCGCCGCCAGACAGGAACCACCGGAGATACCTTTCCGGCTGCCGTCTCATTTTCTCCATTGGCCGGCTGTTCGGCTCTACCAGAAACTCTGTAGAGTCGACGGCCGGATTGGCTGTACTCGCTACTCCAGTTCGGTCACATGCCCAGCGATTCCTAACTAAGAGTGTTCCGGTGTCCAAGAGGGTGGATCGCTGGCAGGAAACGACTCTTCGGATGACTCGTCGACAGGATCCGTCATCCGCTCCCCCGAATCCGGCCCCTTCCGGTCTTCCTGCGTCTCCGCCTGCTCCTCGCCCGTCCGCTCAGGCGGCTTCTCCCGCCCCAGATTGTCCTGGTTGTCTTGTGCTGGATCACTGCTCATGGTTATCCCTCGCTTCTCCAAAGTTGGCGATGCCTTCAACTTTCCTACTCTTCGTCTCCAACAACCTCAGCCTCTGGTGAGAGAGAAAAAGCCGCGGCCTCTAGTGGGCCATAGGCCAGGAGCACCTGGTGATCAGTATAAGGGAACCGATCCAGAACCCTTCGTACATCTTCGATACTTACTTGTTCGATCTCTTCCATCTCTTCTTCAATGGTGCGTAAGCGCTGTTCAGCGACCCAGGTGTAGACGAGATCCTGCATACGGCTGAACGCCGACTCGCCATCGAGTACGGTATGGCTGACCAGCTTGTCCTTAGCGCGACGCAGCTCATCTTCCTGTATGCCGTCTTCTTGCATGTTGTGGAGCTCGGCGCGAACCAATTCCAGTACACCAGGCGCATGTTCAGGACTCGTGCTGACGAAGGTGAGCATCATACCAGTATGATCAAGAGGCGAGAGTGAAGCTACCGCCGTCTCGGCCAGACCCTTCTGATAGATATTCCAAAAGAGTCTTGAACCGGTACCGTCGCCCAGCACCATCGCTGCCAGCTGCGCTGCGTAGAAATCCTTATCCTGGTAACTGACAGATGGCCATGCCAGTAAAACAATCTGCTGCTTCTGTTTTGGCTTGACAATGACCTGTGCCGGGGACCCGTCTGGGACTATCTCGGTCGCGTTACGACCGGCTTCGCCAGAGTTCCACCCACCACACTTCGCCTCGGCCAGCGCCAGCAATTCCTGCCAGTCGAAGTTACCCGCAATGGCAAGTATCATGTTGTTCGAGGCATAGCGGCGTTTATGATACTCGCGCATTTGCTCCACTTGTAGCTCACGAATGCTTTTCCGTGTACCGAGTACCTCATGGCCGACTGGATAACCCTGGAAGTAGGTCTGGAAGAGTTTGCGATACGCTTGGCTGGTGGGGACATCCTCCGAGCGCGCAATTTCTTCCAGGATAACGTTGCGCTCCATGTCGAAGTCTTGATCATCGAGTCGCGGGCGCATCATATCCGCAAGCAAATCTAAGGCACGCGGTAGGTACTCGCCCAGTACATGGGCATAGTAAACGGTCTGCTCAACCGAGGTGAAGGCATTGAACTCCGCGCCCATCAGGTTAAACTCTAGAGTAATCTCCTCGGCGCTCCGTCTCTGTGTTCCCTTGAATACCATATGCTCGAGGAAGTGAGACACTCCAAAGAGCGGCGGCTCAGGTTCGTCGCGGGCGCCGGTACGCACATGGAAACACACTGAGATGGATTCGAGATCCGGCATTTGCTGGCCTAAAACCTCTAGGCCATTGGGAAGGGTGTGGTGCAGCAAACGGGTGGAAAGATCACCGTTCTCTGCCGGCTTGTCTGACATGGTTTTGATTACCTCTACTTGCTTACTCGCTGTCCTCGCTCGTCTCGAATTGTGTAATCTTCTTCGTAAAGCGGCGAAATAATAGGGATCATAGCCCGCGTGACACGGACCTGTCAACGATGGCTGCCGGGCAGTGATGGCTTTTAGTGTGTTGTCAGTAAGGTTCGTCGTGTGATATCCTGTGCGGCGTACACCGTTGAATATGGCCGGAGTATTGCGCGGGAACCGGGTGGCTGCGCCTGTGGTGGGGCGTGTTCTAGTGGAAAGCTGATCATACACTTACTGCAGGCTGAACTATAGGATGTAGTTTCGAAAGCAAGTGCGCAATTGATCCTTTCATCTTTAGGACCCGGAGAGCGAGGATTATTTGATGCCGCCAGTGAGACCACCTTCGCGTTCAAAACCTTTCACTAACAGCACGGGTGAACCAGCACGCGAGCGAAGTGTGGCAGATTTCTTTGGCGACGCTCTCGAAGGTGCGCTGGCGCTGGTCCATGCCGATGGCGGAGATATCGCTACACTCGATGAATCCAGGCAGGTGCTGGTACTGAGGGCCAGACGCGCTCATCCGCGCATTGACCCTGCACCGGGACTGGCAGGAGGTATCTTACGTGCCGGGCAGTCGGCAGTTTACTCGGCCAGCGGAGCCGCTAGTGTACCCTTGACTCGCCGAGGGCGCGTACAGTTTGGCGTGGATCCGGCCGGAACAGCTGGCATTGAAGACCTACCCGGCCCGTTAGATGAAGTGAGCGAGCTGGAAGAGATCGATGTACAGTCGACACAACTCCTGCCCACGGCATTTACTACGCGGGTCTACCACCGGGGCGAGCGGCTGATTGGTCAGTGCTGGCAACGTGCTGAGCCTCTGGTGATGAGCAATGAAGATTGCCGTAAGTTGCCGGGAGGTGCTGTTCCTGCTGACCATGAAGCGCCCTGGCATCTAGCTGTGCCTATGTTCCGGCCGGAGTCGTTGGCCTCCCTTCCTTCTGGCAAGGAAATCATTGGTGTTATCTCGGTCTATAATCGTGACCCACTCTGGTCCTTCAGTGCGCGCGATGTGGAATTGCTGCAACTGCACGCTGAGCGAGTCACGAATGCAATGCGGAGTGAAGACCTGGCCCGTCAGAATCAGAGTCAAACTGAGCTGTTGAATCTGCTCGAGCTGGAGGAAGAAGGTCGCAGTGGTTCCCATGCCGTTTTTACCCGTCTACTCGGGGTAGTGCGGCGAATGATTGAAGCTCCGGCTTTTGCCATTCTCCTCTACGATCGTGGGCAGGATATGGTCTCGTTCGAATTGGCCGAACGTGATGAAGAGCCGATAAATCTCATGCGTATGCCGACTTCACGCATGCCGCGCTGGTGGGAGCCGGTTGCCAATGGCCGCACGATCTGTGTCTCGGCACCTGAGGATCGCGCGCTTCATCCTGATTACTGTCACCTTGGATGGGAGGAAGATCCACCTATCCTTTCGCTGCTCGCTACTCCTCTCGTCTTCCAAAATGTCTTATTGGGGGCCATTGTAGCGGGAAGTCCGCGTTCCGATGTCTACGCTCCTGAGCATGCGCAGCTTTTCTCCGCCATTGGCCGGTCGGCGGCGGTAGTCGTTCAGAATGCGCTTCTCGCCGACAAAAATCGGCAATTCATAGCCAAAACCCATAAGAAAGAGCAGCAGCTTGCGTTACTTAACAATGCGGTGCTGACCCTGAATGCATCTCTTGACGTGGACGCCACTGTAGATGCGATCGCTAACCAGGCCTCCGTGCTTACTGAGGCCATTATGAGTGTTGTCCTCTTGAAAGATGGCGAGTATCTGGTTGAGCATGCTGCCAACCGCCGCTTGCCGGAGCCGTTTACCTCGAGCGATATGCTTCGTATACCATTGAGCTGGCGCCACATGGATAGCGTTCTGAAAGAGGGCCAGTTTGTACTGTTAGATAACCTGGATGCTGATTGGTCGGATGACAGCGCCATCGGGCGGATGCTCGCTAAACAGAAGGTATTGTCCTGTCTGGTAGTTCCTTTGGTCCATAATCAAGAACAGTTAGGCATTCTTGCCGCCTATACCCCAGGAATGCGGCATCACTTCAGCTCCGAAGAGATCGGTCTCTTGCAGGGCATGGCTAGCCAGGGTGCGGTCGCCATCAACAATGCTCTTCTCTACCGCCAGCTCCAGGAAGCCTATGAAAAACTTAAGGAACTCGATCAGCTTAAGGACGACTTTATTCTCACGGTGTCGCATGAGTTCCGCACGCCACTTACCGCCATCGAAGGGTACGTAACCCTTATTAGCCGCCATGGCGATAAGCTCGAACAGGCCAAGCTCGATCAATTCGCTGGAGAAATCCGCCAGGCCACTAACCAGCTGACGGGTATGATTGGCAGGCTGCATGATGCCAACAGCTTAGATGAGGAGTTGCTCAAACTCACGCCGTATGCCGTAGAAATTCGGGCGATTGCCGAGAAAGCGATTAGTTTGCAATCTCCAGAGAGCAAGGCGCGCCTCAGGCTGGAAATGGAGACCGACTTTTGGGCGTTGGCAGATGGCGAGCGATTACTATATGTCTTCTCCAATCTGCTCGGTAATGCCATCAAGTATTCGCCGGCTGACGCCGCTTGCTGGATAACGGCCCGGATTGAAGCGCAGGAGTCGCTGGCAAAACTGGGCTTGCCGCATGCTCAGGTGGAGAACGCTTCTAAGCTCTGGGTGGTCATCGGTGTTCGGGATCAGGGTGAAGGGATTGCGCCCGAGGACCGGCCCAAGCTCTTTCAGAAGTTTGTGCGGCTTCGGAGATCTTTGACGACCTCAGTGCGCGGCACCGGCCTAGGATTGTGGATCTGCAAACGATATCTAGACGCAATGGGAGGTGACATCTGGGTTGAGAGTGAGTTCGGACACGGATCGTATTTCCAGTTTAGCTTGCCGCTGGCCCAACCACCGGAAGACGAGTAGGGCGTTGGTAGCGCAAGCGTGGAAGTAACTTACTGCGCCGCCATATACTTGGGGCGAGCGAGAAGGGAAAGGGCATGGCACATCTGCCAACCGTACTGATCGTTGATGATGATCCTGCCATTCGGAAGATGATTGTCGAGGTACTGTCGCTGGAAGGGTATCCGACGGAGACAGCAGCCAATGGGCGAGAAGCGCTCGAGATGCTGGCAAAGAGTGGCCCGCGACTCGTGCTGCTCGATCTATTGATGCCGGAAGTTGATGGGAGAGGAGTTATCAGCAAATTAAGTGAAGATCCGGACGAGCGGCAGAAGCACCGCATAATTCTGGTCTCTGCCTGGACCAACCTTGAGGCGTCACGTGATATAGAAGCTGACGGTACTTTGGCAAAGCCGTTCAATGTCAATCAATTACTCAATGTGCTTGCATCTGAAGCCGACATCTCAGCTTGAGTAGCTCACTTTCCTAGGAGACAAGTTCTCTCTTTGCCCGGTGCTTTCTGAACAAGGCTTCAGGTCTCTGTCTGGTTATCTGGTGAGCTGCCGGCTGATCTGATTGAATCGGAATCTACGGCGGCTTTCGCTTCTCCAGTGTCCGGCGTCTTCTGCCGCGGAGTCTCGTTTGAAGCAACAGAACTGGACCTGGAGGGAGGAGCCAGCGATAGAGGAACGGTGGTAGCCTGTGCCGATAGTATGACCCGGTCGAGCATCGCCCGAGCAGCTACCATACGGGCGCCAAGACCGCCGAGTCCAGTCCCGAGCATGACAATCACTGCCCCCAAGATTAATCGCCACACCAATTGAGAGGGATCTGCGGCCGAGCTCGCCGTCTGGGGAAGCAATGGCAAGAGGTAGCCGGTCAAAGTCGTACCAAACCACCAGCAAAAGCTGACTAGTAGTCCGGCAATGAGTGAGCCAATCCGATCTTGGCTGGTTGCTGTAGGAGTTCCGGCCAGTGGCGCTTCCGGCAGATCCCGAAGCCGATCTCGTTCCACCTGTAGACCAGCGTAGTACGCCAGTCCCAATGTAGCGCCCAGAGCGGATAGTACCAGCATGCCGCGAACGAGGAGAGCGACTGCAACCGAGTCCGCCGTCGAATCGGTGGGTATAGGAAAGAAAAAAGCTCCGACCAGCAGAGCAAAAATCCCCAGCGCGGCGCTGGCTAGGCCCATCCCAAGTCCCCAGCGAAGCGTCGCGTCTCGCATGCTACCTCTCGCAGTCGCCCTATAGAGTAACTAATGCTCGGCTACCGGTCCGCATCAACGATCATCGGATTGCGGATGATAGGAGTTTTCACTGATCGCTGCGATACCTGTGGTCGTGACTCAATACCGCCCATACGCGGGGCCTGACTCTCTTCGCCGCCAGTCAGATGGCTGAGAGTTTGACGTAGCGCATCCAGATCGTGTAGGAAGCAGGCAACTGAACTGGCCGCACTACCCTTGCTCTGAGAGTTCTCGAAGCGACGGGCCACGGTGTCGGTGATTGACTGGTAGCGGGAACCCGGATCCAGACTAAAGGAGTCACGGTAAATTTCTTCCCAGCCGTTCCACCGGCCTCGCAGCGGTTTCCAGCCCAGTTGGCTATCGCTGACCGCACGCCACTTCTCTTCGGTAAAACCCATCCAGTCGTCGATTAATTTTGAGTAGGTGGAGAGTAGCTCGCGCAGTTCGGCGGTCTGTTCGTCAAGGCGCATGCTTGGTGGACCCTGCCGGTCGTACCCCTGATTCCCGTCGCCCTGGTAGTTTCCAAAACCCTGGTCATAGGGCGGCTCGGCATAATCATACGCAGCTCCACCGAGAGCGCCGCCGTACTGCATCGCTGCATAGGAGCTCATCAGACCTGGCATAGCGCCCAGTTGGCCTTCGTGGAGCGAACCATCTTCCGCAGTAAACATATCCGGCCGCAGTCCGCCGATAATGATTTCTTCGGTACCAAGCGCGTCGAGAAGGCGCCAGGCAAGTCTTGGATTGCGAAGCACCCAGCCACTTTTTCGTATGAGGTATACAAAGGAAAAAGCAAAGTTCACCAGCAGCCAGATGATCGCTTTTACAGCAATCCAGAATCCTACACCAAAGATCAGCCAGGTCAGGATAGAGGCATGCTGGGCGCCACTTACATAGAGCACAGTCAGAACGATGGCGATCAGTAGGCTGGGATCTCTGATCGGATTGATCAGCCCAAAAAGGCGCGAGCCGATGCCCTTTCGCGAACGGTCCGCTTTTGCCATAATAGTCCTCCGCTGCCTCGTCGAAAACGTGTGAAAGTATGACCCGTGCCGGCCCGGCGGTACGCGGAGAGTCTACCACAAGAGCGAATGGTGTTTCATCCCCGTAGGTAATCCAGAAGATCCAAACTTACTAAAGAAAACCAGGTCCTGGCTGCTGAGGCTGCAGACATCTGGTAAACTATGCTGTCATCGTAGTTCCAGGGCTCGATTGTAGCACGTACAACCAGATGAAGCAACCGGCACAGTATTGGGCTTCATAGGGGTGCCGGTGCTGCGCAGCGGCCCATTCCCGGCGGTCTTTCACCCGGTGAGCCGGCTAGGAAGAAAGTACCTGGATTCCGGCAGCGAATGCCACCGGAGTGG
>JBKQTH010000084.1:0-9752 GCA_052143275.1 Ktedonobacterales bacterium | reverse complement strand
TTCTTGTGGAGCACATTTGGAGACAGCATACATCCACGGGATCTGCGTCTTCTTGAGAGCATTGAGTTCGCGGTGCAAATCGATAGCGGTGGGGGTCTTCTTGGTCGCGCGATAGCGCTCCTGTTTGACTTTCACACCCCAGTTATAGGCCCACCGAGCAGCTCCGGCATGCTGCTTACAGGCCGTGATTTGCCGGTTGGTCAAGTCCAGTTCGGTTTTATACGCCCGCTGCACCAGCATAAGCGATGGTCCGTCCACTCCTCGATCCGCACCTGAGCTGAGGAGGTTCTCACCGTCCAGTTACTGGAACGAGTGTACTAGATCTCGCTTCTGCTGTCAAGCGGAACATACGGATATGAAAGGGAAGATATGTCCATACTATCTGTAACTACAGCAGCACCCTCACTGCGTATACTCCTCAAAGTCTGGTAGTGGCGCATCGAAATCGTCGCTCATGGTAAAGGTGCCCTTGCCGCTCCCGGCGACACGATCGTGTGTGCTGCGGGTAATCGGGACCAGCTGGACCTGATGCTCAGCGTCCTGGGTGATGATGACCGTTTCGCCCTCAAGCGCGGCTTTGATAAGGTCCCTGAGGTAGGCCCCAGCCTCCTCGGGAGTTACCTGCTGCATATCTGTCACCTCCTGCTCGACGATGAATACCGCCTGGAGCAATACTAGCATATATCGCGCTTTGTGCCGCGGACCGCAAGGAATACATGCAGGGAAGTAGTCGCGTAGAGCGCTATGTCTGCACTTGAAACATGCGCCGCCAAGTGTTCTCACGGTAAATGAGAAGGGCCGTGTTACACCACTCGGCCCTGAGCTTGCTCCTTCGTTTCCATAAGTGGTTTACCCCAGGTCCACGGAGGCAACGAGCAGGCCCGCGCCTTTTGCAGGTCCGAGGACCCAGATAGTGTAGCCACCACCCGACCGCATGGTGAGCCACGACGTATAGGGCAGATATGAAGGTGAAGCAGGCGTGACACGTTGCCAGGAACGCGCTCCTGGAGCCCAGGCATAGTATCCGCTCTGCGATGCGTCCCCCCCTGCGCCTGGCGTGCTAGGTGCGACGAACATGGCGAGGATCGTCCCGTCGCCAAGCACGCCCGCACTCTCTGCGCTCCCACCCGCCTCCACCTCCGACTCAAGTGTCGACGGCACCCCAGTAGTGGGCATTACCTGCCAGTGCGCACCGTTGTCTGTAGTCAGCTCGAACGGAGTCTGTTGGTCGCTCACGACGAGCCGTGATTCGCCACCGCCGAGTACCGTCGATCCGACAAGCGTGCAGTTCTGGCTGCAGTCCTGCGGCAACTTGGCCTGATACCAGCTGGTGCCATCATTGGTGCGCCACAATTGTACTGTGCCTTGGCCGGGCGTGGAACTCGCGGGTACAGCAAGCACCCAGGCGCCAGAGCCACTGGCATCGGGCAGATACGAGGTGAGGTTCACTCCATGCGCGACGAGCGTCTGATCAGCATAGGCCCAGGTGTTGCCGCCGTCGCTGCTCGAGACAAGCCGCCAGCCGGCGGTCGGCGTTGTATTTGGATTAGGACTGAGCGCAGCGTAGAGACGGCTGCCCTGTGCGACGAGCATACCACTCGATGGAGTCCTGACCAGTGCGGAGGTGAGTGGGGCCTCCCCGATCACACTGCCTGGGGTGGGAACCGTCACTGACGTCCAAGTCGTACCTCCATCGTGGCTGAGGTACTGAAAGAAACAGGCGGCATCCGACACAGGCTCACCCGTCGGGTTCGATGCCGCGGTCGGGCAGCGGGGATTATCAAGGAAGCTCCTCAACGTGACGAGCACGGTATTTGCGTCCGTGGGGCTGGGAGTGACATCGAAGGTGTCGTTGTTGGCGTTGGGATCGGCCGCCAGATCCGTGGTGGGTACGGGGAGCGTCTGCCACGTCTTACCGCTGTCGTCGCTGCGTTCCACAATAGGGCCGTTCTGGTCACTGGCGCTCACGTAGATTACCTGCGGGTCGCTCGGCGCGACCGTCGGCTCCAGGTAGCCAGTGGAACTGCCATGGAACGTGGTCGTCGACCAGCTGCTCGCGGGACGCAAGGTGGCGGTCGTGCCCGATGTTGTCTTCCCTTGCGTTGACGGGTTGGCAGCACAACTGGCCAGGGCCAGTAACAAAAGGACCGGGAGCGCGATGACCTGTACTGCGCCTCTCACTGTGCCCATCCCCCAGAGGCGCTCACGTTGATACTGATCTCCTGCCTCGCCCTGCCCCCCGCCGTGTCTGGTCTTATATATCATATGCGTCATATGCCTCTCCTCCGCCATACGTGCATTAGCCTCTCGCCAGCACGTATGAGGTATATGGGTGTCACATCTCCCTACTTGCCACTATCGTGCTGTCCCAGTTCTCACTCACTGGCGAGTCGCACTGTCGAGCTGCGTTCGCTACCTGTACACACGATCCCGGGTCTTCAGATGTGACACGAACCAGGGACCGCATGTCCAAGCTTACCCATGAGCTCACTCGACGCAATTCTGAGAGGAAACCGCAGGCACGGTGGAGGGTCGCCAACGTCCTGCTGGCGGCCCTCCCTGACTGATCTTGTGCCTGTCGGTACTCCTAAGCTGATGGCAATAGCCTCACGAGGCGAGCGCTTGACCGCATTGTTGCCTCCCTCGGCACCGCGCTCTGCGTGTAGTCATAGCTGCCAGGTGTCCAGTGCCTACGTGCCCGGTGCAGCCTCCGCTCCGGCTCTGTCTGACCCTAGCGCCCGTCGGCTCCCCGTAAAGGCCGCGGCCCTCCGCTTCGCTCCGGGTGCCGCTTCGCGGCAGCCTTGACGTGGCCCCCCGCCTGGGCGCTTCATCGGGTCATGAGCCGAGCGGGGCTGACCGCACCGACCCGGCGGCCTGGACTCGGCACCTGTGATATGGTTTACGCTGCAGCGCCGTCCTGATCTGATCCGCTCAGCTACACTGTTTCTCTGGTGGCCTCATCGCCTCAAGAATCGCCAGAGATCCAGGGGGGAATGAATATCAGAGAGCGTTTTGCGGGTGAGAGAACGACAGCGCCCTACACAGAACACGCTCTTGTTCAACGGGATCCGCCATACGTCGGATAGTGTCACCTACATCGTTGTCTAGCGCCTGAGGCAGCAGAACGTACAGAGTGAGAGGAGGGAGTAGCATCGGCAGGCTCGGTGCCACCCGCTCCTATGGCTGGAGCCATCACCGGATTTCGGTCGCCTGGGACCAGACGACCTGCCAACGCCCGCCACGCCGTTCATAGGAGTCGGTATGCCAGTAGCGCCGAAGTCCCACATGGTGCCCGCTGTCGATGATATCCAGCTGAGACCGGTGGCGAATGAGCGCCACCCGGTCGTATAGGCGGACATCAATGGGTGCGTCGGGTCCCCACACCTGATAGTTGAGTTCTCCGGAGGCGATTTTGCCGAGATACTGCTCCTTCGACAAAACCGCTCCGGAGGGAGTGATGAGTTGGAAGTCGTCGGCGTGAAGCCGGTCAGCGACGTCCAGATCCGCGTCCACCAATGCCTGCAAGCGCTCACGTTCAGTTATACGGAGGAGGTCCGCCTCGGTGGCCGAGGAACTCATTCCACGGTTTTGCAGATTATCGTCTTCTTGCTTACTCGTCATGGATGGCTCCTTTGAGCGGGGTGTGCTAGAGGCAAAGCCACGAATTCGGATCGTACCAGCCTGGTCAGTCTGGATCCACCATTAAGAACAGCCACGCGTTCACAACACCGCTGATAAGTGCGGAAAGGACCGTAGGTACGAGCCAGAAGAGACCGCCGCCATGGCCAGCAACCAAGGTCCCGCCAGTGATTAGGATGAGCAACGTGGTGATGTTGTTGGGGCTGACCTGGTCGAGCACGCGGGCGAGTCGCGTATCCAGTATCCGCTTCCCACGTCCGGCAATCACGAGTACCACTGCGGTTATGGCGCCGAGCAGAATGAACTCGGCCCCAAGAAGCCAGGAAGGCTGCTGCGGCGTCACCAGCAGGACTGAGACAACCAGCGGAAGCATGAACAGCACCAGCGTCTGAAGCGCACTGGCGCGCAGCGCCGGATGTTGAATGATTCGGTCCCGATTGAGCGAGATAGCCACAAAGAGGAGGCCGATCAATGCACCACTGGCGCCGCCAGCGACCGTACCGAAGGTGTCCCAATCCTGAATCGACATCGCCAACCTCTGAGGTCTCCAGTTCGCTTGCAATAGGCATCTTCGGGAGGCGACAGCACTGCCGGCTACGTCCACCGCCGATCCTAGGCCCGAGATGTCTCCGCCGGTCTTCACAACGTTCTTAATATAGTAAGACATGCTTTGCTCGCCAACGTAGATTACCTTAATTACCCTGGCCTCTAAGGACGTGGCGTGGCTAGTAGTTGCCGACCCACCATGTCAACGTTGTGGCTGACCACGTTGATCAATCCCACATTGCGCCGCAAAACACAGTCTTGTATCTAAGAGTTCGCATAACGAGCGCCGACCGGGCAATATGGCGCTGGACGGGAGACGTCCCCTTGCAAAGTGGAGATCACGGGTGCAAATCGCGACCGGATGCAGTTGGCGAAGCCAGCCTTTGGTCGATGACGCGATCTCAGCAGACCCAGCGGGAACTCATCACCGACGGAATCTGGTTCCAGATGGAATCACCTGATGGACCAGGGATCGAAACCAGACGGAGCGCATCGCCCGCTCCTGGCTGAGCAGCCCTACAAACGGCTCCCTGTACCTGTGCATCCGCCCACTATCGAATAGATCCGCCGCCAGCCGCAGCGCCGCCAGATGCGCTTCGTCATACCTGGGGGTGCTCAATTCTCCCGTCGCCCAGCGCCACGGGCTAAATGACTCCGTCACTTTAGCCTGGCGATTGCCCAGATAGTCCCACAGCCGCCAGGGCACGGCCACATTCTTGATCGCCCCCCGGTTGAGCAGGTCTACCCACTCGGCGTGCGCTTGCCAGCGCCAGGTCTTCGGGCTCGGGCGCTCACTCCAGGTGATCCCGACGATCCGCACTTTGGCTTTCACCGCCTGCCAGTCGATATCTGCAAGCTTGCTCCAGGCGTGCAGCACACTGACCAGATGACCCAGGGTCCGTCCCGAAGCCACCAAATCAATGAACACGACAGGGTGTGCTGCGGCGATCAACTCGTCCGGGCCGATTCCCAGCAGGCGAAAATGCATGTGTAGACTCTCGATCGCGCCAGGGATGCGGCGTCGAACGGTGCGCGTATCGAGGTTGCGCATGGAGAATGGGACCAAGCGCAGGCGGTCCGCCCAGGGGGTGTCGAGCAGGAGTCCGCTCAACAGATCAAAGAGGCTCTCTGGGGACCGGCCTAGGAAGCAGAGGTCGCCATTGTGGGACAGCGCGAGGCAGCGCGCCGCGCAGGCGAGCAGATCATCCACAAACTCGGGATAGGCTGGCGCCCGTGGGCCATCGAGCAAACTGCCCAGCGACTCGCGGTAGCGCAGATTCCAGCGAAACGGTGGTTGAAATGTGTCCATGCGGGATATCTCCAGTGGGCCTATGCCGTCTATCTGCCGTGCGTGGGGGCGTGATCCCCAGAGCGGACGAGTCTTGCCCAGCAAGAGATCGTCCCGCTGCTGGGCAGTCGTCGCAGTCGCGGTCGAGGGCGAGCTGGTCGGACCCTCAGCCCCGCCGGCCCGGTGGTCGCCCTATATACGAAGGAGGCGCCACAGAGTGAGAGCGATCTCAAGTCAGCCGGTGGCAGACCGCGGCGTGCCACTGCGGATTGTATGGATTCCCCGAGGGTGGTAGAGGTGTGCACCGCTGCCGGAGTAGGCAGGGACTGGCACCGCACTGAATGTACCAGAAGGCAATTCGACGACGATCGAGGCGAATCCCGTATGACACGTGGCAGGGGCAGTCCATTAGACGGGCGGCAAGGCAGGTTCCACAAAGGAGAGGTCGATATCGGGCAATGCATGCCAGCACAGATGCCCATCATCCCCAGCCAGCGCGAAGAGTCCAAGCCGCGTGCCCACAAATACGAGGCCATCCCGAGCTTCCAGCCATAGCGCGTTATTGGCGCCGTGCAGGGCGTACGGTCGTCGACATTGGCCGACCTTGAACTCGCTTCGCAGAGCTCGCCGCCGGCTCACCCGATAGCCAGGAGACGCGAGAATTGATTCCACGGTTCGCCAGGACTTCTTGGTCGCATCCACCAGCATGGCTGGTGTCCGCAGGCCCCACAGCCGCAGCAGCGCGCCGGTATCACCAGGACTCCTCCACGACCAGAGCGGCGCACCAGTCTCGCTATCCAGCGCCCCCACCTCGGCAATCTTGTCGCGGTGACGTGGCATATGCGGATCGGCATGGAGGCAGGCATAATACACCCGACTCCTCTCGAGAGCCAGGGTGTCCGCTCGTACCCCCTCCGTGCGCCACCGCTCGCCACCAGTTCCGGTTGCGTCCACTGCCGCTACCCAGGGCTGGGAGTAATCGGTGGAGGTGACATACGCGATACCTGTGTCAGTGAAGAGGTGCAGCCGCCGTCCCCCAAAGGGCATCCGGTTGACCTCGGTGCCGTCCTTGGCGAGCCGGAGGCTTTCAAGGTCACCCTTGGGGCGTCGGCCACCGAGCCGCTGTTCGCTGCGATCAAGGCCGATCCCCGCACGCGCATTACCGAGACGGCGATTGCATCCGACGCCCTGCTCCCGGGCGGCCCATACGATCTCTGGCGGGAGGATGAGCCCGCACGCCGCGTCAAAGATCTCGTCGGCGCCTTCGCCCAATATCCCAAGTTGCCCAAGATGCTCAACACGCAGGCGGTCCTCGACACACTTCTTGCAGGTTGCCGGGGGGGAATCTTTGTCATGCAGTTGCCGCGTCCTGACCATAGCTTTCGCACCTTCTGGCGTGAAGAGGTGGAGTCGACGGCATTGCGCGACGCGGCATTGGAGGCTGCCCTGCCTGGAGTGGCCACGCTGTCCTCGCTCGCGCCCTCTCTGCTCGCCCCCGGCGTCTTGCCTAATCTCTGGCGCACGGGGGAGCTGACGTATCGCGCACTTATCGCCTACTTCGCTGGTGGCACCGTGGTCCAAGTGGAACGGGGCGGCTACACCGAGCCGGTGAGTATCCCGCGCGTCGGCAGCGAGACCTTAGCCGCGGCGGTTCATGCCGCCGTCCGTGACGGTGTCCTATGGCTGACCGCTGGTCCCGCCAGCCTCTATCGAGAAGACGTACCGGACAGGGTACTGTCCGAAACAGCTGTGCTGCAAGCCCCTCCAGAGCCGGTGAAGCCGCAAGACATACTCGCGCCCAATCTGCCCGAGGCGTGGGCGGGTGGATCCGAGGTTACGACTGCAGGTGGGATCGCCGACGCGCTCGCGACACGGACCGGCAAACCGCTCCCCTGGAGTGTCGTACGACAGGCCATTGAGGGTGCATTTGCCGCCCGGTATCTGGAGCGAACGCCCGATTCTGGATCATGGCCGTGCGATATGGGCGGTGCAGCGAGTGTGCGCCTGCGCGTTCC
This sequence comes from Ktedonobacterales bacterium, assembly GCA_052143275.1. GTDB lineage: Bacteria > Chloroflexota > Ktedonobacteria > Ktedonobacterales > JADMIN01 > JAJPKE01. The sequence continues at coordinate 2,264 of JBKQTH010000084.1, read as the reverse complement.
CGCCTCTTCGGCACCAGATGCCTCTGCTCAACCCGCTGCAGCTCTGGCAGCGACCTCGACTGCACCAGTCGAACAGCCGCGTCCTGGTGTGATCGCCGCTGAGGCGTACCTGCGCCCCAGCGAGATCCAAGAGCTCGCCGACCAGATCGGAGAGTTGACGAAAGTCGCCACCGCCGCTGGTATCGAACTCACATTTCATGTGCGCATCGAGGTCAGGGGTAATCAAGGAGTCTCAGCCCCGACGCTCTCGAAGCTGAACGACGTACTGGAGCAGGTGTCCTCAGGGCTGGCGATCACGCCTGGCGTAGAGGGATAAGTCGGTAGATCCGCCGGTCGACTCAGAACTCCGGGCCTCCGCCAGTGGCAGAAAGCGTACTCCAGTCCTCGGCTGATCCTACCTACCTACTAGCCTGACACCAACCCGCGCAACTTCGAGCGAACTATAGCGAATGCACGGCGATGGGCTGATATGTTGGAATCCCATCGCATTCTTTTTCATCACGCATCCCCATCTCTTGCTATTTGCCTCTATTTTGAACTACAATAGCAAATCAATGGCTACTAGTGGCACAATTATACAATTATAGGCGACTAGGCATGTGAGGGGGCGATGAAGCACGACCGAAGAGCAAACACTGTGCTTACTGCTGAGGAGGTAGCACAGCGCTGGAAGGTAAATATTGAAACTGTGCGGAGATGGATACGGAGCGGAGAATTGCAAGCTGTTGACTTGGGCGGACCCGCAGGATATCGCATCAGGCAAGCAGAACTAGACCGTTTCATTACAAGACATTTAACACAAGAGGAAGGGAACACAATGATGGAAATTGAAGGCAATGTGGCAGCTGTGACTGCGTTTTTTGAGGAGCGTGGATAGGGTCATGACAACAATGGAGTTCTGCGTCCGATGGCCTATGTGCGCTTTATCGACCAGAAGGCCTCCGAAGCACGGCAATACTTTCTGGTCGAACAAGACTATAGGGGGGTTATTCTAATAGCAAATGGCGGCATCAATGAGATGCCCATCTTCTACTCATGGTCCGCTATCTACTCTATCCAGTGACGACTTCTACCATATTCAAGGAACGCCCGTGGAGATGAGCCAGGGGCGTTCCTGTCTCTATCCCTCATCTTGTCTTAACCTGAACAGACGTAGTAACCAGCGGAAGTGAGATAACTTTATGGATGGACTGCCCCTTAGAACAATGAGACAGATTAGCAAGAGTGGGGCTTAAAATCCGCTTGTCACCAGCGCCGCCTGCTCTTGATACTCAAACCCACCTCATGACACCAATTTTGACACTAATACCGGTGACTAGCAGCGCGCCTGCGGACTTGCCATCAGCGTCCCACGCCAACGACGGTGGCTACTGATGAACTCGTATGAACGGGAGAGCGCCAGAAACCCGCATTTTTGCGGTGGTTGTGAACATCCATGAACGGGACTGAACGGTGCGTCCCGAATTGCTTAACCGCCAGTCAACGATCGTACCCTGTCTACCAGACAGCACCAATTTTTACATTGGACTCCCGCACGCGCGTTGTAACCTGCAACGTCACCACTTGCACGCGCTGCCTATGCCGGCCTGCTCTCGAAAAGCTTTACATTGCCGCCACAGTGTGCGCGGAACAGTGTGAGTGGAGAGTCGGCGTTACCAAATCCCGCGCTTGGTAGTGGCTCTGGTCATGGCATACACTCATCACGGAATCACGGCGTATGACTCAATCCGTGGGGACAGATTATGGAACTCGCCGAAATTGTGTCGCGTCTTGCAGAAATTGACCGTAGTAGTACTCCTCACACCGTTACCGCACTGGAAGCAAAGCAGCCTCTAACTGGTCGAACCAAGCCGTGGCTCATGCGGGCCAGTGACGAGCTTTGGTATGTGGTCAAAGCGCAGAATAATCCACAAGAAACGGTGGCTCAGATACTCCTGCCACATGGGCCACTCAAAATTTTGACCACCGAACTCGTTTGTGGACGACTTGGCCGACTATTCGCTCCTCCACTCTGTCCTCCTGTAGCTATCGTGTCCGTTTCCCCTGACGTGGCACAGCACTGTTCATGGCCAGACTCCGGCGAGCATGTTGCTGCTGAACCAAGCTTTGGTAGTCAATTCATGTCCGGCGTAGCTGACACTAAATCTGGCGGAGATATAGGACGCATCTCACCGGAAATGGCGGCGCGCCTTGTCGTGTTCCAGACATGGTTACAGGGCGATGATCCCTCAGCTCTCATTTCGCCAGATGGAGACATTGCCTGG